>NZ_CP025628.1:0-172500 GCF_003072465.1 Candidatus Kinetoplastibacterium sorsogonicusi
ATGAATAAATTTTGGATTATATGTATCAAACGTTTAGAAACTATTTTACCTCCACAACAAATAAGTGCTTGGATTAAACCTTTGATACCAGTTGATTTTGATAGTAAAAAATCTATATTGCGTTTATCAGCTCCAAATAAATTTAAGTTGGATTTTGTTAAAAGAAATTTATTACATCATATAGAAAAAATAGCTTTAGAATGGTATGGTGTACCTATTTTAGTATTATTAGAATTAAAAAAAAATTCTGAGCAAGTGAAATTAAAAAATGTTATACACAATGAAAAAAATATTTCTGATATTGATTCAAGAATTATTTCAAAAATTAATGAAAATATTATTATTTTTAATGATAGAAATAATAATATTAATAAAGAATCTAACATACAACTATCTACTTTAAAATATGAAAAATCTAGATTAAATTCAGAATTAACTTTTGATAACTATGTAACAGGTAAAGCAAATCAATTGGCTCGTGCAGCAGCTTTACAAATATCTGAAAATCCTGGTAGTCTATATAATCCTTTATTTTTATATGGTGGTGTTGGTTTAGGAAAAACTCATTTAATTCATGCTATTGGTAATGCTATGTTAAATATTAATGATAATATTATAGTACGTTATGTACATGCTGACCAATATGTTTCAGATGTTGTAAAAGCTTATCAGCGAAAATCTTTTGATGAATTTAAAAAATATTATCATTCTTTAGATTTATTATTAATTGATGATATACAATTTTTATCTGGTAAAAATAGAACACAAGAAGAATTTTTTTATGCATTTGAGTCTATTTCTAATAAAAAAAAGCAAATTATTATAACAAGTGATAGTTTTCCAAAAGAATTATCAGGAATCGATAGTAGACTGATATCAAGATTTGATTCTGGTTTAACTGTTGCTATAGAACCACCTGAATTAGAAATGCGAGTTGCAATACTTTTACATAAAGCTAAGACTGAAGAGATGATTATTAATGAAGATATAGCTTTTTTTATAGCTAAACATTTACGCAGTAATATTAGAGAACTTGAAGGAGCTTTAAGAAAAATATTAGCATATGTAAGATTTCATGGCAAAAATATTTTGGATATTGATACTTGTAAAGAAGCACTTAGGGATATATTATCAGTATCTAATGGTCAAATAACGATAGATAATATTCAAAAAACAGTTGCAGATTATTTTAAAATAAAAATTACAGATATGTCTTCAAAAAGAAGAACTTCAAATATTGTTTTGCCACGACAAATTGCAATGTACTTAGCTAAGGAACTAACACAAAAAAGTTTGCCTGAAATAGGATTATTATTTGGTGGTAGAGATCATACTACAGTATTACATGCTGTTAGAAAAATACAAGAAGTGCGTAATAAAAATACAGAATTAAATCATATTTTGCATGTATTAGAGCAAACAATAAAAGGGTAACAAATGCAAATTGTAAGTGTTAATCGTGATTATTTGTTAAAAGCTATTTTAAAAGTCACTGGTGTAGTTGATAAAAGGCAATCTATTCCTATACTATCTAATATATTACTATTGAAAGAAAATAAAAATTTATCTATTTTAGCAACTGATTTAGAAATACAAGTCACGGTATTTACTAAATTTGGATATAGCGATAGTAATTGTTATATTACATTATCTGCTAGAAAACTATTAGAGATATTAAAATCTTTACCATGTGATAACAATGTAAGTTTATCATTATTATCTGAAAATCGTTTATCAATCATATCTGGAAAAAGTAAATTTTCTTTACAAACATTACCATATAAAGATTTTCCTGTAATTAATCAATTGGAGCAGTTTGATATTTTTGTAAAAATATCTCAAAAAAATTTATTTGATTTAATAAATACTACATATTTTGCTATGGCTCATCAAGATGTACGTTTCTATTTGAATGGTTTATTATTAGTATTTGATAAAAATATTATTAAGGCTGTAGCTACAGATGGTCATCGATTAGCTTTTAATTCAATGAAAATTGATTATCAAGGAGAATATCGTGAAGTAATTATTCCTAGAAAAAATATTATTGAATTAATACGTTTATTAAATAATATGGATGATGATATTAATATAGATGTAGGTTTTAATCAAATTAAATTTAGTTTTAGTGATATAGAAATTATTTCTAAATTAGTTGATGGCAAATTTCCTGATTTTAATAAAGTTATACCTAATCATCATAAAAGAGTATTTTCAATTAAGAGGGATGTATTTCATGGTAGCTTAATGAGAGTATCTATTATGACTAATGATAAATTTAAAGGTATTTTAATAAATTTAAAAAAAAATCTTATGAGTATTTCTTCTAATAATGCAAACCATGAAGAAGCTTTAGAAGAAATAGATATTGAATATGAATATGAAAATTTAAATATTGGATTTAATGTAAATTATCTACTGGATGTTATTAATAATATTAAATCTAATACATTGATATTTTCTATAGGTAACGATAATAATTCTTCAGCTCTTATTAGATTTCAAGATCATGAAAATTTTAAATATGTTGTAATGCCGATGAGGATTTAATTTAAAATATAATTTATCAACTAGATAATAATAGTCTAATGCTTTATTTAGAATTATTCATTATCATTTTCAATTTTAACTTGGTGTTATTATATAAATGACAATTGATACTAAAAACATGTCAAATAAAACAGATAATCAAAATTATGGTGCTGATTCTATAAAAATGCTTAAAGGATTAGAAGCAGTTAGAAAAAGACCAGGTATGTACATTGGAGATACTTCTGATGGTACTGGATTACATCATATGATATTCGAGGTATTAGATAATGCTATAGATGAATCTCTTGCTGGATATTGTAATTCTATTATTGTTGCTATTAACAGTGATAATTCAGTTACTATTAAAGATAATGGTCGTGGCATACCTACAGAGATCCATAAAGAAGATGAACTAAATCGTAGTGCAGCAGAAATAGTGATGACAGAATTGCATGCTGGTGGTAAATTTGATCAAAATTCTTATAAAGTATCAGGAGGTCTTCATGGTGTAGGAGTATCTTGTGTTAATGCTTTATCACAATGGTTAAATTTAGTTATCCATAAAAATGGAAAAATATATCAGATTAAATTTGAAAAAGGAATACCTATTTCTCCGTTAATCATTTTAGGTGATACAAATAAATCTGGTACTGAAATTACATTTTTAGCAGATTCTGAAATTTTTAACACTATTAAGTATAATTATGACGTCATTGCTAAAAGGTTACGAGAATTATCATTTTTAAATAATGGGATTAATATTAAATTAATTGATGATATTCATAATAAATCAGAAGAATTCGCATATTCTGGAGGTGTTAAAGGTTTTGTGGAATATCTGAATATTAATAAAAAACCAATTCATACTAATATTTTTTATACAAAAATAAAACATTTAGAAGAAAAAAATCCTATAGGTTTAGAAGTAGCTATGCAGTGGAACGATAGTTACAGTGAAAATATGTTATGCTTTACAAATAACATTCCTCAAAAAGATGGTGGTTCTCATTTAACAGGTCTTCGCGCAGCAATGACAAGAGTTATTAATAAATATATTATTGATAATGATTTATCTAAAAAACTGAAAATAGATATTTCAGGAGAAGATATTAGAGAAGGTTTATCATGTGTTTTATCAGTGCAAGTATCTGAACCAAAATTTAGTAGTCAAACAAAAGACAAATTAGTTTCTAGTGAAGTACGTCCTATTGTAGAAGAAATTATAATAAATAAATTAGATATTTGGTTATTAGAATATCCTAATGATGCTAAAGTAATATGTAATAAAATTATAGATTCAGCTAAAGCTAGAAATGCTGCTCGTAAAGCTCGTGAAATGACTAGAAGAAAAAATGTTTTAGAGCATAACTCTTTACCTGGAAAATTAGCAGATTGTCAAGAAAGAAATCCAGAATTGTGTGAAATATATATTGTTGAAGGTGATTCTGCTGGAGGCTCTGCTAAACAAGGTAGAGATCGTAAATTTCAAGCTATTTTACCATTACGAGGCAAGGTATTAAATGTTGAAAAAGCACGTTTTGATAAAATAATTATTAGTGAACAAATCACAACCTTAATCACTGCTCTTGGTACTAGTATATCTTCAGATTTTAATTTAGATAAATTACGATATCATAGGTTGATTATTATGACTGATGCAGATGTAGATGGAGCTCATATAAGAACTTTATTATTAACTTTCTTATATAGACAAATGCCAATATTAATTGAAAAAGGTTATGTATATATAGCACAACCACCTTTATATAAAATAAAATTAGGAAAAGAAGAGAAATATATAAAAGATGAAGATGAAGCAAGACAATTTATGCTCAAATTATCTTTAAAAAATAGTAGTATTTTATTTGCAGATACCTTAACTACTATAAATGAAAATGAATTTATAAAATTAGCTAAAGAATATGTAAATTCAGAAAGTATTATGACAAACTTATCTAAAATTATAGATCGTGAAATTTTATTAGCTTTATATGATAATATAAAAATTAATTTAGATAACTATAATTCGGCATTAGATTCAGTTAATAAATTGTATTCGTTTTTCGAAAAAAATAAGAAAACAATAAATATATTAATTAAACATAATGAAGAAGAAAATTCTTATTACTTAGAAATATATAGATCGCATTATGGTAATAAGATAATTAGTGTATTAAATAAAAATTTATTTAAAAATAATGATATTTGTTCATTAATTCAATATGGTGAAAATTTATTTAATATAATTAAAAATAAAAAATTACTTGTTCGTAAAGGGGTTGGTGATAAACAAAAAGAATTTCAAGCAAATAATTTTATGGAAGCAATGATTTGGCTAAAAAATGAGGCTGAAAAATCTATATCTAAGCAAAGGTATAAAGGTCTTGGAGAAATGAACCCAGAGCAATTATGGGAAACTACTATGAATCCTAATTCCAGAAGATTACTTAGAGTGAATGTTGCAGATGCTATAGAAGCTGATAAAATATTTACTACTTTAATGGGTGATGATGTTGAATTGAGAAAGAATTTTATTGAGAATAATGCTTTATTAGTCAAAAATATTGATATTTAACATTAATAAAAATTATCAGAATATGATAGCAATCTTTTTCTGATAATTTTGTATATTATTTATTATTAACATTATTTTTATTAAAAATAAATTTTATTTTTCCTTTAGAATCTATTGATATTATGGCTTTGAATTTTCTTTTAGTTCTTATAGATATAAAATTTTCTAATAAATCAGTTTTTCCATTATTTAATAATTTATTCATTTGATCTCTGGAAATAATTTGATTCAAAATTTTTTTGCTACATAAAAAATTGCAATTATTTTCAAAATTACCATTTTTTTCACAAATATAATAATTTTTGCTTTCTACTACATTATGTAATTTGCATATTGGGCAATTTCCTAGTGATATATCATTAATAATTTCAAAATTTTCGCAGTGTTTTTCATTTTTATGAAAATCAAATTCTAATTTACCTTCATCATTTATTTTTAAAGATGCGCTAAAAGGTTTTAAAGATTTACTTAAAAAGCCTGACAGAGGTCCAATTTGTTTATTTTTTAACAATTCTTCTATTTCTATAATATCTAACATTCTACTAGCTAGATATTTATTTATATAAAAATTACAATTAATACAAGCATATTTTCGATAATTTTCTTTAACTATACCATTGCATAGTATGCAACTATGTTTCAATGTTACATAATTACCAGGTACTGTATCATTCTTATATTCTTTAGTAATTTGTACGATATTTTTAGACATTGTTACTATTTCAGACATAAATTGATATCGATTTAAGTTTCCTTGTTCAATTTGTTTTAGTTTGTACTCCCATTCGCCAGTTAATTCAGGGGAAGTTAATTCTTTTATATTTAATCCTGATAGCAAATTTACTAACTGTCTTGCTTTTGCCGTTGTAATTAAATCTTTATTTTCTCTTCTAATATAATTTTCTTTGATTAATCCTTCAATTATGAATGCTCTAGTTGCAGGTGTTCCTAGTCCTCTATTAATCATAGCTTCACGTAATTCATCATCTTCTATTAATTTTCCAGCTACTTCCATTGTAGATAGTAAAGTAGCTTCATTATAATGAGCAGGTGGTTTTGTAAATTCATTGATTTTTTCTATTTTATCAACTTTAACTACATCATTATTTTTTATTTTAGGAAAAATATTATTTTCATTGGTTTTATTATATACTTCTAACCAACCTGAATATTTTAATACTTTATATTCATTTATAAATATATTAGAGTTAATATTTGTAGTTCTTGTTACTATTTCATATTCTGCAGCAGGAAAAAATATAGCTAAAAATCTTTTTAATACTAAATTATAAATCTTATATTCTAATTCATTTAAATTATTTGGTAATTGTGGTGTAGGAATAATTGCAAAATGATCAGATATTTTTTTGTTATCAAATATTTTTTTATTTAAACATAACCATTTTTTCTGTATAATTTTGCTTGCATATTTTTTTATGTTATCAATATCTGTTTCTGATTTTGTTATGTTATTAAGAGTGTCATACACATTTGTTAAATAATCTTCTGGTAGATATTTAGAATCAGTTCTAGGATATGTTAAACATTTATGTTTTTCGTATAAATTTTGAGCTAGACTTAAAGTTGTTTTTGCAGAAAAACCAAATTTGTTATTTGCTTCACGCTGTAGAGAGGTTAAATCAAATAATAAAGGTGCAGATTGATTAGAAATTTTAATTTCATCTTTAGCTGTTCCTTCTTTTTTTTGACAAGATTCTATAATACTATTAACTTTATCTAATGACCAAATACGAGATTCATTTTTTTCAGGAAAATTTTTATCTTTTTTAAAATTTATGTCTATCCATTTGGCTTGATAATATATATCATTAAATATGAATTTGGCGTGAATTTCCCAAAACTCTTTTGCTTTAAAATTTCTAATTTTATTTTCTCTATTTTCTACTATATATAAAGTAGGAGTTTGCACACGACCTACAGTTGTTTTATAGAAACCTCCTTCCAAACTATTAAATGCAGTAATAGCTCTTGTACCATTAATACCTATTAACCAATCAGCTTCAGCTCTGGAACGGGCTGCATCTTCTAAAGATTTCATTTGCTCATTATCTCGCAAATTATTAAAAGCATCACATATTGCAGTTTTAGTCATAGATTGTAGCCATAAACGTTTAATAGGTTTTTTACTTTTAGAATATTGTATAATATATTTAAATATTAATTCACCTTCTCTACCAGCATCGCAGGCATTAATAATAGTATCAATATCTTTGCGTTTTATGATTTTAATAATATTTTTTAGTTTTTCAGCACATTTTTTATCAGTTGGAGATAATTCAAATATATCAGGTATTACAGGAAGGTTATTAAGATTCCATTTACCTTTTTTAGGCTCGTTAGGTGCTATTAAAGTTAGCAAATGACCAATACTAGAAGTTATTACATAACATTCATTTTCAAAAAAATCATTTTTTTTTGTAAATTTTCCTAGTGCCTTTGATATATCATTTGCTACTGAAGGTTTTTCTGCAATAATTAATGTTTTATTATTCATATATAATCGGATTTATTAAATTCTATAACAGTATTTTTATATTATAATAAAATGTATATATAAATATCATTATATTATATATAGCAAAATTGATAATTTATCATAATAATTGAATTTTATTTTTATAAAATGTCTGATATGTTTAAATTTTAATTTTTAAAATTGATCAATATCTAATATTAGAAGGTAATATATGCAAACTAGTAAATATAACACAAAAAGTCTTATGGATATTATCAATCGTCCTGATTTAATTTTTGTGAAAGGACATAATTCTTGGTTAGAAGATGCTGATGGTAAATCATATTTAGATTTTATGCAAGGTTGGGCGGTAAATGTTTTAGGACACTGCCCAAATGAAATAAAAGAAACTATACATAAGCAAAGTGAGTTATTGATAAATCCATCTCCAGCTTTCTATAATTTGCCTTCTATTCAATTATCTTCTAAATTAGTATCATCATCTTGTTTTGATAAAGTATTTTTTGCAAATAGTGGTGCAGAAGCTAATGAAGGAGCAATTAAATTAGCTAGAAAATGGGGTCAAATAAAAAAAAATGGAGCATATAAAATTATTACAATGCATAATAGTTTTCATGGTCGCACTTTGGCTACTATGTCTGCTTCAGGAAAACAAGGATGGGATAAAAAATTTGCTCCACAAGTAGATGGTTTTTATAAAGCTACTTTAAATAATATTGAATCTGTTATTGATCTAATAGATAATGAGACTGTTGCTATTATGCTAGAGCTAGTACAAGGAGAAGCTGGAGTTATTCTTGCTGATAAATTATTTGTTAGAGAATTAAGAAAAATATCACAAGAAAAAAATATATTACTAATAGTAGATGAAGTACAAACAGGAATGGGACGAACAGGTTCTTTATTTGCATATCAACAATTTAATATAGAACCAGATATTATGACTTTAGGAAAAGGTATTGGTGGTGGAGTTCCTTTGTCTGCTTTGCTTTGCAAAAAAAATATTTCTGTTTTTGAGTATGGTGATCAAGGTGGTACCTATAATGGAAATCCTCTATGTACAGCGGTTGGAGTTACTATAATTGATATATTAAATTCTCCTAATTTCCTTAATTCAGTAAATTTAAAGGCAGATAAATTATCTTTAGAATTAAATTTACTTGCTAATCGTTTAAATTTAAGAGGAGAAAGAGGATTAGGTATGTTAAGAGCTTTAATTTTGAATGAGTATGATGATGGACCTAAAATAGTTGAAATGGCCAGAAATTATAACCCACAAGGATTATTGATAAATTCACCAAGAAAAGATTTAATAAGATTTATGCCAGCTCTAAATATTACAGAAGATGAAATTAATATTATGATTAATATTTTAGAAAAAGTAATTATAGAATCAAGACTTTAAAATTTATTATAAAATAACATATTTAATAAAATATCACTTATAACATTCTCATATTTTGGCAATGTTATAAGTTTCCTATTTATAATAAAAACAGGTAAATAATTTATTTTATAAATTTTAGCTAATAAATTAGATGCTTGTACTTTAGAAGTTACATCATAAGAATAAAAAATTTGATTAAAATTTTTAATATTGATTTGATGTTTTATAATCCATTCATCTATATCTTTTTTGTTATATAATTTTATACCATCTTTATGAATAGCTTTAAAAATTTCCTTATGCAAATCTTCACGTCCTAATAAATTAATCGTAAAAAATAAATGCTGTAAATTTTTCATTCCAATATTAAATGATATTGGTATTTTTAAAAATAAGTCTTGATTTTTACTTAAATTAAATTGATTTGTATTATTAAAAATTGAAAAACAAGATTTGCAGTTATATGAAAAAAATTCTAAAACTTCTATTTTTTGATAATTTTTATTATTATGATCAATCAATTTTTGTGAATAAGCAAATTGCGCAAAAGAGAAACATATTAATATATAAAATAATCTTTTAATATTCATTAAATTTTATTGTCGTATAATTATTGTAGACTTTATGTTATGTTTATCTAAGATATTTTTTTGTATTGTATCTATCTCTTTTATATCCAAAAAAGGACCAATTAAAACACGATATACATTGTAATCTTTATTTTTTGCTGTTTGAATTATAATTTTTAAATTTAAAAATTTTTCTATTTTGTTCTTAAACAATTGAGCATTATTAATATTTTTATAAGATCCTACTTGTAAGTAATATGTTTTATTATTTATTTCTTTATATTGATTAATTATATTCATATCATTATTTATGATATTTAAATCATTTATAGGATTATTGATTAATAAATCTTTTTTATTTTTCATAAGCTTTTGGCAATCTTGTAGTTTCAATAGATTTTTTTCTTTACTAATAGAAGATAAAGCATAATTTTCTTTTTGTAATTGATCTATTTTATCTCTAAATGGAATAGGTAATTTAGTTATATAAGATGCAAAAATTGCTGAAATTATTAAACCTATAATTAATCCAATACTAAATGATGAATATTTTGATTTCATATATTTTCTTCTATATATGTTTTTAAATCTTCTTACTGCCATAATTTTATTAAGAATATTTACATACTTTCAGGAGCAGATATTCCAATTATTTTTAAACCATTTAATAAAACTTGCTTAGTAGCTTTCATCAATCTTAAACGTGATGCAGTTAAATCAGGATTATTAGTAATAATTTTATCAGAATTATACCATTGATGATACTTAGAAGCACATTCTCTTAACCAAAATGCCATATTATGGGGTGATAATTCTTTTACTGATTGCTCTACTATTTCAGGAAATTCACTTAATATTTTTAATAACTCTATTTCTGATGTGGTTCTTAATAGTTCTAGGTTTGCATTAATTATTTTTTCATTACTTAATGTAGATTTTTTAATGATAGAACACATTCTAGCATGTGCATATTGTATATAGAAAACTGGATTTTCTTCATTTTTTAATATGGCTAAATCTACATCAAAAGTAAATTCTGTATCAGCTTTACGTTGTATTAAAAAATATCTAGCTGCATCTCTACCAACCCAATTAATTAAGTCACTCATAGTCACATAACTACCAGATCTTTTTGAAACTTTAACCTCTTGACCTGATTTAATTATTTTAACCATTTTGTGTAAAATATATGTAGGATAATTAATTGGTATACTATCTTTTAAAGCTTGTAATCCTGCTCTAACTCGAGCTATAGTACCATGATGATCGCTACCTTGTATATTAATAGCTTTTTTAAATCCTCTATCCCATTTTGTTTTATGATAAGCTATGTCAGGTACAAAATATGTATAACTACCATCTCGTTTTTTCATTACGCGATCTTTATCATCTCCTGTTTTCAAAGAAGTTGTCTTTAACCACAAAGCTCCATCTTTTTCATAAGTAAATTGATTATTAATGATTTTATTAACAGTTTTTTCTACTAATCCACTAGAGTATAAAGAACTTTCCAGATAATAATTATCAAATTTGACATTAAATGCTTTTAAATCTATATCTTGTTCTTTACGTAAATATGCTACAGCAAACTTTTTTAACAATTCTAGGTTTTCAATATCTCCATCTGATTCAATTAATAAACCATTATTATTTATAGAAGACCTTTGTAGATATTGTTTAACAATATCTACAATATATTCTCCTTTATATCCATTTTCTGGAAATAAAGGAGAATTTATATCTATATTTTTTGCTCGTGCTATGACACTATGTACTAAATTATCAATTTGATTACCAGAGTCATTATAATAAAATTCTCTAGTAACATCATACCCAATAGTTTCATACAAATTACATAAAACATCTCCTATTACAGCCTGTCTTGCATGACCTACATGTAATGGACCTGTTGGATTAGCAGAAACAAATTCTACAATAATTTTTTGATTATTTTTAGATTTTTTTCCATAATTAGAACTTAGTTGTTCAATATCTTTTATTATTGAAACCTTAGATTGATGAGTTCTATAAAAATTTATAAATCCAGGTTTGACATATTCAATTTTATCAATAAATTCAATTAAATGAATATTATTATTAAGATGATCAACTAATATACTAGCAATATTCATTGCACTTAATTGACATTTTTGACTTAATATAAGAGAAATATTTGTAGAAAAATCTCCATGTATTAATAATTTAGGCTGATTGATAACAATATTATCAATACTAATATTGATACTATCTTTTATAATATTTTTTAATAATAAAGATAATTTAATTTTTTGCTCTTTGAGAAGCATAATAATATATATAAGATTAATATAAGTAAAATAAAAGTGTGTAATTTTACTTACACACTTTAAAAAAAAGTTTGATATATTTAATATATTACTACTAAATATATATAAAATACAATAAGACTTTTAATTATACAAAAAATTATTTTTGTTTATTTTGATATCTATTTAAAGCACTTAATACTGCTTTAAAAGATGCTGTTACAATATCTTTATCTATACCTACACCAAAACTTGTACTTGAGTTTTCAACTCTCAACTCTACATAACATGCTGCTTGTGTATTAGTACCAGTACCTATTGCATGCTCATGATAATCAGAAATTCTAATTGGTATATTTAAAGAAGAAATAAATGCAGAGATAGCACCATTACCAGTTCCTTCAATTATTTGAATTTCATTATTATAAGAAAGTTCTACTTTGATATTAAATTTTTGATTTTCAAGACTATCTGGATTTCCATCTATACGATGTTTTATTAATTTCCAAGGAGTAATTTGATCTAAATATTCTTTTTTAAAAATTGCATATACTGTTGATGCTGTAACTTCTTTGCCAGTTTCATCTGTTAATTTTTGTATTATTTTGCTGAATTCTATTTGTAATCTTCTAGGAATAATTAATCCATATTCTTGCTCTAATAAATAAGCTACCCCTCCTTTACCAGATTGACTATTTACTCTAATAATTGCATCATAGCTTCTTCCTAAATCTGCAGGATCAATTGGTAAATAAGGTACTTCCCAAATAGAGTCAGGTTTTTGTTGTGCAAATCCTTTTTTAATAGCATCTTGATGTGATCCAGAAAAAGCAGTAAATACTAAATCACCAGCATAAGGATGTCTAGGATGTACTGAAATTTTATTACATTCTTCTGCACAACGTATAACTTCATCTATATCAGAAAAGTCTAATCCTGGTGAAATACCTTGAGTATATAAATTTAATGCTAAAGTAATTAAATCTACATTACCAGTTCTTTCACCATTACCAAATAAACAGCCTTCTATTCTATCTGCCCCTGCTAAAAGAGATAGTTCAGCAGCAGCTACTGATGTTCCTCTATCATTATGAGGATGTACACTTAATAAAATTTTATCCCTATGTGATAAATTATTATGCATCCATTCAATTTGATCAGCATATATATTTGGAGTATTAGATTCTATAGTAGATGGTAAATTTAAAACCATTTTATTAGTTGATATAGGTTTCCATGTATCTATGACTGCATTAGATATGTCTAATGCAAAATCTAATTCTGTTGTACTAAATACTTCTGGTGAATATTCAAAACGCCATTCTGTCTTTGGATATAAGCTAGTATAATTTCTTACTAATTCCGTTCCATGAATAGCTAAATTTTTTATTTCATCACGAGTCATACGAAAAACTATCTTTCTAAAAGATGGGGCGCAAGAATTATACATATGGATCATAATATTTTTTGCACCAATAGCTGATTCAACAGTCCTTTTGATTAAATCTTCACGTGCTTGAGTTAAAAGTATAATTGTTACATCATCAGGTATTCTTTCTTCTTCAATTAATTTACGTATAAAATCAAATTCTATTTGTGATGCAGAAGGAAATCCTATTTCGATCTCTTTAAAACCAATTTTAATTAACTGATCAAAAAATCTCAATTTTTGATGAGTACTCATTGGATCTACCAATGATTGGTTACCATCACGTAAATCAGTTGTCATCCATATTGGAGCTTTGGTAATAATTTTACTAGGCCATGTTCTTTCTGAAAAATCCTTTTTAAAGGGACGAAATGGCACATATTTTTTAGATGGATTTGTAAGCATAATTTTTATATAGTCTGAACTTATGTATAAAAATGTTAAAAAAATATTTTAGAAAAAATCTAAAATAAATGTATTTTTTATAATTTAATATTATAAATATTAAATATATTATAAGTAATTTTTATATTCTTATTTAAAAACTATAAATTACTAAGGTTTATTAGTCAACTTTATATGTTTTACAAACATCAATATGTATTAAATATATTTAATTTAATAAATCAAGTGTATTAATATTGTTTTTTTTGTTTTTAATATTATTAATGAAAGAACCTTCGTTTAAAGGTTGTGGTGGAGATTGAATATAAAGATTACCATTTGCATCTAATAAAGATTTATTTTGATGTTTTATATTAACTAAAGAAGAAGATGGTGCATTATCTACAAGCCAGTAACCTAATTTATAACCAGTATAAATAGTAAAAAATAAAATAAAAATCAAAATAAATATTATTTTTTTCCAAGACATAAAAATTAACTCTATAAAAATAGTTTATTTAATAAATTTCATTTGAACCATATTCTTTCATTGTATAAAATTTGATATCTGGATTTAATTCTTGAGCAACTTTTAATTGTGATTTAGAACTAGCAATATACACAATTGCTTCTGAAACGTCTAATGCAATATTTTGACTATTTAATTTAATGAATTTTTCCATAGCTTTCTTATTATTAGACATGATCCAACGTGAAATTATATATTTAGTTGGTTTAAATATTACTTCTGCATTATATTCTAGTTTTAATCTATGTGCTATAACTTCAAATTGTAAATTACCTATAGCACCTACCAATATAATATTTTCATTTATAGGCTTAAAAATTTGAATCGCGCCTTCTTCTCCTAATTGCTTTAACCCAGTTCTGAACTGTTTAACTCTAAGAGGATTTTTGCTTTCTATTTCTTGAAATATTTCTGGAGCAAAAAAAGGTAAACCTATGAATTGTAAATTTTCACCTTGTGTTAATACATCTCCTAATCTTAAGGTACCATGATTAGGGATTCCTATTATATCTCCTGCATATGCTTCATCTAATATAGATCTTTTTTTAGATAAAAAAGAAACAACATTGTTAGTTTTAACTTCTTTTTTATTTCTTGTTAATTTCAATGTCATCCCTCTAGTAAATTTACCAGAGCTAATACGTATAAATGCTATTCTATCTCTATGAAATTGATTCATATTAGCTTGTATTTTAAATACAACTCCAGAAAATTTTTCTTCATATGGTGATATCAATCTCTGTAATGTTTGCATAGATTGAGGAGATGGAGCGTATTTTATTAAAGCATTTAATAATTCTTTTATGCCAAAGTTATTAATAGCTGAACCAAAAAACATAGGAGATTGTTTACAATTTATAAATTCATCGTACATGAATTTTGGCATGGCATCATTTATTAATGTAATCTCTGATATTGCTTTTTTATAATCTTCACCATAATTAGTTAATTTTTGATGATTAATATCATATATAATTTCACAAGTTTGCTTTAAATTATCTTCACCTGGTTTAAAAATTTTCATATGATTTCTTATTAAATCTATTACTCCATGAAAATTTTTTCCCATTCCTACTGGCCAAGAAAGAGGAATTACTGACATATTTATATATGATTCAATTTCTGCCATAATTTCTAATGGTTCTTTTACTTCTCTATCCATTTTATTTACAAAAGTAATTATTGGTATATTTCTAGCTCTGCATACATTAATTAATCTAATAGTTTGTGGTTCAACACCATGAGCCCCATCTATAACCATTAATACAGCATCTACTGCTGTTAATACCCTATATGTATCTTCAGAAAAATCTTCATGTCCTGGAGTATCTAATAAATTTAAAATATGATCCATAAATTCTATTTGCATAACAGATGATGCTACTGATATACCCCTTTGTTTTTCTATTTCCATCCAATCTGAAGAAGCAAATTTATTAGATTTACGAGATTTTATACTACCAGCAATTTGTATAGCTCCTGTAAATAATAATATTTTTTCTGTAATAGTTGTTTTACCTGCATCAGGATGAGAAATAATTGCAAATGTCCTACGTTTTTTTACTTCTTCATGAATGATAGTCATAATGAACAATTATAAAAATAAAATATTTATTTTAATAATAAATATTATTGAAAAATTTTGATAATAATCAATTGAAAATAAGATGTGAGATATTTGAAGTTTATATATCATAATATAATCATGGCTCCCCGAGCTGGGCTCGAACCAGCGACCTGCGGATTAACAGTCCGTCGCTCTACCAACTGAGCTATCGGGGATCTATAGAATAATTATATACGAAAACAAACTTATTTGTCACTAAATTTATAAAATAAATTTAAAATTTATTGGTGCCGGCTAGAGGAGTTGAACCCCCGACCTTCGCATTACAAGTGCGCTGCTCTACCAACTGAGCTAAGCCGGCATTATGCAAGAAATATAATAAATTATAATTCTATTTTATATTATTTTAATATAAATTTACAAATTTTTTAATCTACTAAACGTAACTTAGTTTTGTTTTTTATAGATTTATTTTCTATATTATTTGCTTTTGCTGAAGATTCAATATCAAAATGTAAACCAATTTGGTTTTCATAAGCATAAATTGATATTATATTATCTATATTTATAGATAATAATTCTTTATTACCATTAAATCTAGCTTCAAAGTTAATAAAATGATTATTTATTTCTAAATTATATACAGCTTCTGGATCAATATTAAAAACTATAGAATCTTGATTTTTTAAATATAATGGAATTTGTAAATTTTCGTCTATATATACTAATATATATGGCAAATATTTATTATCTATACACCAATTATATATAGCACGTATTAAATATGGTTTGGTTGTATATTTCATATTATATTTATCTTCGCATTATTTTTTCTGCAGGAGTAAGTGATTCTATGTATGCCTGTCTAGAAAAAATACGTTCAGCATACTTTTGTAATGGAGCAGCATTTTTTGGTAAATTAATACCATAATAATCTAATCTCCATAATAAAGGTGCTATTGAAATATCTAACATAGAAAAATCATCTCCTAACATAAATTTATTTTTAGATAAAATAGGTGCTAATTGAATTAATCCATTTTGAATATTATTTCTTGCTTCTATTGTATCAATGTCATCATTTCTTTTTTCTAATTTATGTATATTAGAAAATAATGTTTTTTCAAAATTATATAAAAATAATCTGACTCTAGCTCTCATAATAGGATCAGAAGGCATCAATTGTGGATGAGGGAATCGTTCATCTATATATTCGTTTATAATATTTGATTCATATAAAACTAAATCTCTCTCAACTAATATAGGAACTTTTCCATAAGGATTCATTATTGAAATATCGTTAGGTTTATTTAATATATCAATATCTTTAATTTCAAAATCCATCCATTTCTCAAATAAAACAAATCTACATCTTTGTGAAAAAGGACAAATAGTCCCAGAATACAGTACCATCATTATGCTTTCCTTTTGATATATATAATATATAATTTATACCATAAAATATCTTTGCCTATATAAATGTAAATTTCTTTCATTTATATAGGATTATCTATGTCAACAAATTGTGTTTCAATGTTTAATTTTTCCATTATATATTGACTTAAAGCTTTTACTCCATATCTTTCTGTAGCATGATGACCAGCACTTATAAATCCTACATTATTTTCTCTAGCTAAATGTACACTTGATTCTGAAATTTCTCCTGTGATATATACATCAGCACCTAACTCTATAGCATCACTAAACATTTTTTGTCCTGCTCCAGTACACCAAGCTATTTTATTTATAATTTTATTTTTTGGGCCAATATATAAAGGTTTTCTATTTAATTTTTTTTCTATTAAGATACATAGATCTTTTATATTATTAATTTTTTTAGAAGTACCAATCCATAATAATCCATTACAATAAGTTAATGGTAATTGATTTTTACATAGAATTGGATGTAAATCGAGTAATTTTGCTAATTGATAATTATTACCTAAAGATATGTGAACGTCTAATGGTAAATGATAAGAAAATATATTTATATTATTTTTTAAAATTAATTTCAAACGATTACGTTTTATTCCTTTTACAACAATATTTTCTTTATAATTTAATAATCCATGATGAGTGATGATAGCATTTGCTTTATTTTTAATAGCTAACTTTATTAATTGCTCATTTAAAGTAACACCAAATAAAATTTTAGAGATATTAGTATCACCTTCTATTTGCATTCCATTAGGAGCATAATCATTTTTTATGCTATTAGAATTTAGAGTATTTTCTAACCAATCTAATAAGTAAAAATTTTTTATATTATACATGAAGATTAAATAACAATATTTTATGGAAATTTGTTTCCACTTATTTCAAAATATTACTATCACTAATAATATGAAAGTGCAAATGCATAATTTCTTGTTTTGCTATAAAACCAGAATTATTTATTAATCTGAATCCATTTATATTACAATGTAATTTAGCAATTTTAGAAATTAATATCATCATTTTACCTAACAATTCTGTATCACTATCATCAATATATTGCATAGATATAATATGCTTTTTTGGTATTAAAAGTATATGAATTTTTGCTATTGGTTTAATATCATTAAAAGCTATAAATTCATCATCTTCGTATACTTTTTCTGAATTAATGATACCTTTAGCTATATTACAGAATAAACAATTATTTTGCATTATGCAACCCAATAATTTAAATTTTTGTTCTACTATTTTTTTCAGTTATACCAGATATTCCTTCTCTACGTTTTAGTTCAACTAAAATATCTTCTGGACGTAATTTATAGTAAGATAATAAAACTAAACAATGAAACCATAAATCAGCCATTTCACTAACTATTTTACTAGAAATATTATCTTTTGCAGCCATTACTAATTCAGTAGATTCTTCACCAATTTTTTTTAAAAATGCATCAGGTCCATTCATAAATAATTGTGATGTATAAGATCCTTTTGTATTTGAATCATTATCTATTTCTGATAATCTAGATTCTAAAATATTAGCTAAATTTGATAATACATCATTGGTATTGATTATTTTATTATTCATTTTTATCCTTTGAAGAATATATTAATTTAGGATCTTTTATTACATTATCCACTATATCCCATATAAATTCATTATTATTTTTTTGTACTAATTTACGAAAAAAACAACTATTACGACCAGTATGACAAGAAATAGAATTAATTTGTTCTACTTGCATTAATATAACATCACCATCGCAATCTAGTCTAATTTCTCTAATTATTTGAAAATTTCCAGATAAATATCCTTTATGCCATATTTGTTTTCTAGATCTTGACCAATAAACAGTATAACCAGTATTTAAAGACTCTTGCAAAGTTTCTATATTCATCCAAGCTGACATTAATAATATCTTACTATTAATATCCTGAATAATTACTTGTATTAATCCATTTTCATCAAATTTAATTTCATTTAACCACTCCTGTTGATTTTTATCATTTTTGTACATATGGTTATATCCTTACACAAATATTATTATTTTGCATAAATTTTTTACAATCATATATAGAATATTGACCAAAATGAAAAATACTTGCAGCAAGTATAGCATCAGCATGCCCTAATAAGACTCCATCTACAATATGCTGTAAATTTCCTACCCCACCAGAAGCAATTATTGGAACATTAGTAACTTTTGATATTTTACTTATTAATTCAATATCAAAACCTGATTTTGTACCATCTCTATCCATACTTGTTAATAATATTTCTCCGGCTCCTAAATCAGTGACTTTTTTTGCCCACTTTATAGCATCTAATCCAGTAGCATAACGCCCTCCATGAGTAAAAACTTCCCATCTATCTTGTTCATTACTTTTAGAAACTTTACGTGCATCTATAGCAATTGTTACACACTGAGAACCATAATAATTTGTTGCTTCTGAAATTAAATTAGGGTTTAATATTGCAGCACTGTTAATACTAACTTTATCAGCTCCAGAATTTAATAATTTTTTAATATCAGATATTTCTTTAATTCCACCACCTACAGTTAATGGTATAAAAACTTGAGAAGCAACTTTTTCTATAATATGAAAGATTAAATCTTTTTTTTCATGAGTTGCTGTAATATCTAAAAATGTTAATTCATCAGCACCGGAATCATTATATCTTTTTGCTATTTCTACAGGATCACCAGCATCTTTTAAGTTAATAAAATTTATACCTTTAACTACCCTTCCATTAGCTACATCTAAACATGGAATTATTCTGCATGATAAATTACTTTTATTAACTATATTATTCAATTTATTCATTTTGATAGATCATCTGCTAATTTTTGAGCTTCTTGAAAATTCAAAGTGCCTTCATATACACTTCGACCAAGTATAGCGCCACTAATACCATCATCCTTGGCAGAACATAGTAATTTTATATCATCTAAATTTACTATACCACCAGAAGCAAATACTGGAATTTTTACATGTTTTGCTAACTTAGATGTTGATTCAATATTAACACCAGATAACATACCATCTCTGCTTATATCTGTATATATAATAGCTTCACAACCATAATCTTCAAATTTTTTAGCTATATCCAATATATTATGACGTGTTAATTTACTCCATCCATCAATAGCTATTTTATCATTGTTAGCATCTAAGCCAACAATAATTTTACCGGGAAAAGCTGCACATGCATCATGTAAAAATCCAGGATTTTTAATTGCTGCTGTACCTATTATAATATATGAAATACCTAAATCTAAGTAATATTCTATAGTATTGAGCTCTCTAATACCACCACCTAATTGTATAGGAATTTCATTATCAATATTTTTTATAATATTCTTAATAGCTATATTATTTTTAGGCTTTCCTGAAACAGCTCCATCCAAATCTACAATATGTAGTCTTTTAGCTCCTTTGTTGCACCAATCTAAAGCCATTAAATGAGGTTCTTCAGAAAATATTGTAACATTGTCAAGTTTGCCTTGACGTAAGCGAACACATTGTCCATCTTTAAGATCAATTGCTGGAATTAATAACATAATTTTATATTTTATTAAAAGTTAATTATAAGGTATTTTTATACTATCTAATATTTTATGGCTGCCACTCAATAAAATTTTTATATAACATTAAGCCATAATTAGAACTTTTTTCTGGGTGAAATTGGGTTGCAAAAACATTATCTTTTATAATTGCAGATGCAAAAGTAATGCCATAAGAAGAAGTACTAGCTATTATAGAAGATTCTTCTGGTATTACGTAATAACTATGAATAAAATAAAAAAATTCATTATTTGGAATACCTTTCCACATATGATGTTTAACATTTTGTTGTACTGTATTCCAACCCATATGTGGTACTTTTAATTTTATATCATTATTTAAAAATAAATTATTACTACGAAAATGTTTTACTATTCCTGGTAAAAAATTTAGACAATGAACATCTCCTTCTTCACTTTTACTAAATAACATTTGTTGTCCAACACATATTCCAAATAATGGTTTATTTTTTAATATATTTAATATGGAATCCAATAAATCATAATTTTTCAAATTTAACATACAGTCACGCATAGCACCTTGACCTGGTAGTATGATTTTATCTGCTTTTTCTATATCTTGTTTTTTACTACTAATAACAATATTTGTATGTGAAGATACATGATTTACTGCTCTGGCTATGGAATGCAAATTACCCATACCATAATTTACTATAACTATATTGGTTGATTTCATTATTCTTGTCTATTTTATATTTATAAAATACCTTTAGTAGATGGTACTAAATCGATAATTTTTTCGTCAACAGCAACAGCCATCTTTAGCGATCTACCAAAAGCTTTAAAAATAGTTTCAATTTGATGATGAACATTATCACCCTTAATATTATCAATATGTAAAGTTAGCAGCGCATGATTAACTAATCCTTGAAAAAATTCTTTTATAAGATCAACATCAAATTTACCTACAAGTGAACGTTTAAAATCTACTTTGTAATATAATCCAGGACGCCCAGACAAGTCAACTACTACTCTTGAAAGTGATTCATCTAGTGGTATATATGCATAACCATATCTATTAATACCTGATTTATATCCTATAGATTTTTTTAAAGCCATACCTAAGGTAATTCCAATATCCTCTACTGTATGATGATAATCTATGTCTATATCACCTTTAGCTTGAATTTCAATATCAAATTGTCCATGTAAAGCAATTTGCTCTATCATATGATTTAAGAAAGGTATGCCAGTTGATATATTTTTTTTTCCTGTACCATCTATATTAATAATGATTTTGACATTAGATTCACTAGTTACACGATGAATTTCAGATATACGCATAATAATTGTTTATTTATTAAAATTAATAATTTATTCTATAATGAGCACTAAGAGCATGTGCTTGTAAACCTTCTTCTTGTGCTAAACTGTTTGCTATTTTTCCTAATTCATTCGCACCATTAGGAGATACATTAATAAAACTAGAACGTTTTTGAAAATCATATACTCCTAAAGGAGATGAAAATCTAGAAGTTCTTGAAGTAGGTAATACATGATTTGGTCCAGCACAATAATCACCTAATGATTCAGAAGAAAATTTACCTAAAAATATAGATCCAGCATGCTTGATAAATTTCATTAATTCGTTAGGAAATTCTGTAGATATTTCTAAGTGCTCTGGAGCAATAAAATTAGAAATATTACAAGCTTGTTCTAAATTTTCTACTAAAATTAATAATCCTCTATTATATAAACTAGAAGCAATTATTTCTTTGCGAGGCATGTTAGGTAAAAGTTCCTTTATTTTAGCTTCTATTTTATTCAGATATTGTATGTCTGGGCATAATAATATAGATTGTGCTAGCTCATCATGTTCTGCTTGTGAAAATAAATCCATAACAATCCATTCAATAGGTGTCTTACCATCACAAATAATAAGTATTTCACTAGGGCCTGCTATCATATCAATACCAACTTTGCCAAAGACTTGTCTTTTTGCTTCTGCTACATAGCTATTTCCTGGACCTACTATCTTATCTACAGCAGGTATTAAATTAGTACCATATGTTAATGCAGCTATTGCTTGCGCTCCTCCTATAGTAAACAATCTGTCTACATTACTTAAAAAAGCTGCGGATAATACTAATGAATTTATTATTCCATTTGTGGCTGGTGAGACCATAATTAATTCATTTACACCAGCTACTTTAGCTGGAATAGCATTCATCATAACTGACGAAGGATATGCTGCTTTACCACCAGGAACATATAATCCTACTTTTTCTAATGGAGATATTCTTTGACCTAATATATTGTCATATTCGTCTTTATAACTCCATGAATTCATTATTTGTTTTTGATGATATTGTTTTATTCTTTCTGCTGCTTTTTCTAAATTACTTCTTTGCTCTAATTTTAAATTATCAAAAGCTTCTTTCCATTTAATTTTTTGAATTTCTAATAAATCTACTGATTTAATATTTAATCTATCATATTTATTAGTATATTCTAATAAAGATAGATCACCTTTTTCTTTTATATCTGAAAGTATTTTAGACACTGCAATAGTAATTTGGTTATTTTGTTGAGTATCTATATTTAGTAATTTAGCTAAATCTAATTTGAAATTAGGATCTTTAGCAGATAATCGATTGATAATTTTCATAATTGAGCTTTTATAATCTATTTTTATAATAAATGGTTAAATAGTTGCTTTTGCAAATACTTCTAAAAATGGTCTCAAATGTTTTTCATTATTTTTCAAAGAAGCTCTATTTACAACTAACCGAGAAGATACTGTCATAATTTCTTCTACTTCTATTAAATTATTAGCTTTTAATGTGTTACCTGTTGATACTAAATCTACTATTGCATCAGCAAGACCTACTAAAGGGGCTAATTCCATAGAGCCATATAATTTTATTAAGTCTATATATACTCCCTTTTTTGCAAAATGTTCTCTAGCTGATTTAGTATATTTAGTAGCTACTCTTAATCTTGCTCCTTGTTTTACCATTTCATGATAATTGAATCCATTTTTTACTGCTACAGCTAATTTACATTTAGCAATATTTAAATCAATTGGTTGATATAAAGTACCTGATGGATATGATTCATGTTCAAGCAATACATCTTTACCTGCTATACCAAAATCAGCTGCACCGTATTGAACATATGTTGGAACATCGGAAGCTCTAACTATTATCAATCTTAATTTTGGATTATTAGTATTCAATATCAATTTTCTAGAAGTTTCTGGATCATCATGTATGATGACACCTGCATCAGTTAAAAATGGTATTGTTTCTTTAAAAATACGACCTTTAGACAAAGCTAATGTTAATATATTATTAACATTTTTCATATCAATCCTCATCATAAATTATACGTTTGATATCTGCACCAATAGAATTTAATTTAAATTCCATATTTTCATAACCCCTATCAAGATGATAGATGTCTTCTATTAATGTTTCTCCTTTAGCTGATAATCCAGCGATAATAAGACTAGCAGATGCTCTAAGATCTGTAGCTAATACATTTGTACCAGATAAATAATTTACACCATATATAGTTGCTTTATTTCCATTTATATCTATATTAGCTCCTAATCTACATAATTCTTGTGCATGCATAAAACGATTTTCAAATATATTTTCAATAATTAAAGATTTACCTTTTGCAACGGTACTTAAAGCCATTAATTGTGCTTGCATATCTGTTGGAATGCCAGGATATATGTCAGTTTCAAAATTTATAGGTAAAGGTTTATCAAACATTTGACATCTAATCCAATTATCTCCTGTAGATATATTTAAACCAGCTGACCTCAATATTGAAATAGTAGCTTTCATTTCTAATGGATTAACATTTTTTAATAAAATATCACCTTTTGTAGCACCTACAGCACACATAAATGTACCTGCTTCTATTCTATCTGAAGATATTTTATATGAAACTCCATGCAAAGAATGTACTCCATCTATAATAATTTTTGGAGTGCCATGTCCATAAATTTTAGCTCCAATTTGAATAAGAAAATTTGCAAGATCTACTATTTCTGGCTCACAAGCTGCATTTTCTATTATTGTAGTACCTTCAGCAAGAACAGCCGCCATCATGATATTTTCAGTACCAGTTACAGAAACTATATTATTTTTAATAGTACAACCTTTTAATTTATTACATTTAGCAATTATAAATCCATGATCAATACAAATCTTAGCTCCCATTTTTTTTAAGGCAGAAATATGTTGATCTACAGGTCTTTGTCCAATAGCGCACCCACCTGGTAAACTAACTTTCACTTCACCAAATCTAGTTAATAATGGACCTAAAGATAGAATAGATGCTCTCATTTTTTTAACTAATTCATATGGTGCATCTAAACTAATTAATGAATTAGATTCTAAACACACTGAATGTTGATCATAATATTGAATTTTTGAACCAAAATGTTTTAATAATTTTAGAGATATATTAACATCTTGTAATTTAGGAATATTATTTATTAGAATTGGTTTATGAGAAAGTAAAGTTGCAAATATTATAGGTAAAGCTGCATTCTTAGAACCAGAAATTGATATTTCACCATTTAAATCTTTGTTACCATTTATTAATAATTTTTCCATTAGATTTTTTCATATATTCGTTCATTGTGTATGTTTTTAATGATAAAGAATGTATTTCTTTACTATCTATCATATGTTTTAAGATATTGTAAACCATAGTATGACGCTCTATTAAAGACTTTTTTTCAAATAATTGACTTATTATTACTATAGATACATTTGCATCATAATTTGTTACATTTATACTACTATTAGTAAATTTAAGTGAAATTATCTTTTTTATGTTTTCAGAAATATGATTGTTATCATTCATTTGATATTAATTTTTTAATTTGTTACCATAAGATAATAGTAAAATAGCATATATAAATAAAATTATAAAAATACTAGTAGCAATTAATAAGCTTATCCATGGTGACGTATCAGATTTTAATAAAAATCCATATCTAAACCCATCGATTATATAAAAAATTGGATTTAAAGTAGATAATTGTTGCCAAAATTTTGGTAAAGTACCTTTTATATAAAAAACACCTGAAAGCATAGTTAATGGTGTTATTAAAAAATTTTGAAAAGCTGCTAATTGATCATATTTTTCTGTATAAATGCCAGCTATTATGCCTAATATTCCCATTATCCCGCTTGCTAAAATAGAAAAACTCAACACCCAGTAAATATTATGAATATAAATATTATTATATATTAGATAAGATGTAAAAAATACGCATACACCTACTATAATTCCACGTACTATTGCTGCTAATAAATATGCTAATAATATTTCTATATTTGTCAAAGGAGTAATCAAAATAAAAATTAAATTACCTGATATTTTACTTTGCAAAATAGAAGAAGATGGATTAGAAAAAGCATTTTGCATAATAGTCATAATAATCAATCCAGGAATAATAAAATTCAAATAACCTACGCTATCATATATAATTTTATCATTCAATACTTGTGAAAAAATTAATAAATAAAGCATAGCATTCATTATAGGAGCTGCTATTGTTTGAAAACTTACTTTATAAAATCTTAACAGTTCTTTATTCAATAAAGTTATAAATCCAAAATGATATTTATCATAATTAGAATATGATATTTGCTTAACCATATATATCCCTTGTATTTTTATATAAAGTGTTATTGAGTTATTTTTGTAAAAAATTGATCTAAATCTTTACTGTTAGAGTTTATAATTAATGAATCTATTTTATCTAATGCAATAATATTACCTTTTTTCAAAATTGCTATTCTATTACATAAAGATTCTGCTTCTTCTAGATAATGAGTAGTTAATAGTATTGTATGACCATTTTTGTTTAATTTTACAATAAAATCCCATAATGTTTTTCGTAAATTAATATCTACTCCTGCAGTAGGTTCATCTAATATGATTATTGGGGGTTTATGTACTAGTGCTTGAGCTACTAATACCCTTCTTTTCATTCCACCAGATAAATACCTCATATTGGTATATGATTTTTCAGCTAATCCTAAATTTTCTAATATTTCTTTTATCCATTTATCGTTATTTTTTATTCCAAAATATCCAGATTGCAATTTTAGTGTTTCTATAACATTAAAAAAAGGGTCAAAAACTAATTCTTGAGGCACAATACCAATTAACCTTCTTATTATTTTATGATTTTTAGATAAATCATATCCACATACTGAAATTTGACCTTTTGTATATTTAATTAAGCCTGCTAATATAGATATTAAAGTTGTTTTTCCTGCACCATTTGGACCTAATAATCCAAAAAATTCTCCTTGTTCAATTTTTAAATTAATATTATTTAATACATAATTAATATCTTTTGAAGTATTTTTATGAAAAATTTTTCTTATAGCAGAATTTGTTTGGTATGTTTTAAAAACATTTTGGATATTTAAAGCTATCATAATTTATTTTAAAAATATTATTAATTATTTTTATTTAGTTGGTTAATCAAATTTTCTACATTTGTTGTTTGTAAAATTTGTTTAAACTGATTTTTATAGCTTTCAACAAGCCATATACCTTCTATATTAACATCATATATTTTCCATGTATTTTTATCTTTTTCTATTCTATAACCTACTTTTAATGTAGATGCTTTATTTTGAATAACTAAAGTTCTAATAATAACATCTGAAAGATTATTTGATCTATTAGGAAAAATTTTAATCTCTGTATGATTATTAATCTTAGAAATTGCACCACTATATGCAACTATCAATGTATTACGAAAAGCTTTTGATAGTTCTATTTTTTGATTAGTATTCATATTTTCCCAATATTTACCTGAAGCTAATCTAGTACTTTTTTCGAAATTAATGTATGGTAATATATATTTTTCTACAATCCTTTTTTTATCTTCATTATCTATTTTATGATTCTTTTTTAGTTCAAAAAGTGCTGGATTTATAACATTTGCTATAAACTGTTCTGGTTGTAATGATTTTTCAGAATTATTAGCATTTGCGATTCCAAATAAACATGTAATCATGCAAATAGTTAAAATGATTAAAGGTAATCTATTTTTTATATACTTGATAGCAATTAATTTTTTTTTTAAATCCATAATAATTTTTTTCATTGATTTTATATATATTTAATCTGTATATTCGACAGAATTATTTTTAAATTTATCCAATATGAAAGAGTCACGATATTGAAAATATGAATCTCTTATTAAACTATATTTATCAAGAGCAATTAGATTAATAAGTTTAGTTTTATTATTTATTTTTTCTCGTTCATTTAAAAAATATAAAGTTTTAATGTAATTCATATTACAGTGATTATTATAGTAACATATGTAATTTTCACCAAATGTACTTATAAACAAGCTACCCATTAACCCTAATCCATCTCTAACAGAACAAGGTCCTAATATTGGTAAAACTAGATAAGGTCCTTGTTTTATTCCCCATACTGCTAGTGTAATACCAAAATCATTATGATATTTAAAAGAACCATTAGATGATGCTATATCAAAAACACCACCTAATCCCATAGTAGTATTTAGCATAAATCTTCCTAAACTATTTGATCCCTCTAATCCATGGCCTTGCAATATGAAATTAAATGCAGACCACAAATCATCAATATTACTAAAAAAATTGTTAATACCTTGACGAGCTAGTTTTGGCATAAAGTATGTATAATTATTAGTAATTGGACAAACTAAATTTTTGTCTAATTTTTCGTTAAATTTGTCAATTACTCTATTATATTTTTCAAAAGGATCTATATTATCCTGATTTATAGAACATCCAGATATTATTAAATAACATGAAATTAATAGAAACTTTAATATTTTCGTTCTATATTTTTTAATATTCATACTTAATATTCCATATATCACAAAAATATTTTTGATTTTTTATAAAAAAACATTTTATTTAGATATTGAAGAATAAATTAACTTACCAATTAATTCTTCTAATACAATTGAACTTTGTGTATAAATAATTTCATCATTATCTGATAGTAATTCAGTGCTTTCTCCATAACTTAAACCAACATATTGTTCTCCTAATAATCCAGATGTAAAAATATTTGCTGAAGTATCTTTAGAAAATTTATATTGATTTTCTATTTTCATAATAACTAAAGCTTGACATAGTTCTTGATCTAATTTTATGTTAGACACTCGACCAACAATGACACCTGAACATTTTACTGGAGAATTTTTCCTTAAATTACCAATATTATCAAATTTAGCATTTATTGTGTATGTTGATTTTAATGATAAACTTTTATAACTACTTACTTTAATAAATAAAAATATAATAGATATTATACCTATTACTATGAAAATACCTACAAATAAATCTGTTTTTTGTTTTGACATATTAAAATTTTAAATTAGTTAATAAACATTATAGTAGTAAGTAATAAATCTAATACTAATATATAAAGTGATCCAATAATTACAGTTTTAGTAGTTGCTAGCGCAACTCCTGAAGGACTATGCTTAGATTTCATTCCTTCAAATAAAGTAGTAAATAATATAGCAAAACCAAAAATTATACTTTTTATTAAGCTATTTAATATATCACGTGAATCTATACCTTCTTGCATTAATGTCCAAAACATTGAGTTATCTATTTCAAAAAATAATACACCTATTATCCAACCGCCTAAAATACCAATTACATTAAATATAGATACTAATATTGGGATTGAAATAATCCCAGCTAAAAATCTTGGGGCTAATATTCTTTTTATTGGATTAATAGACATGATTTCCATTGCTGAAATTTGCTCTCCAATCTGCATTAAACCTATTTCTGCTGTTATAGAAGTGCCAGCCCTACCTGTAAATAATAATGATGTTATAACAGGTCCAAGCTCTCTAATTAAAGATAATCCAACAACTAATCCTAAAGTTTGCTCAGCTCCATAACGTTTTAGATGATGATATCCTTGTAAACCTAATACAAGACCCACAAATAATCCTGATGCTGATATAATAGATATAGATTTATTACCTATAAAAAAAATTTGGTCTATAATAAGTTTAGGTCGACTAATTATAATGTGACAATTTAACATAATAGTTAATAAAAATTTAATACGCTCATGAATATACATGTATGCAAATATTATTTTTTTTTTTAAAAACGATATTATTGTTTTTAATATTTTAATCATAGTTCTCAATAATTCCTTCGTCCAATAACCATTTTTCAAATGCATAAGTTTTTGGGTATTCAAATTGAATAGGGCCATTATCTTTTCCCATTAAAAATTGTATAACATATGGATCACTAGAATTTAATAAACTTTTAGGTGTACCGCTAGCTATAAAATTTCCATGACCTATTATATGTACATTATCTGCTATAGATAATGATTCATTAACATTATGAGTAATCATAATAGAAGCACACCCTAATTCATCTGATAATGATCTTATCAATTTAGCAATAATACCAACAGATATAGGATCTAATCCTGAAAATGGTTCATCATAAAATATTAATTCTGGCTCTAAAATTATTGCCCTTGCTAGTGCAACTCTTTTAATCATACCACCAGATAAAGATGAAATATTTAAATGTGCTGCATGTTTTAGTCCTACTTTTTCTAGTTTATTGAATGTGATATCACACATGTTTTTATATGTAAGATATTTACACTCTTTTAATGGAAACATAACATTATCAAATACATTTAAATCTGTAAATAATGCTCCATGTTGAAATAGTACACCAATTTTTTTTCTTAATTGATTTAATTCAGAAAGTGAAATATTACTTATATTTTTATTAAAAATACTTATAATTCCTTTTTGAGCTAATATCTGTCCAGTTGCTGCACGCAGCAAAGTAGTTTTACCTGATCCTGAAGATCCCATAATAGCCATTACTTTGCCAGGCTCTATATTGATATTTATTTTTTCTAAAATTGGTATATCATTATATCCTATTGATACATTATCAAAGGTTAATATTGATTTAGAATTTTTACTGTTATTCTTTGACATAAAAAGATAATAAGTATTTAAATATATAATTTAATAGTTAATTAATATTGTTAATTCAATATTTTCTAAGCATAAAAGATATAGAATATGATTATTTATATGTAGAATTCATATAAAATACTAGAGTGTATATATTTTATTTTCTATTACTAAAGGCCTTTCAAATGATCATGATAAATTATTATCTAATAAATATCACTTATGAATCAAAAAATAATTTTTAATCAAAAATAATTTTTGTGTATTATACTTATTCATTAAATTATAATATAACAAAAATTTTTAAAATCAATACTTAGTATTTTTATTAAGATTCAATTCATGAAAAAATCTAAAACATCATTAATAGTGTCTAATGAAACATTATCTAAAGCAATATGTAATCCTGGTGCTTTAGGATCAATTGAAACTTATATTAATGTTGTAAATAATTTTCCATTGATAACCCAGGAAAGAGAAATTGAATTAGCAATTAATTTAAGAGATCATGGAGATATTGATGCTGCCAAAGAATTAGTAATTTCCCATTTAAGATTGGTAATATCTATAGCCAGGCAATATTTAGGTTATGGACTATCTCATGCTGATTTAATACAAGAAGGTAATATTGGGTTGATGAAAGCTGTAAAAAGATTTGATCCTACTCGTGGAGTTAGACTTATGTCCTTTGCTGTTCATTGGATTAAAGCAGAAATTCATGAATTTATTATACGTAACTGGAAATTAGTAAAGATTGCTACTACTAAAGCTCAAAGGAAGATTTTTTTTAATCTTAGAAGTATGAAACCAGATGATCATACATTATCACCCAAACAAATATTAAATATTGCAAAATCTTTAAATGTTAAACCAGAAGAAATTAGTGACATGGAAGTAAGATTTTCTGGCCAAGATCTTTCAATAGATAGTAAAGATGATGAAGATAATTATATCTCTTATTTATCAGATAACAGTCGTTTAGAACCTAGTAATATTATAGAAAAAATGAATATAGAATTATTACATGGTGATAAACTAAAAAATGCTTTAAATGAATTAGATTCAAGATCTAAGCGCATAATAGAAGAGCGCTGGTTAAGTGAAAATAATAAAACATTACATGATTTAGCTAATGAATTTGGCATTTCTGCAGAGCGTGTTCGTCAAATAGAGACATCTGCTATGAAAAAAATGAAATTATTATTAACAGAGTAATTTATTTAATCTTATATTTATAGTATGAAATTAAATAATCTAATAATACTAATGAAGATTCAATAGTAAAATATTTTTTTGTAATTAAATATAATAAATCTTCATATGATAATAAAAAAAAATTTGATATTTCACCATCTTGGTTTTTAAATTGTTGATTTATGTTAAATAAACAATTACTTGATAATATTTCTTCATTTTGAAAACCATAATCAATATTTTTATAAATATTAATTAATTTTTTAATTTTACTCCTATTATATAGTTGATTTTTATATATCTTTGCTTCTTCAAAAGATTCTCTTTCTAATGTAACATTAACTTTTTCATTATGACTTACTAATCCACTAACTAAAGTATTTAATTTATTAGGATTAATAATTTTTTTTACACTTCTTTGAGAAATATATATTTTATTATTTTTAGTGAATCCATTTAAATGAACTGCTTTTGTATGTAAACCTAGTATTCTCACTATAGATCTTGGTATTTTACAAATAATATTTCCATAATTCGAAAATACATCCAAAAATTCTATAGAAGTTTTTTGTATAATATTTTCTCTCTCTAAAAGAATAGATATTTCATAAATAATATTATTTAATTCTTTTTTTGTTATTAATTTTCGACCTATAAATAAACAATTATTTATTATAATACCTAACTTTGCATCATGTATAAGATAACTAATATCTATATCAGTAATACCACATGGATAATTTGAAATAAAAGTAATCAATTTATTTACTTTTGGTTTTTCTTGTGCTGATAAAATTAATTGATTAAATATGTAATATAGTTTATTAAGAAATAAAAGATTTTTTGACATAAATATAAATTTAATATTATAAATATTAAAATTTTTTTAGTAATATTAATTATATTTGATTTTAAAAATTTTCGTAAGGTTTTAATATGCTAAATATTATAATATTAGCTGCAGGAAAAGGCAGTCGCATGCAATCTAATATTCCAAAAGCTCTTCATAAATTATCTGGACGTTATTTTATTGATTATTTAATAGATAGTGTAAGACTCTTAAAACCAGACCAAATATTCATAGTTGTTGGGTATAAAGAAGAATTTGTCAGAACTATATTGAAAAATTATGATGATGTAACTTTTATTTCTCAAAAAGAACAATTTGGTACTGGACATGCTGTTATGCAAGTTATTCCATATTTAAAGCAAAATAATAGTGAAAATAATAAAACTTTAATACTTTATAGTGATATGCCATTAATTAGAGATAAGACATTAAAAAAACTTATTGATAGCACTATTGATTTAACAATCCTTACAAACAGATTAGATGAGCCATATGGATATGGACGTATCATTAGAGACAATAAAAATAATATATGCAAAATAGTGGAACATAAAGATGCATCAGAGAATGAACTTAACATTAAAGAAGTTAACACAGGAATTTTATCTATTAAAACTTCAAAGTTAATAAAATGGTTAAATTTAATTAAAAATTATAATGTAAAAAAAGAATATTATTTAACAGATATTATTGAAATAGCATTTTTGGATAAGGCAATTATCAACTCATTACAGCCAAATTTTTTGTGGGAAGCATTAGGTGTTAATAGTCCTAATGAATTATCTTTTTTGGAAAGAATGTGGCAAAAATATCAAGCTGATGTTTTACTAAAACAGGGAGTTTTGATATCAGATCCCAATCGTATTGATATAAGAGGTAAATTGTATTGTGAAAAAGATGTATTTATAGATATAGGTTGTATATTTATAGGTAATATACAATTATCTCAGGGATCATATATTGGTCCATATTGTATAATTGAGGATTCTATTATTGGCACCAATTCAAAAATTTATGCATATAGTTATATTGAAAAATCAAAAATTAACGCAAATGTGCAAATTGGTCCATTTGCACATTTGCGTCCAAATGTCATATTACATGAAAATGTTAAAATTGGTAATTTTGTAGAAATTAAAAACTCTATTATTGGGCCAAATAGTAAAACTAATCATCTATCTTATATCGGAGATACTGAAATTGGAGAAAATGTTAACATAGGTGCTGGTGTTATTACATGTAATTACGATGGATTTCATAAATATAAAACTATTATTGGAGATAATGCTTTCATTGGATCTGATTCGCAATTAATTGCACCTGTTTCTATTGGTAAAAATGCTACTATTGGTGCTGGAAGTACAATTGTTCAAGATGCTCCTGAAAATCAATTAACAATATCACGTGTTTCTCAGAAGTCTATACGAGAATGGAATAGAAATAAAAATAATAAAAAATAAATTTATCAAGTAAACCGATCAAGATTAATAGATATTATGTATAATAATATCTATTAATCTATGAAAAATTTTAAATCATTATTTTTCATAGATATCTTATTTATATAGGAAATATATATGTGTGGAATTATTGGGGCAATTTCCAAAAATGATGTAACCAATATTTTATTAAATGGACTATCTAGATTAGAATATCGTGGATATGATTCTTGTGGTATAGCTTTATCTTCTTCAGGTCTTATTAAAAGAGCTAGAAGTATGCGAAGAGTTACTGAATTACGGGAGCAAGTTAAAAATGATAATTTATTTGGATCAACTGGAATAGCTCATACAAGATGGGCTACACATGGTATTCCTAGCACTAATAATGCACATCCTCATTTTTCTGATGAAAATAAAAAAAATTGTATTATATGTGTTGTTCATAATGGCATAATAGAAAATTATGAAGAATTACGTAATAATTTAATTGATAATGGTTATTTATTTAGGACTCAAACAGATACTGAAGTTATTGCAAATTTAATACATTATTTTTATAAAAAAAATTTTTTATTAGCTGTGAAAAATGCAGTTTCATTATTAAAAGGCACATATTCTATAGCAGTATTATGTAATAATGAATCGAATAGAATTATAGCTGTGAAACAAGGTTCTCCATTACTTATTGGTATTAGTGAAAATAATAAACTACTAGCATCTGATGAAATTGCATTATTAGATATAACGAAAAAGATGATTTGCTTAGAAGATGGTGATTTAGTAGATTTAGGTCTTGATAATATTTCTATATTAGATGCAAAAGGTAGGAATGTTGATAGAAAGGAATATTATTCTACAGAACATTATATTAATGCAGTAAACTTAGGAAAATATACGCATTATATGCAAAAGGAGATATTTGAACAACCTAGAGCTGTAAGCGATTGTTTACAAGATATTAATACTATCAATTCTGATATTTTTTATAATTATAAAAAAAATAATATTTTAGATAATGTAAAAAATATTCTTATAATAGCCTGTGGAACTAGCTATTATGCTGGCTTAACTGCTAAATATTGGCTAGAATCAATAGCTAAAATTCATGTTTCAGTAGAAATAGCCAGTGAATATAGTTATAGAGATAGTGTACCTAACAAAAATAATTTAATTATTGCTATATCTCAATCAGGTGAAACAGCTGATACTTTGCATGCATTAAGACATGCTAAAAGTTTAGGAATGTTAAAAACTATTGCTATATGTAATGTCAAAGCTAGTTCTTTAGTGAAAGAATGTTCATTATCCTATATTACTAAAGCTGGTGTAGAAATAGGTGTCGCTTCAACTAAAGCTTTTACAACACAATTAGTATCTCTTTTTTTATTAACTTTAGTATTAGCTAAAAATAATCATATTATAAATAAAAATCAAGAATCTATATATTTAAAATATTTAAGACACTTACCTTTAGCAATCAATACTGTTTTATGTCTAGAGAAGCAAATAATATCTTGGGCTAATATTTTTGCAGTTAAAGAAAATATTCTTTTTTTGGGTAGAGGCATTCACTATCCTATTGCATTAGAAGGAGCTCTTAAATTAAAGGAAATTAGTTATATACATGCTGAAGCGTATTCAGCTGGAGAATTAAAACATGGACCATTAGCTTTAATTACAGATAAAATACCAGTTATAGTTATTGCTCCAAAAGATTATTTACTAGAAAAATTAAAATCTAATATGCATGAAGTTAGAGCAAGAGGAGGTATGCTTTATGTATTTGCAGATTCTGATAGCAAAATTTTTGAAAGTGATGGTATACATGTGATAAGAATGCCTGAACATTACGGTGTCTTATCTCCTATATTACATACTATTCCATTACAGTTATTAGCATATCATACAGCACGTATACGTGGTACAGATATAGACAAACCAAGAAATTTAGCTAAAAGTGTTACTGTAGAATAGAATAATATGTAGAATTTATTGCATTACTTATCTAATAAGAGATTTTAATGCATTTCCTGGATTTTCATGTTTCATAAAAAATTCACCAATCAAAAATGCATTTACATTATTTTTCATCATAAGTGATATATCTTCTTTAGTTGATATACCGCTTTCTGTTATTATAATTTTTTCATTAGGAATATATTTTAAAAGATTGAGTGTGATATTTAAATCTGTTGAAAAAGAACGTAAATTTCTATTATTAATACCAATAAGATTAGTTTTCATTTGAAACGCTAAATCTAATTCTTTTTGATTATGAACTTCTACTAATATATTCATATCTAATTCTGTTGCAATATTTTCAAAATCTAATAATTGATATCTATCTAATATAGATACTATTAATAATATACAATCAGCTCCAATTGCTTTTGCTTCGAATATTTGATATTCATCTATAATAAAATCTTTTCTTAAAACTGGTATTTTACAAGCCAATTTTGATTCTGTTAAAAATTTTTTAGAACCTTTAAAAAAATGCTCTTCTGTAAGTACAGATAAACATGCAGCACCATTTTCTTCGTAACTTTTAGCTATTTGAATAGGATTAAAATTATTAGTTAAAATTCCTTTTGATGGCGAAGCTTGCTTAATTTCTGCAATAATTGCTGGTTGTTTTAAATTAATTTTATTTATTAAAGCATTTTGGAAATTTCTAATATCATATTTTTTATTACTTATTTCTTCTTTTAAATCATATATAGTACAATTTAATTTATTTTGAGCTAATCTCTCTTTTTTTTTATTAACTATATTATGTAAAATATCTGTCATTTTGCAAATTTCCTAGTATAGTTTTTAAATTCTTCTAATTTTTGAAACGCAGCGCCATTAGCTAGCATTTCAAATGCTGTTTGAATACCATTTTTAATCGAAGATGCACCATTACCTGCATATATTGCAAGACCAGCATTGAATGCTACAATATCTCTAATAGCTCCTTTTTTGTTTTTTAATGCTTCTAATATCATATGACTAGATTCTTCTCTATTTTTTACAATAAAATTTTTATAAGATGACATATTAATGCCATAATCTTCTGCATGTATTTGATATTCTAATATGTTATTATCTTTAAGTTCACCTACCATAGTAGCTCCACCTAAAGATGCTTCATCAATCCCTTCTAATCCATGAATTACTAGTACATGTTTGGATCCTAATTTTTTAAGTACACGAGCCTGAATTCCAACTAAATCAGGATGAAATACACCCATAAGTTGATTCGATGCTCTTGCTGGATTAGTTAATGGACCAAGTATATTAAAAATTGTTCTAACATTTAGTTCTTTACGTATAGCGGAAACTTTTTCCATAGCAAAACTATAATGAGGAGCAAACATAAAACCGATATTAGTTTCATGCATACATTCTATTACTTGATTTGAGTTCAAATGAATATTAACCCCTAAAGCTTCTAAAACATCCGCACTACCTGAAGATGAAGATGCACTTTTATTTCCATGCTTAGCTACTTTTACACCAGAAGATGCAACTACAAACATAGCTGCAGTAGAAATATTAAAAGTATTAGTAGAATCACCTCCAGTACCGCACATATCTAATAAATTATCTTTATCAGGCATTGGAACTTGAAATGACATTTCTCTTATTACTTGAGCAGCTGCAGATATTTCTCCAATAGTTTCTTTTTTAACTCTTAAACCAATCAAAATAGCACTTATTAGTTTTGAAGATAATTTTCCATTAATAATCATCTTCATTAAATCTAGCATTTCATCATAAAATATTTCCCTGTGCTCTATACAACGTGTTAAAGCTTCTTCTATAGTAATTTTCGTCATTATTTTTTTATGCTCCTTTTATCATTATTAATTTTAATAAAGTTTCGAAGCAGAGTATATCCATGTTCACTTAAAATAGATTCAGGATGAAATTGAACACCAAATAATTGAAAAGTTTTATGAGATATACCCATAATATCTCCATCTGGTGCTGTAGCTGTTATTTCTAAACAAGATGGAAAATTTTTGGTATCTATAGTTAAAGAATTATACCTTGTAACAGTATAAGGGCTAGGTATATTGGTAAAGATATTTTTGTTATTATGTGTAATTTTTATGATTTTACCATGCATAGTTTCCTTAGCTTTTATTATAGATCCACCATATGCAGCCCCTATAGCTTGATGTCCTAAACAAACACCTAAAATAGGTAATTGACCAGCAAATGTTTCTATTACATTAATAGAAATACCAGCTTCTTTAGGAGAACAAGGTCCTGGGGAAATACAAATACGATCAGGTCGTAAAGATTTTATACCTTCTATGGTAATTTGGTCATTTCTTACTACTTTTACAGTTTCACCTAATTCACCAAAATACTGTACTAAATTATACGTAAAGGAATCATAATTATCTATCATTAAAAGCATAATATTTCTTCTCCATAATATTGATTATATTGGATCATCTAAACCATATTGAACTTGTTCAGCAGCTCTCAATATAGCTCTAGCTTTAGATTCTGTTTCAGCCCATTCTTTTTCTGGATCTGAATCGGCTACTATGCCTGCTGATGCTTGTACAAATAGTGTACCATTTTTTATAATAGCAGTGCGTATAGCTATTGCTAAATCCATTTCACCACTATAACTCATATAACCAACTGCCCCACCATAAATACCTCTACGTACTGGTTCTAATTTATCTATTATCTCCATTGCATGAACTTTAGGTGCTCCAGTTAATGTACCAGCAGGAAAAGTTGCACGTAAAACATCAGTATTTTTCATATTATTTTTTAAAATACCTGAAACATTAGATACTAAATGCATAACATGTGAATATTTTTCTATAGACATGGTATCAGTGACTTTCACAGAACCAATTTCAGATATTCTACCAATATCATTTCTAGCTAAATCTATTAACATTACATGTTCTGCTACTTCCTTTATATCTTCTTTTAAATTATTTGCTAATGCAAGATCTTCTTCAGAAGTAGATCCTCTTTTTCTAGTTCCTGCAAGTGGTCTAATGGTAATAGAGGATTTTTTTTCATTTTTTAATAATATATTTTCCTGGCGAACTAAAATTTCAGGAGAAGAGCCTACGATGTGAAATGTATCAAAATTCCAAAAATACATATATGGAGATGGATTGATAGATCTTAAAGCTCTATATAATGAAATAGGTGAATCACGAAATGGTTTAGTTATAACTTGACCTATTTGAATTTGCATGAAATCACCATTTGTGATATATTCCTTAGCTTTTTTTACAGCTTTTATATATTGTTCCTTCGAAAAAGATCTATTTTCTAAAGTTTGCATACTAGCATGACTATATGGTATTTCTACTTGAGAATTCAATTTATCTTTAAGTTCTAATAATCGTCTTTGAGCTTTAAAATAACTTTCTGGATGTTGTGTATCAGCATATACAATTAAATATAACCTACCAGATAAATTGTCAACTATTGCTAGTTCATCTACATGTACTAATAATATATCAGGTGTTCCTTCTTCCATTCCAGCGGGGAAAGGCTTAACAGCTGGACCTAAAATAGTTTCTATATTTCTTACAGCATCATATCCAAAATATCCAGCTAAACCACCACAAAAGCGTGGCATTCCTGGTCTTAAAGCTATCTTAAATCTGGATTTATATTCTTCTATAAAATCTAATGGATTACCTTCATAAGTTTCAATAATTTTTCCATTTAATAAGACTTCTGTAATATTATTAACAGATTTTATTACGGTACTGGCTGGTAAAACTATAAAAGAATATCTTCCAAAACGATCACCACTTACCACTGATTCTAATAATCCGCTCATACGTCCAGATCTAGGACCAGAATGAGCCAATTTTAAATAAATAGATAAAGGTGTATCTAAATCAGCATATAATTCTGAAATCATAGGAATTCTATTATATCCTTCTGCTGATAGGGCTTTAAATTCAATTTCAGTCATTATTTTTTATCTCCATAAATTTTGATAAAACATCTTATTTATAAGATATTTTTTACAAAAAATTAATTTGTATTTATTGTAGCTTTAGTTTTTAATGCATTGATTGCTTGTGAATAATTTTCTGCATGAAAAATTGCTGATCCAGCAACACATATATCTGCACCAGCAATTTTAATCTTTGCAATATTATCTGTTTTGATGCCTCCATCTACTTCTAAAAATATGTTTTTACCACTATTTTTTATATGATCATCAATAATTTTTCTAACTAATTTAATTTTAATTAAAGAAGATTCAAGAAATTGTTGATTAGCAAAACCAGGATTTACTGACATGATTAAAATTAAATCTAAATTAGATAAAACATGATCTAAATAGTGTAAAGGAGTAGATGGATTGAATGCAAGGCCAGCTTTACAGCCATATTTATGAATTAACGAAATTGTTCTATCTAAATGTGGAGTAGTTTCACAATGAAAAGATATAATATCTGCACCAGCATCTGCAAATTGTGGTATTAACGCATCAATGTTATTAGCCATAATATGAACATCTAAAGGAATAGATGTTGATTTTCTAACAGCTTTACATATTATAGGTCCAAAACTCAAATTAGGAACATAGTGATTATCCATAACATCAAAATGTATCCAATCAGCTCCTGATTTTGTTACTTCTTCTATTTCCTTTCCTAAACAAGTAAAATTAGCTGACAAAATACTAGGTGCTATTTTTATATTACTCATTTAATGTATGCCTTATAAAGTAAATTTAACAAATATATAAATAGTAAAAAATTAGTACACTTAGAGTATAATTTAAATTATACAGATTGTTAAAAATTATTATATTTATTAAAGGTTTATTTTATGGAAAATAATTATGAAATAGCTATTTGTGGAGCTGGTATTGTAGGATTAGCTTGTGCTTTAGCGTTTGCTAAAAAACAAAAGAATTTAGTAATTATTTCACCAAAATATAATTTTTATAAAAAAGATAATATATCTAGGGTATATGCTATATCATTATCTAGTAAAATTTTTTTAGATGAATTAAATATTTGGAATAAATTATCTAATTCATCTATTACCTCAGTTAATTCTATGGAAATTTATGGTGATAATGGTGGATTTATAGAATTAGATTGTTTGCATGTAATGTTGCCAGAATTATCATGGATAGTGGAATCTGATGAAATAGAAAGAGTTATTTTAAATGAAATTATAAAAATGGATATTCCTTGGATATATGATAATTGTATAGAATATACAAATGGATTATTGAAAACTTATAATGGTACTGCTATCAAAGCAGATTTAATAGTTGGTGCTGATGGTGCAAAATCAACTATCAGAAAAATATTCAATATTCAATCTACTTCAAAAGACTATCATTCAAATGCAATCATTGCAAATATATCTGTAGAAAAATATCATAATAACATAGCATATCAATGGTTTTTTGAGAAAAATATATTAGGAGTATTACCTATATATTGTACAAATACAGATAATCAAGTATCTATAGTTTTATCCTTAAATAATAAAGATTTTTTTAAAATTCAAAAAATGGATTTAAATATTCAAAAACAATATTTGATTAATTTAATTAATCCTATTATTAGTAATAAATTGGGAAATATTATCAATATTAATATGAATAGTTTAAAAATTTTTCCTTTAAATTTAGTAAAATCAGATATTATAAGTAATTTAGGTGCAGTTTTAATAGGCGATGCAGCACATAAAATACACCCGTTAGCAGGACAAGGTTTAAATTTAGGTTTAGGAGATGCTAAAATTTTAGTAGAGATAATTTCAAATAGAGACAAATTTAGACATGCTGGTGATTTTTATATATTAAAGAAGTATAAAAGTATTCGAACTATAAACATTTATAAAATGATTTTTGTTACTGATTTATTATATAATTTGTTTCATTCTTCATATAAATTAATTAGTTACACTAGAAATATAAGTATGAATTTATTAAATAATATTCCTTATATTAAAAGATTTATTATTGAGAATGCTTCAAAAATTTCTTAAGAATTATCAGATAATGTTTCAAAATTAAATAAATTTCTATCTAGCATATGTGAAGGTGAAATATTAGATAAAGAATTAAATATGCTAAATATTTTTCCAGGATTGGTACTATAAATGTAATTTATCATTTTATTAATTTCTTTTCTTTTTAATCCTTTTTGAGTTCCACATGAATAGCAAGGAATAATTGGAAATTTATTCAATTTTGAATAAATTTCTAAATCTTTTTCTAATATATAAGATAATGGCCTTATAACTATATGTTTACCATTATCAGACAATAATTTAGGTGGCATAGACTTAAGTTTTCCATTATATAGCATATTTAAAAAAAATGTATTTATAATATCATTCATATGATGACCAAGGGCAATTTTATTTGCTCCTAATTTATCTGCAACTTTATATAATATACCTCTACGTAATCGTGAACATAAAGAACATTTAGTTTCGTTTTTTTTTAAAATATTATTTACTATATTATAAGTGTTTTGTTCTTCTATATGAAATTTTATTCCTTTTTCTTTCAAATATGTAGGTAAAGTTGTCTTTGGAAAATTAGGCTGTCCTTGATCTAAATTAACAGCAATTAATTCAAAATTGAAAGGAGCTCTTAATTTTATTTTTTGTAATATATCTAATAATGCATAAGAATCTTTTCCTCCTGACATACATACCATTACTAAATCTCCATCTTCTATCATATTAAAATCAGATATAGCTTTTGTAGTATCTCTAGAAATTTTTTTATTCAATTTTTTTATATTTATATAATTCTTATCAGAATATTGTTTTTCTATTAATGAAATTTTTTGCATTTTATTCATAAAATTTATTTATAATATGTCATTTCTACTGATATACTTTTACAATCGTGAAATACCATTGGTTTTGAAATTTTTATAGTAATTTTATTAATTAATTTTACTTCTTGAAATATTCTATTTAATATATTATCTGCTAAAGTTTCTATAAGATTAATATGTTTTCTTTTTGATTCTTCAATAATTATATTTCTTATAATTCTGTAATCTAATACATCAGATATGTCATCATTATAATCATTTAAATATAAATCAATGATCAAATCAATAATAATTGGTTGAGTAGATGTTTTTTCAATATCTAAAATTCCTATAAATGTATCTACTACCATTTCAGACAATATTATTTTGTAAGACTTATTTAGCATATATTTTTTTAAAAAATTACTATAAAATTTATGTTTTCGATAAAAAACATTTTCTAATTAATTTATCTTTGCATAATAACAAACGAATTTTTTTTAGATAATTTTTATGAAAAACATGTAAAATTATTGAGTCGTTGATATTATATTGAGTTAGTAAGTAACTAACATCATCTATATTAACAATTTTTCTATAATCTATAGATAATAGTATGTCTCCATTTGAAATGCCTGATATCATAGCTATACTATTTTCAAGAACTGAATAAACTGTTACAGATTCATCGATTTGCTTTAATAGCATACCTATTGTGTTTGCTGAAATATTCAACTTGTTTTCTAATAGTAGATTTATACCGAATGTACCAAGCCATTTTTTTATTGGTATTTCTTTAGTTCCTTCAACATATTTATCAATAAATTCTTTAACATTGATTCCTACAGCTTTTGTAATCAAATCTTCAATATTATTTTCTAAAATTCCATTTTTTTTATCTTTATAAAAATTTTTTCCATATTTTTCCCACATAAATAATAATAAATCATCTAAAGATTTATTACTACTTTTTCTTATTTCTGAATCTAATCCTAGTGCTATTAATGAGCCTTTTATATAATAACTTACAATAGAGTTAATGGAATTTTCATCTTGTTTGTAATATTTTATCCATGCATCAAATGAGCTTTCTGTAAGGGATTGTTTAAATCTACCTGAATTATTTAATAAATAATTAATATTATTTGATATAATATTTAGATATTGTTCATAATTTATAATATTAGTTTTGAGAAGAAAAATACTTTCATAATAAGATGTAAATCCTTCAAAAATCCACAACAATTTTGTTAAATTTGGTTTTTGAAAATCATAATTAATAAATTTATGAGGTTTAATTCTTTTTATATGCCAAGTATGAAAATATTCATGACTAACAATACTTAGAAAATTAATATATTTTTCATGTAAACATTTATGCTTAATAGGTAAATACCTATAGTTAATCATAATAGCACATGAAGATCTATGTTCTAATCCACCTGAATATTTATCTGAGTCTATAATAATAAATAGATAAGAATTATATCTATCTAAAAAAGCTGCCTTTTTATTTTGTTTATCGAAGAATATTATTTGAGATTCACAAATTTTTTTTATATCATTAGTAATTTTTTCAATATTTAAATTTTTTGGTATTCTTCCTATAAATAAAATTTTGTGTAAAGCACCATATGCTTGAAAAGAACTACATTTAAAATTACCTATTGATATAGGATGGTCTACTAATTCATCATAATTTCGAAAATAAAATTTAGTTATATTATCTTTTAAACAGTTATATTTGTTAGGTATTTTATCTATACTGGTATAAATTTTCCAATCATTTATTTTTTTAATAGTCAATGTTAAAGGATCATCAATTTGATTTTTTACTATTAAAAATAAATTAGTACCATTAAAAAAACAACCTTCTGTATCTATATAAGATCCTCTTACTGATAAATCAAAAGCATATACTAAATATTCTATAATAATAGGAGATGTACACTTTTCTATATACCAAGAATGATTATCTTTTTTAATAATTTTTATAATTTTATTATTTGAATAAGCTTTAATATTTTCTATATATTTAGCGAAATCTCTTATTACATAACTACCAGGTATCCATGTTGGTGCTAGTAATTCTTGAATATTTTCATTTGGTTTATTTATTTGAATAGTGATTTTGTATTTATGAGCATTTAAATCATATAGCTCTATTAAATAATGATTGTTAATCATATATATTCTTTTTTATGTTTTGTGTATAAAATATATTTTTAAATATTTATGGGAAAAAATTGATTACTAAAATTATATCCATACAATTTATTACAGGTATCTTGGCTTCATTTATAGTTGGTAGTATATCAGGATCAGATGCTTTTCTCTCGACTATTATTGGAACAATGATTTATCTTATACCAAATACTATTTTTGCTTTTCAAATTACTATTCATAAAAATTTATTTGGTAAACCTTCAGCTATATATTTTTTTTTTGGAGAAATAGTTAAAATATTACTTATTTTGTTATTTATTATATATATAAGTGTATTTTATAATGCAATAATTATATGGTGGGCATTTTTAATTGGTATAATATCTGTTTCAAAAATTTATTTTTATTTATTTTTATTGACTTTTATAAAAAACACTTAATGCTACAAGATTAATTTTAAATGATTCTAAACAAAGAAGAATATAATGACTGCTCAAAGTAACATATCACCACAATCAGAATATATACAACATCATTTAGTGCATTTTAATAATTTAGGTGAAAAGCAACCTAACATAGTTCAATTCGATACAATAAACTATGATTCTATATTTTGGTCTTTATTTATGGGACTATTAGCTATTTTTTTATTATGGAGAATTTCTAGAAAAGCAACTTCAGGTGTACCTAATAGACTACAAAGTGGATTGGAAATTATTGTAGAATTAATAGATACACAAGCCAAATCTATTATTCCTAATAAAGATACTTTAAATTTTATATCTCCTTTAGCATTAACTATTTTTATATGGGTAATATTTATGAATTCTTTAGATTTATTACCTGTAGATTTATTTCCTAGTATTGTCAAATTATTAGGTATAGGTAATAAACATGGAGATCTACTGTATTACCATAGAATATTACCTACAGCTGATTTAAATGTACCTCTTGGAATGTCTTTAAGCGTTTTATTATTAGTTATTTACTATGGGATAAAGGAAAAAACATTTTCTATATTTATAAAAAATCTTTTTTCATCCCCGTTTCATGCAAAAGGATTAATGTTATTATTATTAGCACCAATAAATTTTTCTTTAAATGTAGTAGAATATTTAGCTAAATCAATATCTTTAAGTATGAGATTGTTTGGTAATATGTTTGCTGGTGAATTAATTTTTATGTTAATTGCATTATTAGGTGGGTCTTGTAACGATTTTAGTTTATTAAGTGTTGGTTTAGGTTTTGTGCATATTCTTGCTGGTACAATTTGGTCTATATTTCATATATTAATTATAATATTACAGGCTTTTATTTTTATGATGTTAACATTAGTATATATTGGAGAATCCCAACAAGGACACTGATTTTTATATTTGAAATTTTTTTATTATTTATTTTTTAGGAGTTATTATGACAGACGCTTCTTTAGTTGCTTTATCTTGTGCTTTTATTATTGGGTTAGGTGCAATAGGTGCTTGTATAGGTATTGCTATAATGGGTGGTAAATATTTAGAAGCTTCCGCTCGTCAACCAGAAATTATGGAACCATTACAAACTAAAATGTTTCTTTTAGCAGGATTAATTGATGCAGCATTTTTGATTGGTGTAGGGGTAGCTATGTTATTTGCATTTGCTAATCCATTTTTAGGATAATTTTTTTATAAAATTATAGTTTTTTTCTATGCTTTTAAGTAACTAAGAGAGGATAGTGTGAATTTAAATGCTACTGTATTTTTCCAAGTATGTGTATTCTTTATTCTTGGATTATTTACTATGAAATTTGTTTGGCCACCAATAATAAAAGCTATTGATGAGCGCCGTCAAAAAGTATCAAAGGCATTATTAGATGCTGAAAAAATTAAAGTAGATCTTATTGAAGCAGAGAAAAAAATAGCTATAATGCACAATCAAGCACAATTAGATATAAAAAAGAGGTATGCAGAAGTAGAAAAAAAAATTACTGTTATGCTAGAAAAGGCTAAAATAGATGCTAATTATGAACGTTCTAAATTGTTAGATCATACACAAAAAGAAATCGAACAAATGATTAATAATAATCGTAATTTATTAAGAGAAGAATTATCAAAATTAGTCATATTAGGTGCTGAAAAAATTTTAAAAAGAGAGGTTGATGTAAAAATTCATAGTGATTTAATATCTACTTTGAAATCACAACTTTAAATATTTAAATATAGGTTTATTATGATCAGTAATGCTTCTGCAGCTAGACCATATTATGAGGCTTTGTTTTCTTCTATTGATAATGAAAAATATAATGAATGGGATTCATTATTAAAAAAAATGAGCCTTATATCACAAAATGTAGATTTTCAAAATTTATATAAAAGTAATATTTTAAATAAAATACAATTATCGGAGTTATTTCTTTCTTTTTTTGATGACTCTATAGACATAAAAGCAAAAAATTTTATAAATCTTCTTATAGATAATAAAAGATTATTAATTCTTTCTGATATATACCACGGATTTAAACTATTAAAAGATCAAAAAGATAATGTCAACTATGTTTCTATAATTAGTGCTTTTGATCTATCTACTCAACAAATCGAAAATTTATCAATGTTTTTAGAAAAAAAATTTTTATCAAAATTAAAAATTTCTATATCAATAGATAAAAATCTTATAGGTGGTATACGTATTAAATTTAAAGATAAAATAATTGATGCTTCTGTGCAACATTATTTGTGTTCCATGAAAGAAAGTTTACTTTTATAAGTATTGAATGAAGGGATTTTATTCCAGGAGTAAATATGAAAATTAATCCTTCAGAGATTAGTGAATTAATAAAAAGAAAAATAGAAAATTTGATTCCAGAAATAGATATAAGTACTAACGGAACTGTAGTGTCTGTGTCAGATGGAATTGTAAAAATTTATGGTCTATCTGATGTAATGCAAGGAGAAATGTTAGAATTCAAAAATAATATTTTTGGATTGGTCCTTAATTTGGAAAGAGATTCAGTAGGTTCTGTAATTTTAGGTGATTATACATCAATCTCTGAAGGAGATAATGTTAAAGCTACTGGTCGTATTTTAGAAGTTCCTGTTGGATATGAATTAAGGGGTAGAGTTATAGATGCCCTTGGTAATCCAATTGATGATAAAGGTCCAATTAATTATAAAATGACAGATGTTATTGAAAAAGTTGCTCCTAGTGTTATGGATAGACAATCTGTTTCTCAGCCTTTACAAACTGGAATTAAAGCAATTGATACAATGGTACCAATTGGTCGTGGTCAAAGAGAGTTAATTATTGGAGATAGACAAACTGGAAAGACTGCTATTGCAATAGATACAATAATTAATCAAAAAGGCAAAAATGTTACTTGTATATATGTTGCCATAGGTCAAAAAGCTTCTACTATTAATAATGTTGTAAAAAAATTAGAAGAATATGATGCATTAAAATATACTATTATTGTTGCTGCTTCTGCGTCTGAATCAGCTGCTATACAGTATATAGCTCCTTATTCTGGATGTACTATGGGAGAATTTTTTAGGGATAGAGGAGAGGATGCACTAATAGTATATGATGATCTTACTAAACATGCTTGGGCTTATAGACAGATATCATTGCTATTAAGACGCCCTCCTGGAAGAGAAGCTTATCCTGGAGATGTATTTTATTTACATTCTAGATTATTAGAAAGAGCAGCTAGAGTTAATGAAAATTATGTTAAAAAATTTACTGAAGATAAAATATCTGGTAAAACTGGTTCATTAACTGCTTTGCCTATTATAGAAACACAAGCAGGTGATGTTTCTGCTTTTGTGCCCACTAATGTGATATCTATTACAGATGGTCAAATTTTTCTTGAAACAGATCTTTTTAATTCTGGAATTAGACCAGCAATAAATGCAGGTATATCTGTATCTAGAGTAGGAAGTGCTGCACAAACCAAAATAATAAAAAAATTGTCTGGTGGTATTAGAACTGATTTAGCTCAATATCGTGAATTAGCAGCTTTTTCACAATTTGCTTCTGATTTAGATGAAGCTACCCGTCGTCAGTTAGATAGAGGTAAACGTGTAGTAGAATTATTAAAACAACCTCAATATAAAACATTACAAGTTTGGCAACAAGCAATCATGTTATTCTCTATAAATCATGGTTATGTTGATGATATTGCAGAAACAAAAGTATCTAATTTTGAAAAAGAATTATTTGAATTTTTTAGAATAAATTATAGTACTTTTATTGATAAAATTGAAACTAACCAAGAACTTTTAGGAAATGATGAAAAAATATTATTTGCCGGTTTAGACGAATTCAAAAAAAATTTTTTATAGTAATTTTTATTTAAGCTAAAAAATATAATAAAGAAAATATTATGTCTGGAATTAAAGAAATTCGTACTAAAATTAAGAGTGTACAAAGTACTAAAAAAATTACACGGGCTATGGAAATGGTAGCTGCATCTAAAATGCGTAAAGCACAAGAGCGTATGCAATCATCACGTCCTTATGCTGATAAAGTTAGAAAAATTGCTTTTCATTTAATGCAATCAGATCCTGAATATAGCCATCCATATTTAATCAAACGCGATATGAAAGCAGTTGGTATTATATTAATTTCAACAGATAAAGGTTTATGTGGTGGTTTGAATACAAATGTTAGCAGAATTATTCTATCTAAAATAAAAGAATTTTCATCTCGTGGTATTTCTGTACAAACTACTGCATTTGGTGCTAAAGGTCTTTCTTTATTGACACGTATAGATTCTAATTTAGTTTCACAAGAAATTAATCTTGGTGATATACCAGATTTAGATAAATTACTAGGATCTATAAAAGTTCAGTTAGATGATTATAAAAATGGTAAGATTGATGCTCTTTATGTAGTAATGAATAAATTTATCAATACTATGGTACAGGAACCAGTATTCTTAAAACTTTTACCTTTGCCTTCCAACCTTGAAGATCCATATCAAATTGGAATTAATAATTTAGATTCAGGTTATAAATTAGAAAATAAATATAACTGGGATTATATATATGAACCATCTAAAAAAGATGTAATAAATGATTTATTACAAAGATATGTGGAAGGTCTTTTATATCAAGCCGTTGCAGAAAATATGGCTTCAGAACATTCAGCACGAATGGTTGCAATGAAAGCTGCTTCTGATAATGCTCAAAAAGTAATATCTGAACTACAAATGATTTATAATAAAACACGTCAATCTTCTATTACTAAAGAAATTTCAGAAATAGTTAGTGGGTCTGCGGTAATATAAATTTATAAAAACACAAATTATATTTTAATAATATTTAAATACTAAGGGAATTAAATAAATGAGCAATGGAGTTATAGTTCAGTGTATAGGTGCCGTAGTAGACATAAGATTTAATAAAGATAATATACCAAATATATATGAGAAGCTTATTCTTATAAATAATAATTCAAAATTTGTTGAAAAAAATTTGACTTTTGAAGTACAGCAGCAATTAGGTGATGGTATTGTTAGATCAATTGCTCTTGGTTCATGTGATGGTTTACAGAGAGGCATGCTAGTATTAAAAACAGGGGAAAAAATTTCTGTTCCTGTAGGTTTCAATACTTTAGGTCGTATAGTAGATGTTCTTGGTAGAGCAATAGATGGTAAAGAAGAAATTAAATGTGATGAATATAGGCCAATACATAATGATGCACCACAATTCAAAAATTTATCTTCCTCTACAGAGCTTTTAGAAACTGGAATTAAAGTAATAGATTTAATATGTCCTTTTGCTAGGGGTGGTAAAGTAGGTTTATTTGGTGGTGCTGGAGTTGGTAAAACTGTAAATATGATGGAATTAATTAATAATATTGCTAAACAACATAGTGGATTATCAGTATTTGCAGGTGTTGGAGAACGCACTAGAGAAGGTAATGATTTTTATCATGAAATGAAAGAATCTAATGTATTAGATAAAGTTGCTATGGTATTTGGACAAATGAATGAACCTCCTGGCAATAGATTAAGAGTTGCATTGACTGGATTAACTATGGCTGAAAAATTTAGAGATGAAGGCAAAGATGTTTTATTCTTTATAGATAATATATATAGATATACATTAGCTGGAACTGAAGTTTCTGCTTTATTAGGCAGAATTCCATCTGCAGTTGGATATCAACCAACTTTAGCTGAAGAAATGGGTAAATTACAAGAACGTATTACTTCAACTAATAATGGTTCTATTACATCAATTCAAGCTGTTTATGTACCTGCAGATGATTTGACTGATCCATCTCCTGCTACAACTTTTCAACATTTGGATTCTACAGTTGTACTTTCTAGAGATATTGCATCATTGGGTATATATCCTGCTGTAGATCCATTAGATTCTACTAGCCGTCAATTAGATCCAAATATTGTTGGAGAAGATCATTATAATATTGCTAGAGGAGTTCAAAAAACATTACAAAGATATAAAGAACTAAGAGATATAATAGCTATTCTTGGTATGGATGAGTTATCAACTGAAGATAAATTAATAGTATCTAGAGCCAGAAAAATTCAAAGATTTTTGTCTCAACCTTTTCATGTAGCTGAAGTATTTACCGGATCAGCTGGAAAATATGTTACTTTGCAAGATACAATAAAAGGTTTCAATATGATTATTAATGGAGAATGTGATGAATTACCAGAGCAAGCTTTTTATATGGTAGGCTCTATAGAAGAGGTTTTTAATAAAGCAAAACAAATTTAGGTTAGGTGAAATATGTCTTCAATAAAAATTGATATAGTTAGTAGTATGGAAGAAATATTTTCTGGTAATGCTAAATTTATTTCTGTACCTGGAGTAAATGGACATATTGGTATTTTACCAGGACATGCTCCACTAATATCACTAATTCGTCAAGGTTATATCAAAATTGTACTATTAGATAATACAGAGGAGCATATATTAATAGCTGGTGGCATATTAGAAGTTCAAAAGTATTATGTTACAGTACTTACTGATACAGCAATTAGAGCAAATAATTATGATGAAGCTAGTGCTGCAATAGCTAGAGAAAAAGCAAGGATTTCATTATTAAATGCTAAACACAAAACTACTATAGCTGCTATAGAGTCAGAATTAGCTATGTTATCTAATCAAGCAAAATTTAATATAAAAAGAAAAAATATTATAAAGTAATTGTACAAAATATGTATTATATTTAATTTCAATAATTATCTCTTAAAATAATTATATTTTAATAGATTTAATTAAATTAATTATTTTTATAAGTTAATAAATTTTGAATATGATTCAAAGTTTGTAAAATTATTTTAATAATATATTGATAAAAATTAATATATTTTATTTTCAAATGCTCTTAAGTATTAATATTAGTTAATAAGTTAATATATATAAAATCATATGGTATTTAATTTTTATTAAAAAAAATAATATATTATGTAAATTTTGAAAACATATATTAACAGTATAAGCATAAAATTTTTAGTATTTTCATATAATGTTTATATATTAAATATTATTTATTTTCAAATATGAATGATAAAATTTATAATAAATTATATTGGTATAATGTTGCTTTAGATGTTCCTATGAGAACAAATCTCTTCGAATATAAATATCATTCAGAAATTCAAATTGGAACAAGGGTGATTGTACCATTTGGTCGTAGAAAAATGGTAGGAATAGTTATATCAATCATTCTAATTCCCACAATAAATCCATTACAAATTAAAAATATAGATTTAGTTTTATATGATTTTCCGCCTTTTTCAAAAGCATGGATAGAATTAGTAAAATTTACAGCCAATTATTATCAAAGATCAATTGGTGAAATATCTGTTAATGCTATACCTGCTCTTTTAAGAAAAGTTTCTTCTTATATTGCAAAAAATAAAAAAGATATTAGTCCTATAAAAAAATTACAAGAAAATTATAAAAAATATATACATAAATATCATGTTAAAAAGATACAAGAACCTATTCTAAATTCTGATCAAAAAAAAGCAGTTGATGTTATTTCAAATATAAAAAATTTTCAAACAGTTCTTTTGTATGGTGTAACTGGTAGTGGTAAAACAGAAGTTTATTTGCATATTGCAAAAGATATTCTATTATCTGGATTTCAAGTATTATTTTTAGTACCTGAAATTAATCTTACCCCACAGTTAGAAGAAGTAATAATTAATCGTTTTTATCCAATTTTTGGTGAAAACTTATTAACAATTATGCATAGTGGTTTATCTGATAAAGAAAGATTATTTTCTTGGATAAATTTATATCAAGGTAAGACAAAAATATTGTTAGGTACTAGAATGGCAATATTTGCAGAATTGCCAAAACTTGGATTGATTATTGTTGATGAAGAGCATGATCAATCTTATAAAGAGCAACATGGATCAAGATATTCAGCTAGAGATTTAGCAATATGGAGAGGCAAAAATTTAAATATACCAGTAATATTAGGATCTGCTACTCCATCATTAGAAACTTGGCTAAATGTTATAAATAAAAAATATTTAAGACTTAATTTGAAAAATAGAGCTAAATCTTTAAGTCTTCCTAGTATCAATTTAGTAAATACAAAAAATATAAAATTAGTAGAAGGTTTTTCTGAAATAGTAATAGAATCTATAAAAAAATGTTTAGAAAAAAAGAAAAAAGTTCTAATATTTATTAATAGAAGAGGTTATGCACCAATATTATATTGCAAATTATGTTCGTGGTTAAGTACATGCTTACACTGCTCTACATTTACAGTGTTACATAAAATAAAAGAAAAAAATTCTTATCTCCAATGTCATCATTGTGGTAAAAACTATAATATTCCAATTAATTGTCCAAGTTGTCATAATAACGAGTTAAGTTTTATGGGATATGGTACTCAAAGAGTAGAAGAATATCTATCTAAAATATTTATTAATGCAAATATATTAAGAATAGATTCTGATAGTAATAAAAATAGATATAAAAATATTTTTGATAACATTAATTCTAAAAATATTGATATTTTTATAGGAACACAGATGCTATCTAAAGGCCATGATTTTATAGATCTAGAATTAGTATGCATTTTGAATGCTGATATGATGATTTTTTCTCAAGATTTTAGAGCATCAGAGAAATTGTTTGCACAATTAATTCAAGTTTCAGGAAGAGCTGGTAGACATAATACACAAGGAAAAGTTATTATACAAACATCATATCCTGAGCATGAAATATATAAAACATTATTATTACATGATTATGAATATTTCGCTAATTTAATACTAAAACATAGAAAGATGGCTTCATTACCTCCTTTTTCTTATCAAGCATTAATCATAGCAGAATCTTCAAAAGTAACTTTAGCATTAAATTTTCTTAATAAAATAAAAGAAATTTATTATGAAAAATTTCAAAATATATATAAACATGTTTTAATGTTTGATCCAATACCATTACGTATTTTAAGAATTTCTAATATTGAAAGAGCTCAATTATTAATTGAAAGTATTAATAGAGCTGAGTTACATAAATTTATAAATATAATATTATACGATGTGGAATTGTTAGCTAAAAATTTGAAAATAAAATGGCATATTGAAATAGATCCATTAGAAATTTGATTTTTTTGTATTTCTAATATTCCTTATTTCATCTATTAGTTCAGTTGCAGTTAAACCAATAGGTCCTATATTTTTTTTAACAAGGTTATCAGCAGCATAGCCATGTACCCATACTCCACTCAATATTGATTCTTCAATACTTATTTTTTGAGCTAAAAGGCTTCCGATAATACCAGATAGTATATCTCCAGATCCTGAAGTAGCTAATCCGACATTACCTGTTTTATTAATAAAAATAATTTTTCCGTATGGATTACAAATTAAAGTATTGTGCCCTTTTAATATGACCCAGGTTTTATAAAAATTAGCAATATCTATTACAGTTTTTTCTCTATTTTTTTGTACATATTCTACATCAGTATTCATTAATCTGCTAGCTTCTAAAGGATGTGGTGTAATAATAATATTACTATTAAAATTATTTAAAATAATTTTTCTTGTTGAAATAAGATTCAAACAATCAGCATCTAATAAAATAGGTTTTTGTATATTATTTTTGATAATTTTATTTATAATATGTATGTAATCATTTTTTTGACCTAAACCACATCCTATAACAAAAGAATCTATATGAATATTTGATTTTATCCAAAAATCAACAGAATTTAACATTAATTCTGGTTGTAAAATATCTATATTCATTGGAATATTGGATTGTGTAAATCCTACCAAAACTTTACCAGCCCCTATCTTTAATGCTGCTCTAGAAGCTAATATTATAGAACCAACCATACTTTCAGATCCACCTATTAAACAAATAGTACCATTATCACCTTTATGCAAAAAAGGAGATCTTTTTTTAAAAAAATTATAAAAATTATTATTTTTTGATTGATATTTATTCATTTTAATTAAATTATAAAAATTATATTTATAAAATATTTAATATTAGTATTTTTAATTATAAGAATATATTATTATATTAATATATATAAGCAAAAAATAATACTAAATATATATTACACCTGTAGTTCAAAGGATAGAACAAAAGCTTCCGAAGCTTTAGATACAGGTTCAATTCCTGTCAGGTGTACCAATTAATAAAATCTAAAAAATGAATGATAATAAAATACATAGTATTGATGAATCAAAAAAAACAGATTTTGGTTTTGAATTTATCAATATAGAAGAAAAAACTAAAAAAGTAAAAAAAATATTTAATTCAGTTTCTTATCGTTATGATATTATGAATGATATTATGTCATTTGGCTTACATCGTATTTGGAAAAAATTATTAGTTAATAATGCTAATATTAGAAACAATATGAAATTGTTAGATATTGCTGCTGGTACTGGAGATTTAACTAAATTAGTATTAGAAAAATCAAATTTTAATGATGGTGAAATTTGGTTAAGTGATATTAATAAAAATATGCTTAATATTGGTATTTCTAGACTATTAGATTATGGTTTTAAAATTCCAGCTGTTGTTTGTGATGCCGAAAATTTACCATTTAAATCTTTATATTTTGATAGAGTCATTTTATCATTTGGATTACGTAATATGACTAATAAAGATTTAGCATTAAAGGAAATGTTTAGAGTATTAAAACCAGGAGGAAGATTATTAATATTAGAATTTTCTAAAGTTAATAGTCTTTTTATATCAAAATTATATGATTTATATTCTTTTTGTATGATTCCTTGGATAGGTAAAAAAATAACTGGTGATGAATTAAGCTACAAATATTTAGTTGAATCAATACGTATGCATCCTTCTCAAAAAGTAATTATGCAAATGATGAAAAGTGCTGGCTTTGATATTGTACGCTATAAAAATTTTTCATCAGGAATAGTAGCTTTACATGAAGGAATTAAAATATAAGTTTTAATATGTTAATAAAAATTTTTAATTTAATACTCATAGATTATTTAAATTATCTTATTAGAAAAGAATTATGGGTTCATAAATCGTTACTAAAACATAAAGGTAAAATTATTAAGTTTGTTATAAACGATCATAATTTTTTTTTAAAAATTAACAATCAAGGTTTTTTTAATAAGCAATATTTAAACCAAGAAGTAGATTTATTATTAAAAATCTCTTTTAATGAATCTTTATTGAATTTTGCTTTAAAAGTTTATCATATAATAAATAATAAAGTTAATTATAATAAAATATTACATATATCTGGAGATGCATCTTTAGCAAAAACTATTTTATTTTTAATGCAAAATTTAAATTTTAATATTATTAATGAAATGATAGAAACATGTGATGATGTTTATTTTTTATTTATAATAAATTTTTTTAAAACTATGCACATCGAATTAAATAAAATAATTTATAATTTTTTTTGCAACATCACAGAATTTCTTACTGAAGAATCAAACTTGTTAATTTCTTATCCAAGATTACATACCATTAAAAATGATACTAATCATATCAGCAATAAAATTTATGAATTACAAAATAATATAAATGCTCTTAATAAACGTATAAAAAATAATAACTACTAAATTAATATGTCTATATTTTACCGTATATTATATATAATATATACTTTTATAAAATACCGATTAGATTTTTTTTTAAAAAATAAATTTTTGTTTTTTAAAATTGCTCGATTATGGAAAAAACCTAAATATTCTAGAGGTGTTAGTTTAAGATTATTTTTTGAAGATTTAGGACCAATTTTTATAAAATTTGGTCAATTATTATCTACAAGAGGTGATTTAATACCTGATGATATAATTCAAGAATTATCTTTATTACAAGAAAAAGTACCTGCTTTTTCTTCAAATATAGCTATTGCTATAATCGAAAAAGATTTTAATAATTCAATAAATAATATTTTTAAAAAATTTGATCATATCCCTATTGCATCTGCATCAGTAGCTCAAGTTCATAGTGCTATAACAAATGATGGCACAAAAGTAGCTGTGAAAATAATTAGGCCAAATATAAATAATATTATTAGTTATGATATAAAAATTTTATCTATATTATCTTGGGTTTTAGAAAAATTTTTTATTGATTTAAAAAGATTACGTTTAAGAAAAATAGTTAAAGAATTTGATAAATATATTCATGATGAACTTGATTTAATTCAAGAAGCTTCTAATTGTAGTCAATTAAGAAAAAATTTTCAATCATCCAAAGTACGCCAGGATATGCTTATAGTCCCAAAAGTATTTTGGGATATTACTTCAAAAAATGTTTTTACCATGGAATTTATGAATGGTATACCTATTAATAATATTGATAAAATAAATAAATCTGGAATAGATATTTCTAAATTAGCTATTAATGGAGTAAAAATATTTTTTACACAAGTCTTTTTTGATGGATTTTTTCATGCAGATATGCACCCAGGAAACATATATGTTTCTAATCATCCAAATTCTTTAGGTAAATATATAGCTATGGATTTTGGTATAGTTTGTACTTTATCTGAGCAAGATAAAAATTATTTAGCACAAAATTTTTTAGCATTTTTTCAACGAAATTATAAAAAAGTTGCACAACTACATATTGAATCAGGATGGGTACCTAAAAATACACGTGAAGAAGAATTAGAAAACTCTATAAGGGCAGTATGTGAACCATATTTTGATCGCCCTTTATCTCAAATTTCTCTTGGTAAATTACTATTAAGATTATTTATGCTATCTAAAAGATTTAATATATATATACAACCCCAATTAATTTTATTACAGAAAACATTATTAAATATTGAAGGGTTAGGTTTAAAGTTAGACCCATCTTTAGATATTTGGAATATAGCAAGGCCCTATTTAGAAATATGGATGAAAGAACAAATAGGATTAAAAGGTTTTTTAAAATCTATGCATAACGAATCTATATATTGGTCTAAATTTATTCCTCAAGTGCCTAGATTGTTACATAAACAAATAACTAATTCTATTTCTAATGAATTTATATTGAATGAAATAAAAGAAATTAAAAAAAATAATAAAATGAAAAAAATATTGATAATTTTATTATTATTTTTGATATTTTTTAAATAAAATCAGATCTATTTTCTAGATATTGAAAAATATTAATAATTACAAATTTGAATATCTTCAGAAATTATAAAATTTTAATTTAATATAATTAATCTTCTTAATATTTAAAAAAAAGATAATTTTGATTATTTCAACATAGCATATTGAAAAAATTTAAAATATTCATATAAAATAGTGAAATTTCTATCTTAATAGTATTAGGCTACAGCAATAATATATAAAAATATATAGATAATTTTCTTATATTATACAAATATCTAAACTCGTATTATAAGATTAAAATATATTTAATTATATATTTTACCACCATTGTTGAAAATGATGTACTGGTCCATGACCTTTTCCTACATTTAATTTATTAGCAAATTTTATAGAGTTAAATAAATAATTTTTAGCTATTTTAGCTACTAAAAAAGGATTATGATAAATAGGCAATAAAGTGGCAATAGCAGCTGATAACGTACAACCAGTGCCATGAGTATTTTTAGTAAATATTTTTTGGGTAGATAATTCTAAAAGTTGATTACCATCATAGATAATATCTATAGCCATGTCACCTATTAAATGTCCACCTTTTAACATGACCCATTTTTTGTTATGAATATTATTTGGTAGAAATTCCTTAAGCATTTTTGCTGCTTGTTTCATTTGTTCTACAGTATTAATTTTTCGTTCTAATAAAATTTCTGCTTCAGGTATATTTGGTGTTAAACAAGTTACTATTGGTAACAAATCTACAATTATTTGTTTTATAGTATTATTGTCTGTTAGTACATTACCACCTTTAGCAATCATCACAGGATCTAAAACTATATATTTAGGGCATATTTTTTTCAATTTATTGGCAACTAAAGATACAATCTCTTTATTTCCTAACATACCTATCTTAATTGAGTCTATAATAACATCATTAAATAACGTATCTATTTGATTATTTAAAAAACACGTATCTATAATATTAACATTATTTACTGTTTGTGTATTTTGAGATGTTAACGAAGTAATTATAGCACAACCATAACCACCTAAAGAGCTTATAGTTTTAATATCCGCTATAACTCCAGCTCCTCCTGATGGATCTAGACCAGCAATACTTAATATATTATTTATATGTTTCATGATGAAATTAATACCTTATCTTTACATTATAAAGAATAAGATGAATTTATTAAACCATCTATTGGAGAGCTAGCTATTCCAGAATAATTTTTTTTAGCCATTCTACCAGCAAGATAAGCATTTCTTCCAGATTGAACAGCTTGCTTCATAGCTTTTGCCATTAATACTGGATTATTTGCATATGCAATAGCTGAATTCATTAAAACTCCATCACATCCTAATTCCATAGCTATAGTAGCATCAGATGCAGTCCCAACTCCAGCATCTATTAATACAGGTATTTTAATTCTATCAATAATTAATTTAATATTCCATGGATTCAAAATTCCCATACCAGAACCTATTAAGGAAGCCAGTGGCATAACAGCAACAGCACCTAAATCTTCTAAAATATGACATTGTATTGGATCATCAGTACAATATACCATAACATTAAAACCTTCTTTTACTAGAATAGATGTAGCTTTCAATGTTTCAGGCATATTTGGAAATAGTGTATCTTGATCTGCTAAAACTTCTAATTTGACTAAATTATCACCATCTAAAAGTTCTCTAGCTAATCTTAATGTTCTAATTGCATCATTTGATGTAAAACAACCAGCTGTATTTGGTAATAAAGTATAATTTGACTTTGGAAGAAAATCTAATAAATTTTGTTCATTTTTATTTTGTCCTATATTAGTACGTCTTATAGCTACAGTTATAATTTCAGCACCACTTTCTTGCACAGCTAATTTTGTTTGTTCAAAATTTTTATATTTTCCAGTACCAACTATTAATCTTGAAGAATATTTTTTATTTGCAATTAATAAATTATCTTGTTTGTTCATTTTATTTCTTTATATTTTATAAAAATTTAAATAAATAATATATTATAATATATATCTAATAGTATCAAACATTTAAACACATCCATTGTCAGGAAATGATTATGTTAAAAATAGGTCTTACTGGTGGAATAGGCTCAGGTAAGACAACTGTATCTAATATGTTAAACAATTTAGGTGTTAAAATAATTGATACTGATATAATATCACATTCCTTAACTACTCCTAATGGAGAGGCAATCCCTTTAATTAAAAAATACTTTGGTAATCAATCATTATCTCCTGATGGTTCTATGAATCGTATATGGATGCGTTCTTATGTATTTTCTAACAATTATGAAAGAAAAAAATTAGAATTTATTATGCATCCATTAATTTTAAAAAAAACAAAAAGAGAAATAGAAAAAATATACAATAATTGTAATAAATACCATTATTTAGTAATAGTAGTTCCTTTATTATTAGAATCCAGTATGTGGATAAATATGTTTGATAAAATTTGCGTAGTAGATTGTGATTTACAAACTCAAATTGATAGAACTAAAAATCGCCCAAATATGAGTTTGTATTTGATAAAAAAAATTATAAAATCTCAAATAAAACGATCAATGCGCTTAAGACATGCTGATTATATAATAAATAATAGTTATAATATAAAATATTATGAGCTAATAAAGCAAATAAAATGTTATCATAAAATTTGGCATGAAATTAGCAATACATTTTAATATTATATAGGTTTATGTGTCTAAAGTGATATTTTTTGAATACCCATTTAATGAAAAAATTCGCGTATATTTACGTTTAGAATATTTATTTAAACATCTATTTTTATTTTCTGATCCAAAAGGAGTCAGTGCTATATCACATCACATAGCAATATCCACTTTATTTGAAATATTAGAATTAATGGAACGTGTAGATATAAAAAATTATTTATTGCAAGATCTTGAAAAACAAAAAACAGTTTTATTAAATTTAAGAAGTAATATTAATGTAGATCAACAAATTCTTGAAAATTCTATTTGTGAGATAAAACAAAATTTAATATCTTTAGCTAATAATGGTAAGCCTGGTCAATTTTTACGTGATCATGAATGGTTAAATAGTATTAGAGGACGTTTTAGTGTTTCTGGTTTTACCCCACATGTTGATATGCCTTCTTATTATTTTTGGCAAAATCAAAGTTTCGAATATAGATCAAAAAATATAGAAAAATGGATCGATTCTTTAATACCTATATATGATAGTTTAGCAATTATTATAAAATTTTTGAGAGCTTCAAATTATAATAAGAAATTTTTAGCTAAAAACGGAAGTTATAGAAAAATGTTAGGAGGTCAAGTATATCAATTGTTGAGAATTATGGTTAACGATAATAATAAAGTATTCCCAGAAATAAGTGCAAATAAACATATTATTTCAATAAGATTTTTTAATCATGATCATGAATTAAAACCATCTCATGTATCACAAGATGTAGAATTTTATATGTCATTGTGTAATATATGAAGTAAAATTTATTTTATGTTATGATATTGCGCATTCCTGCAATTCCATGAGCGCCAAAAGATATAGCTATATCTTTTAATTCTTTAGATTGACCTCCTATTGCAAATACTGGTATTTCAGTATTTTTAATAATATTGGAAAAATTGATCCAACCTAAAAATTTATTATTTGGATGTGTTTCAGTATACAATACTGAACCTAAAACTACAAAATCTGCTTCTAATAGGATTGCATGATTTAAATCTTGTCTATTATGTATGGATATGCCTAATAACTTATTATGCATTATTTTAGGTCTTGATTTATACCTATAAGCATCTACAGATCTCATGTGCATACCATCTGATAATTTACATAATTCAAATCCATGAATGCTATTTACTAATAATTGAGATTGATATTGTTTACATAATTTATATACTTGAGAAAAAATATTATTTATAATATTTTTTTTTGAAGATATATTATTACACTCCAATAAATTTGGTTCTCTAAATTGAATTAATTTTAAACCAGAATCTAAAGATTGTTCTAATTTATATAGAAATAATTTTGTATTTTGAATGTTTTGTATATTAGTTATTCCATAAACATCAGGAATTGTTAAACATTTCATAGAACGTTTCACAACTGGAGAAAAATTATTAATATCAAAGCATAATAAATTATGCCATTGACAAAATTGATTACTTTGTATTGAACTAATATTAGTATTATTATAATTAATAATTCTTAATAAAATAAATGTCTTATCTTTCTCATTATAATTTATCCAAGGGGCAATATTATTTTTTGAAATCAAGATTTTATTATCTAAATATTGATTTAAAATTTTTAACTTATTCTCATTTTTTACAAAATATACCTTAGGTAAATTCCAATTTTCTGAATGAAGATTATTATCTTTTAATAATAATATTTGATTACTATCATTTTTTATAACTAAATTATAGAAAATATTCTTATTCATCTACTGAAGACCAATACTTAGCAAACTGATATGCAATTCTACCTGAGCGAGAACCTCTTTCTATAGCCCATTGTAAAGCATATTTTTTAGATTTTTTAATACTATCATAATTTATATCAAGTTTATGAAGCCAATATTCGACTATAGCTAAATAACTATCTTGTGTAAAAGGATAAAATGCTAACCATATTCCAAATCTTTCTGATAGTGAAATTTTTTCTTCTACAGCTTCACCAGGATGTATTTCTTCATTATTAGAATGTAGATTATCTTTCATATATTCTGGTAATAAATGTCTTCTATTAGATGTTGCATAAATAATAACATTATCATTATTTGATGATACAGATCCATCTAATAATGATTTTAAAGATTTATAATCTACATCTCCTTCTTCAAAAGATAAATCATCACAAAATATTATAAACTTTTCTTGCCTAAGTCTTATTAAATCAACTATTTGATTCAAATCTTTTAAATCAGATTTATTGACTTCTATTAATCTTAAACCACAATCACTGTACTTATTTAAAATTGCTTTTACTAGAGAACTTTTACCTGTACCTCTTGCACCAGTCATTAAAACATTGTTAGATAATTTATTTTCAATAAAATTCTTAGTATTTGAATCTATAATTTTTTTTTGTTTATCTATAAATAAAAGATCATTATAATTAATTTTATCAATATTAAAAATTGGTTTTAGATAACCATTTTGTCCATTTTTAAACCATTTATATGCTTTAGCATTCCAATTTATTGGTTCTGGAATAGGAGGTAACCATGCTTCTAGTTGCTTAAGAACTTTTTCTGAAAGTTGATATAATTCATTAATTTTGTTATTCATGATATTTAAGATCTATAATTAGCGTTTATATCTATATATTGATTTGATAAATCACATGTATATATTGTTTCACTTATGATTCCATTATTTAAAGAAATTGTAAATACAATTTCTTTTTCTAACATAATATTTTTTGCTAATTTTTCAATATAATTCTCAGATTTGCTGCCATTTTTTAAAATTAAAAGGTTTCCTATATATATATCTATTTTATTTATATCTATTTCTTCCAAACATGTCTGACCAATAGCAGAAATTATTCTACCTAAATTTGGATCTGATGCATATAGTGCTGTTTTCACTAAAGGTGAATTTGCTATAGAATATCCTACTTGTTTTGCTAATATAGAATTTTTTGCATTAATAACTTGAATAGTTACAAATTTTGTAGCCCCTTCTCCATCTCTAATAATTTTTTGAGCTAAGTCTATAGCAGCATTTTTTAATTCATTAAATACAAGTGAATAATAAATATTTTCTTTGGATTCAATAAAAATTTTAGATTTACCTGTAGCAGCAATTATAAATGAATCATTAGTAGAAGTATCTCCATCAACAGTAATAGCATTGAACGATACTTTAACAATATCTTTTATCATATCATTAAGTAAAGATTTATCTATTCCAATATCAGTACAAATAAAAGCTAACATAGTAGCCATATTTGGCATAATCATGCCAGCACCTTTACTAATTCCAGTAATTACTACATCTTCTTTATTAATTTTTATTTTTTTAGAATAAATTTTTGGCAAAGTATCAGTTGTCATAATACTATGAGCAGCATTATACCAGTTGTTTTTAGTTAAATTGCCCATAGCTATAGGTATAGCATGAATAATCTTATCAGACGGTAAATTTTCTAATATTACTCCAGTAGAAAAAGGTAATATTTTTTCTACATTAACATTTAATAATTTAGAAAAAGATTCACATACTTTTAATGCATCATATATTCCTTTAGTGCCAGTACCACTGTTAGCAATTCCAGTATTTATGATCATACCAGCAAAATGTTCTTCTATATTTAAATGATTTTTACATATTTGAACAGGAGGTGCACAAAATAAATTTTTTGTAAAAACACCAGCAACATTTGTACCACTTGTAAATGTAAAAATTGTAAGATCATTTTTATTAGTTTTTTTGATTCCTGCGCTAGCTATGCCGATTTTTACACCATCTACATTATGAATATCATCAATATCAGGTACCATTAAATTTATTGCCATTATTTTTATCCTAAATATATGAATATTTCAAATAAAAAATATATTTAATATATTATTTTATTTATATTAATTTTTAAAATTAAAATTGATATTAATTAACTAAAGATTTTTTAGTAATCTAAAATAATTTATTTATGAATTGTGGAAGAATTATGAATTAATATGGTGGCTCGGGGCGGAATTGAACCACCGACACAAGGATTTTCAGTCCTCTGCTCTACCGACTGAGCTACCGAGCCATATGGTAATACTATATATAAAATTTGTATATATCTCAAGAAAAAAATTAAAAATTTTAAAAAAATTACATATTTATAAAATAATGTTACAAATTTAAATATTAAAAAAATAATTTTCTTTATAAATTATATTATATAATTTTAATAAATAGATATTTATTATGAAATATAAATATCTAATATTTTTTAAAATTCATTTCTTATTTTTTGGTATTTTTAGTATGAAATCATCTATACGTCAAAGATTAGAATATTTATCTAATCGTCTTGAAGAAATTGATAATATATTAGCAGAGCCTAATTTTGATGTCGAAACATTTCGAAAATTATCATGTGAAAGATCAGAATTAGAATTAATAGCTAATAAATTTAGAGATTTTGTAAAACTTGAAACTAATATCAAAGAAATAGAATCTTTTTTAAATGATAAAGAAATGAAAGAATTAGCTTCAGAAGAATTATTGATATCTAAAAAACGTATCAAAAATCTTGAAAATGAATTACAAATATTGTTATTACCATCAGATCCTGAAGATAATAAAAGTTTATTTTTAGAAATTAGGGCAGGTACTGGTGGAGATGAAAGTGCTCTTTTTTCTTTAGATTTATTAAGAATGTATATTAGACATGCGGAGCAAAAAAATTGGTATACAGAATTAGTATCAAGTAGTTCTTCAGACTTAGGTGGTTATAAGGAAGCTATTTTAAAAATAGATGGTCATGGTGCTTATGGACGTCTTAAGTTTGAATCAGGTACGCATAGAGTACAAAGAATACCAGCGACTGAATCGCAAGGTAGAGTTCATACTTCAGCATGTACAGTAGCTGTTATGGTACAAGCTGATCCTATGAAAGATATTGTAATTAATAATCAAGATTTAAGAATAGATACTTTTAGAGCAAGTGGTGCTGGTGGACAACATATCAATAAAACTGATTCGGCTATTAGAATCACCCATATTCCTACAGGTTTAGTTGTAGAATGTCAAGAAGATAGATCTCAACATAGAAATAAAGAAAAAGCTATGCAGATTTTAGCTGCACGTTTAAAAGATAAAGAAGTTCAAGAAAAAAGAGCAAAAGAAGCAACAGAGAGAAAAAATTTAGTTGGTACTGGAGATCGATCAGAACGTATACGTACCTATAATTTCCCTCAAGGTAGAGTTACTGATCATAGAATTAATTTAACTTTATATAAATTACAATCTGTATTAGACGGTAATTTAGATGAATTAACTGATGCGCTAATATCAGAAAACCAAGCTGAAAAATTAGCTTCTTTGAGTTTAGATGAATAAATATAATTGAATGTTATTAAAAAATTTATTAAAAGAAAACAAAATACCTTTTTCGGAAAGATTAATATTATTAGAATATTTACTTAAAAAACCTAAAAGTTGGATAATTGCTCATGCTGATGAAATGTTTATAAAAGCAGATCCTTATTACAAATTATTACAAAAAAGATTAAATGGAGAACCAATATCTTATATTATAGGATCTAGAGAATTTTATGGGCATAATTTTTTAATTAATTCTGATGTTTTAATTCCTAGACCTGATACAGAACTTTTGGTAGATACTTCTTTAGAATTTATTTCCAATATGAATAATCCAAAAATTCTTGATTTAGGAACAGGTAGTGGTATTATAGCTATATCTATTGCTATAAATAGACCTGATGCAGAGATATGGGCTTGTGATATTAGTGAAAAAGCTTTAAATGTTGCTAAAAAAAATGCTAAAAATTTTAATGTAGATATTAAATTTTTATGTAGTGATTGGTTTAAATCTATATATAACCAAAAATTTGATTTAATTTTATCAAATCCACCTTATATTTCTAATAATGATACACATTTAAATATTGGAGATTTAAGATTTGAACCTAATATAGCTTTAATAGGAGGATTAGATGGTTTATCTGCTTTTTATACTATAATTAGTGAATCTGTAAAATTTTTAAAACCTGGCTCTATGATTTGGGTAGAACATGGGTTTAATCAATCTAAAGATGTGTATCATATTATGAAAAATAATAATTTTATTAATATAATATCTAAAAAAGATCTTAATGGTATTGATCGAATTTGTGGTGGTTATTTTCCATATTAAATATAAAGTTAACTATATGAAAGATATTAACAATTTTTTCCAAACAATTATAAAAGAAAATAATATTGTTTTATTTATGAAAGGTACAAAACAATTTCCTATGTGTGGTTTTTCTGGTAAAGCAGTTCAAATTTTAAAAGGTTATGATATTGATTTTGTATGTATAAATGTTCTAGAAGATGATAATATTAGACAAGGTATTAAAAAATTTTCTAATTGGCCAACGATTCCACAATTATATATAAATCAACAATTTATTGGTGGCACTGATATTATAATAGAATTACATGATAGTGGTGAATTACTTAATATTTTAAATAAATAATGGTACAAAAAAGAATACTTATTGCAATTACAGGTGCTACAGGTGCAATATATGCTTTGAATATATTGCGTCTACTAAAAAAAATAGATTTGATTGAAACTCATTTAATTATATCTAATCCTGGATTAATTAGTGCAAAATATGAAACTAATTTATGCATTAAAGATTTTCATGATTTAGCTGATTATACATATAAAATTAATGATATTACTGCACCAGTAGCTAGTGGTTCTTTTGATATTACAGGAATGATTATAGCACCATGTTCTATGAGAACATTGGCTGCTATAGCAAACGGAATTTCTGATAACTTAATAACTAGATCTGCTGATGTTACATTAAAAGAAAGAAGAAGATTAGTTTTACTACCAATAGAAGCTCCATTGAATTTAATTCATATTAAAAATATGGCTACTATAACAGAAATAGGTGGAATAATTTTTCCTCCTTTAATTACATTTTATAATCATCCTTCTTCAATAGAAGATAGTGTATATAATACTATTGCAAGAGTACTAAAACTATTTGATATCAACATACCACAAAAAATTTGGCAAGGAATTTAAATTTTAATCATATATATTTAATAATAATCCATCATATATACGAAAATAAGCTCCATGGATAGTTAATTCTTTATTGTTAACTTTTCTTAAAATATATGGAAATGATAATAAATTCTTCATACTATATTTAATAACAGATATTTCTAATTCTTTTATATAATCTTGAGATATAAATGGTATATTTTTTACAATATTTTTAATTTGTGACATCCAAGTATCTATTAATTCTGTTTCATGATTACTTTGTCTATCATTTAGTAAAGAAGCTATTCCACCACAGGAAGCATGACCAAGTACAATAATATGTTTTATATTCAATACATTAACCGCAAATTCTATAGCAGCACTAGTACCATGATAAGAAGTTTTATGATCTTTATCATAAGGAGGCACAATATTGGCTACATTCCTTATTACAAACATTTCACCAGGATTAACATTAAAAATTACTTCTGGTGATACCCGTGAATCACAACAACTAATTATCATACATTCTGGTTTTTGTCCATGCAAAGCAAGATTTTTATATTTTATTTGTTCTTTTTTAAATTTATTTTTTATAAAATATTTATATCCATCTAGTAATTTATTAGGAATCATATTAGAAATTGTTCTATTAATTTATTATATACTTCATTACAAATTTCATCAAAAGTCAATTATTTATTTAAATATCTTTTTATAGATTATACTTTATAATCTATAAATCTTTGTTATTTAATTATTTTTTTTGGTTATATATGGAAAAAAATCACACATCAGCGTTAGTTTGTTTTCTGGCGGTCAAGATTCTAGTATTTGCTTAGCTTGGGCATTAGATAATTATGATTATGTAGAAACTATAGGATTTAACTATGGTCAAAGACATATTGTAGAAATGGAAGCTCGAAAAAATATAATAAATGCTATAAAAAAAAAATTTCCAAATTTTTCTAAAAAAATAGGTACAGATACTATATTAGAAATTGATTTTATAAAAAAATTATGCAAAACATCTTTGACTGAAGTTAATAAGATCACATATGATCATAATAATATTCCAAGTACTTTTGTGCCAGGAAGGAATTTACTTTTCTTAACAGCTGCTGCATCATTATGTTTTGTTAAAAATATAAATGTAATAATTGGTGGCATGTGTGAATCTGATTTTTCTAATTATCCAGATTGTACAGAAAGATCTGTTATATCTATGGAAAATGCATTAAAAATCGGTTTAGGAAACATGAATTTAAAAATTCAAACACCATTGATGCATATTAATAAAGCTTATTCTTGGAAATTAGCATATAGTATTGGTAAAGAACTTCTTGTTAATATAATATTAGAGTACAGTCATACTTGTTATTTAGGAGATCGTTCTAACCGATATGAGTGGGGTTATGGTTGTGGAAAATGCCCAGCTTGTATATTACGTAGAAATGGTTGGATAGAATGGAATTTGATCAAAAAACATTAAATTCTGTTAAATATCAGTATCATTAATTAATTTAATTTTTAATAGGTAAATTTATGCCAAAATATCGTTCTCATACTTCAACACATGGTAGAAATATGGCTGGAGCACGTGCTTTATGGCGTGCAACTGGGGTGAAAGATAGTGATTTTGGGAAACCAATTATTGCTGTAGTAAATTCGTTTACACAATTTGTTCCAGGTCATGTACATTTGCGTAATTTAGGTAAATTAGTTGCAGATGAAATAGAAAATAATGGAGGTATTGCTAAAGAATTTAATACTATTGCTATTGATGATGGTATAGCTATGGGACATGATGGTATGCTATATTCATTACCATCAAGGGAATTAATTGCTGATTCTGTAGAATATATGGTTAATGCTCATTGTGCTGATGCTATGGTTTGTATTTCAAACTGTGATAAGATTACTCCAGGTATGTTAATGGCAGCTATGAGAATCAATATACCTACTATTTTTGTATCTGGTGGACCAATGGAAGCAGGTAAAATCATAAATACTAATGGCAAAATATCAAAAATTGATTTAGTAGATGCAATGATAGTAGCTGGAGATCCTAATGTTAGTGATGAGCTAGTAAAACAAACAGAACAAAATGCTTGTCAAACATGTGGTTCATGTTCTGGTATGTTCACAGCAAATTCCATGAATTGTTTAACTGAAGCAATAGGATTAGCATTACCTGGTAATGGTACTTTATTGGCAACACATGCGTTTAGAAAAGAACTTTTTAAAAATGCAGGCAAGTTAATAGTAGAACTATGCGAAAAATTTTATATCAAAAATGATTATTCAGTATTACCAAGAAATATAGCAAATAAAAATGCTTTTGAAAATGCTATAGCATTAGATGTAGCTATGGGTGGATCTACTAATACTGTTTTACATTTATTAGCAATTGCTAAAGAAGCAAATGTAGATTTTTCCATGAAAGATATTGATCAAATATCACGAAAAGTGCCTTGTATTTGTAAAGCTGCTCCTGCTACAAATAAATATCATATAGAAGATGTACATAGAGCTGGTGGTATTATTGGTATTCTTGCTGAATTGGATAAAGCAAATTTAATAAATTCTAATGTCAGTAATTTATATTGTGGAACTTTATCCAAAGCTATTCAAAATTGGGATATAAATCAAAGTAAAGATAAATTTGTAGAAACATTTTATAAAGCTGCTCCAGGTGGAATTAAAACTACTGAAGCTTTTAGTCAAAATCAACTATTTGATTCATTAGATACAGATCGAGTAAGTGGTTGTATTAGAAATATCCAAAATGCATATTCTAAAGATGGAGGTTTAGCTGTTTTATATGGAAATATAGCTATAAACGGATGCATAGTAAAAACTGCTGGTGTAGATGAATCGCAATTAATATTTAATGGTACTGCAAAGGTATTTGAAAGCCAAGATTCTGCAGTTGCTGCAATTTTAGGAGATTTAATATATCCAGGTGACATTGTAGTAATTAGATATGAAGGTCCAAAAGGTGGCCCTGGTATGCAAGAAATGTTATATCCCACTTCATATTTAAAGTCTAAAGGATTAGGTAAAGTTTGTGCTTTAATAACTGATGGTAGATTTTCTGGAGGTTCATCTGGATTAGTTATAGGACATGTTTCTCCAGAAGCAGCTCAAGGTGGATTAATAGCACTTATAGAAAATGGAGATACTATTAATATAGATATACCAAATAGAAAAATTCATTTAAATGTTACAGATGATATCTTAGATAATCGTAAAATGTTAATGCAATCTAAAGGAAATATGGCATGGAAACCTATTAACAGAAATCGTAAAGTATCTTTAGCATTACAAGCATATGCTGCTCTTGCAACTTCAGCTGATTGTGGTGCTGTAAGAGATATATCACAAATCAAAACATAATTAATATATTTTTTAAAAATTTATGATTAATCCTATAATACCTTCTTTCTTTATTACTAGATTTTCATTGTTATTAATTATTCTTGCTGGGTTATATTTTTTACACGTATTTTTAATACCGATTTTAACAGCATTAATAATTGGTTTTGCAAGTTGGCCAATATATAAACGTTTATTATATTTTTTTAAAAATAATAACCAAATAGCAGCTTCTGTTATATTATTATTAGTTATCCTATTAATAGTAATGCCTATTTGTTTTGCATTATTATATGCTGTACAAGAAGCAAGTGTTTTTATTGTATGGGCATTAGAATCCAATAAAAATGGTATTGCACCACCGAGTTGGATTATATCTATACCTATATTAGGAGAAAAATTAGAAGATATATGGAATTTTTATATAGGAGAACCTTATGCAATTGGAAAATTAGTTAAAGTAATAAGTGGAGAAAATCTAGGAAATATTTATAGGATGATAATTTCTGCTACTGGTAATACTTTTCATCTAGTGTTAAATATACTTTTCATGCTTATAATATTATTTTTTGTTTATAAAGATGGCAGATCAATTGTTTCTCAATTAGATTTAATAGGTGAATTAATATTACAAGATAGATGGTATAATTTATCTAGAATGGTACCTGCTACTATAAATGCTACTTTTACAGGCATGGGATTAATTGCATTAGGTGAAGGTGTTGTACTTGGATTTGCATATTGGTTAGCAAATGTACCATCTCCTGTATTATTAGGTGTTATAACTTGTTTTATGGCTTTAATTCCAGGTGGTGCTCCTATATCTTTTACATTAGTATCTTTGTATTTAATTAGTACATCTAATAATTTTGCAGGTATTATGTTATTTCTATGGGGTACTACTGAATTATTTATTGTTGATAAAACTCTAAGACCACGTTTAGTAGGAGGACCAGTAAAATTACCTTTTTTACCTACTTTTTTTGGTTTAGTTGGAGGTATTAAAACTATGGGTATTATAGGATTATTTGTTGGACCAGTTTTAATGGCTTTATTAGTTTCTCTTTGGAGAGAATGGATTAAGAACATTATATTAAACAGCACTAATAAAGCATAATTTTAATATGGTGCCCAGGGCCGGAATCGAACCGGCATGCCTTGCGGCGTGGGATTTTGAGTCCCATGCGTCTACCTATTTCACCACCTGGGCTATTCAATCATATAGAACAATATTATAATTATAACATAAGAATTTTATTTATTAAAAAATCTATTTTTTATTAAACTTTTTATTTGATATTAATTTAACAATTTAATTATATATTATGACAAAAAATAATAATTTAGCAAAAGAAACTATTAGTTTTCAAACAGAAGTCAAACAGCTATTACATCTAATGATTCATTCTCTTTATAGTAATAAAGAAATTTTTTTAAGAGAATTAATATCTAATGCATCAGATGCTTGTGATAAATTAAGATTTGAATCTATTGAAAATTCAAGTCTACTAAATAATAAAGATTTGAGTATTATTATTACTTATAGTAAAGAAAAAGGTACAATTACTATTTCTGATAATGGAATTGGTTTAAATCGTGAAGAGGCTATCGAAAATTTGGGTACTATTGCACGATCAGGTACTAAAGATTTTTTTTCTAAATTGACTGGCGATAAACAAAAAGACTCAAATTTAATTGGTCAATTTGGGGTAGGTTTTTATTCTGCATTTATTGTCGCAGATCAAGTATCAGTAATTAGTCGTAAATTTAATGTAGAAGAAAATCAAGCTATTTGCTGGGAATCTAATGGTGAGGGTGAATTTTCTATAAATTATACTAATAAAAAATCTTCAGGTACTGATGTAATCTTACATTTAAAAGCAGATGAAAATGAATTTTTAAATGGATGGAAAATTAGAGATATAGTAAGACGATTTTCAAATCATATTTCTTTACCTATAAAAATGTTTAAAGAAGAATGGAATGAAGAAAAAAAAGAACAAATTATTACTGATCAGCTAGAAATTATAAATATTGCTAATGCATTGTGGGCAAGAAATAAAACAGATATTACTAATGAACAATATATTGATTTTTATAAAACTACTTTTAATGATTTTAACGATCCATTAGCTTGGACTCATAATCATGTTGAAGGTAATCATGAATATACACAACTATTATTTATACCTAAAAAATCACAATTTGATTTATGGGAACGTGATCATAAAAGTAATTTAAAATTATATGTAAAAAAAGTATTTATAATGGACGATTCTGATCAATTATTACCTAATTTTTTACGTTTTGTTAAAGGTATTATTGATGCTTCTGATTTACCTTTAAATATTTCTCGAGAAATTTTACAAGAAAGTAGATATATTAAAATTATAAAAGATAGCTCTACTAAAAGAGTCATATCTTTATTAGAGGATATTGCAAATAATAAACATGAAGATTATCTATTATTTTGGAATGAATTTGGACAAATTCTTAAAGAAGGTATAGGAGAAGATTTTAATAATAAATTACGTTTATCTAAGTTATTAAGATTTGCTTCTACTAATTCTCAAGATAATTCACAAAAAGTATCATTAATAGATTATGTTTCAAGGATGAAAGAAAATCAAAATGATATTTATTACATTACAGCAGATTCTTATGAAGCTGCTATTAATAGTCCTCATATAGAAATATTTCGCAAAAAAAATATAGAGGTATTACTTTTATCTGATCGTATTGATGAATGGATGCTTTCTTATTTGCAGGATTTTCAAGAAAAAAAATTAATTTCAATAGCAAAATCAGATTTAGATTTAAGTAATTTTATTGATGAAAAAGATAAAGTTGAACAAAAAGAGCTAATAGATTCTTCAAAAGAATTTATCAAAAATATTAAAGAAGTTCTATCGGATAAAGTAAAAGACGTATTAGTATCAAATCGTTTAGTTGATTCACCAGCTTGTATTGTTGTTGGTAAAAATGATTTAAGTCCACATATGATTCAAATTTTAAAAAATGCAGGACAAAACCCAAATTTTACTAAACCTATACTTGAAGTTAATCCTAAACATCCTATTTTAGAATATATGAAAACATTGGGTGATAATGAATTTAAGGAAATGGCAAATATTATTTTTGATCAATCTTTACTATTAGCTGGAGGACAATTACCAGATTTTTCAGAATTTATAAAAAATATAAATCATTTTATCGTTAAATAAATTATGAATTCAATTACTAGTTTATTATATTAAACAACATACTAAACTAGTAATTGGAATATAAAATAAAAATATGAATAATTTAACTCAAAGATTATCTAATATTATTAAAAAATTAAAAGGTGAAGCTCGTTTAACAGAAAAGAATACAGAAGAAATTTTAAGAGAAATTAGAAAAGCATTATTGGAAGCTGATGTAGCGCTTTCCGTAGTAAAAGAGTTAATTTTTCGTATAAAAGAAAAATCATTAGGATCATCTGTCTTAGATAGTTTAACACCTGGACAGACTATGGTTGGGCTAGTATATAAAGAATTATCTGATATTATAGGCAATGATCTTGGTGATTATTCTAATGAAATTTCTCTTACAACTATTCCACCTGCAGTAATTTTAATATGTGGTATGCAGGGGTCTGGTAAAACGACTACTACTGCTAAATTAGCAAATTGGCTTATAAAAGGTAAACATTTAAAAAATGGAAAAAATACTGGAAAGAAAAAAGTTTTATTAACAAGTGTTGATATATATAGACCAGCAGCTATAGAACAATTAAAAATACTTGCAAATAAAGTAGGTGCTGATTTTTTTTCCATTTCTGAAAATTATGATCCTGAAAAAATTACGCAAGAAGCTTTGGATTATGCTAAAAAATATTACTATGATGTATTAATAGTAGATACAGCTGGTAGAATTAGTATAGATGAATATATGATGAATGAAATTTATCATATATATAATATTTTAAAACCAGTAGAAACATTATTTATACTTGATTCTATGCAAGGTCAAGATGCAATCATATCTGCTAAAAATTTTCTAAAATTTTTACCAATTACTGGAATTATTTTAACTAAAATGGATGGAGATGCTAGAGGTGGTGCATCTTTATCAGTTAGACATGTTATTGGTAAACCAATTAAATTTATTGGTAATTCTGAAAAAATTGATGGATTAGAAATTTTTTATCCTGATAGAATTGCAAAAAGAATATTAGGTATGGGAGATATAATCTCTATTTTTGAAGAAACTAAAGAACGTATAGATAAAATACAAGCAAAAAAATTAATAGATAAAATAAATAGTGGCACTAAATTCAATTTTAATGATTTTAATGATTACATTTTACAAACTAAAAAATTAGGAAATATAAATACCATTTTAGATAAGTTACCTTTAAATATAAAAAATATGTTGCCTGTATCAGAAAATATGGATACTAATAATCATTTGTCTAAAATACAAGCAATTATTTTTTCTATGACTCCATATGAACGTGAAAATCCAGATATTTTAAAATCATCAAGAAAAAAACGTATTGCTAAAGGAGCAGGTGTTAACGTTCAAGACATCAATAAATTAATTTCTCAATTTAAGAATGTACAAGAAATAATGAAAAAATTTCATAAAGGTAATTTTAATAAAATATTAAAAAATATGCCATTTAATATAAAAGATTTACTTAAATAAAAGAAATATTTAGGATACTTTACTATCCTCCACCAACAGCTCTTATTATTTCAACAACATCATTATTTTTTAATGATGTTGTTGCATGCAAACTATTAGGTACTACTTCACCATTTTTTTCGACTGCTATTTTATTATTTGCTTCATCAATGATGATTAATAATTCAGATATGGTTATATCTCGTCGAAATTTTTTTATTTGACCGTTTAATGTAATATTTATCATATTAAAATCCAAATTTTATATATTCTCAATTTTTATTTATTAATTGACAAAATTTATTTATATCAATATTACCTCCACTTAATATTATAACAACATTTTTATGAAAAAATTTTTCTTTATGTTTTAATAAAAATGCCAAGCCCATAGCACCTGTTGGTTCTACAATTAATTTACTGTATTGAGCTATAATGTTCATAGCATTAATAATTTCTGAATCTTTTACAGTAAATATATCATCAACATATTTTTTTATAATTTCAAAATTTTTATACCCAATTTGTTGTGTTTGTGCTCCATCTGCTATAGTATTTGGTACATTTATTTTTGTTAAAGATTTGTTTCTAAAAGAAATTTGTCCATCATTACCATTTTCTGGTTCAATACCATAAATTTTGCATTTAGAATTGATAGAACGTATGTAAGTAGCACACCCAGACAGTAAACTACCTCCTCCTAATGGTATCATTATAGCATCTATATTTTTAATTTTTTCAAAAATTTCTTTTGCAATAGTACCTGCTCCAGATATTACATCATTATTATCATATGGAGAAATTAATGAAAATCCTTTTTCTAAAATAATATCTTGACTAATTTTTTCACGATCATCAGTATATCTGTTATAAAATATAACATTACTTCCATAATATTTTGCTCCATTAATTTTTATTAACGGAGCATCTATTGGCATCAAAATTGTAGAATCATATTTTAATATTTTACAAGCTAAAGACATAGCTTGTCCATGATTTCCAGAGGAAAAACTAACAATACCTCTTTTTTTATCATGTAAATTTACATTAGAAACGGCATTAAAAGCACCACGAAATTTAAAAGATCCTGTATGTTGTAGATTTTCACATTTAAAAAATACCTTCATTCTTAACATATCATCTATTAATAATGAATTAATAATAGGCGTTTCAAAAATTATATTTTTCAAATTATTAGCTGCTACTATTATGTCATGTTTAGAGGATATATTTTGCATATAATAAATTTATTTAATTTTCATGCCGGCATATGCGCCATTATGTGGTTCTAATAGATATATTTTATCGTTTTTATCATTGCTATCTGATGCAGCTAATATCATGCCTTCTGATATACCAAACCTCATTTTTCGTGGTTGTAAATTTACAATGACAATTGTGAATTTACCTATTAAAGATTCAGGATCATAAGAATTTTTAATACCAGAAAAAACTGTTATATATTTATTTTGTCCTATATCTAAAGTAAAGGATAACATTTTTTCTGAATTTATGATTTCATGACAATCTATAATTTTTGCAACACGCATATCTATTTTTGCTACATCTTCAATAGTAATATAGTTATTATTAATTATATTTACATCATTATGATTTTTTTGATCTGATGTATCATTAGAATCAAACAATTTTTCCATAATTTTTTCATCTATTCTATTAATTAAATGTTTAAAATGATTTATTTTATATGGCAATATATGAGCATCTTGCCATATAAATTCATTTTTATTACCAAATACATTTTTTGCAATATTTGCTGAAATATTAGGTAAGACTGGTGATAAAGCAATTGATATTGCTCTAAATTTTGCCAAGGCTATAGAACAAGTTAAATGTAATTGATTTTTTAAAAATTGATTAAAATTAATTTCTTTTGCTATCAACCAAGGTTTAGCTTTGTCAAAATCCTTATTTGCTGAATCATTAAAAGACATAATTTCTCTTAATGATTTACTATAATTATGATTTTCAAAAAGTAATTTAATTTTTTCAATAAAATTTATTATTTCATTTTGTAATGATAATTTAGTGTTATCGTCATAATATAGAATCCCTTGAAAATATTCATTAATAAATTTAGAAGAACGGCTTGCAAGGTTTGCAAATTTACCAACTAGATCACTATTAATACGATTAATAAAATCTTTTTTATTAAAATCAATATCTGCAATTGTTCCATTTAGTTTAGTTGCTAAATAGTATCTTAACCATTCTGGATTCATTCCTATATTAAGATACTTTAAAGGAGATAATCCAGTACCTCTACTTTTAGACATTTTTTCATTATTTATAGTAATAAATCCATGTACATTTAATCTATCTGGAACTTTATACATAGCAAAATTTGTCATAGCAGGCCAAAATAAAGCATGAAAATATGTTATATCTTTTCCTATAAAATGTATTTGTTCAATATTACTATCTGGTTTTATTATTTCATCAAAATTGATATTGTTTTTTTCACAATATATTTTGAATGATGACAAATATCCAATTGGAGCATCAAGCCATACATAAAAAAATTTATCTTTAGTATCAGGTATTTCTATACCAAAATATGGAGCATCACGTGATATGTCCCAATCTTTTATAAGAATTTTATTATCAACAATATTTAACCATTCCTTAATTTTTGATGAAACTTCTTCTTGAAGGTGTAATTGTCCATGCCTATTTTTTCCATGTACCCAAGTTTCTAGAAAATTTACACATTTAGGATCTGATAATTTAAAGAAAAAATGTTCAGAAGACTTAATTATTGGTTTTTCACCAGTTAATGAAGAATATGGATTTATTAAATCCATTGGAGAATATACTGAACCACATTTTTCACAAGAATCACCATATTGATCATTTGCATTACATTCTGGACAAGTGCCTCTTATATATCTATCAGATAAAAACATATCTTTCATAGGATCATAAAATTGATCTATAAATTTACTATATATTAGACCTTGTTTTTTTAGTTCTTTATAAAATTTACAAGATAAATCTTTATTTTCTTTAGATAAAGTTGTATCCCAATGGTCAAAACTAATATAAAACCCTTTAAAATATTGTTGTCTGTTTGTTGTATAACGTTTAACTAATTCTTCTGGAGTAATACCTTCTTTTTCAGCTTTTAACATAATAGGTGCACCATGTGCATCGTCTGCTCCAATAAAATATACAGTATGTTTTGACATTCTCATAGATCTTACCCAAATGTCAGCTTGTATATATTCCATGATATGACCTATATGTAATTCCCCATTAGCATAAGGTAGAGCTGTTGTTACAAAAATAGTTCTTTGCATTTTTTATATTTTTAAAAGATTGAATAAAGTTTATATAATATTTTATACTACAATTTTATTTTAATATATTCATTATATGCTTTTTGAAAATAATAGTAACTATATAAACGTTACTATTAAAAAAATTTTTAGAGTTAATTTTTTCATATAAATTTTCGTAAAAAAACAATAAAATAAATGAAAATATAAAATTTTATTAGAAAATAAAATTTTATATTTTTCAAATCAAATTTATTAATTTAAATATTTCTATATAATTTAATTCATATATGGTTTCTAATAATATAAAAAAATTAGATAATGTAAAAAATATTATCGCAATTGTTTCTGGTAAAGGTGGTGTAGGAAAAAGTACTATATCTGTTAACATAGCATTAGCATTAACAAAATTGGGTGCTAATGTTGGAATATTAGATGCCGATATATATGGACCTAGTATTCCATTATTATTGGGAGTTAAAGATAGTAAAAATATACTTGATAATAATAAAATTAATCCAATACAAGCACATGGCTTACAAATTAATTCAATAGGTTTTTTTATAGATGAAGAATCTCCTGTAATGTGGAGAGGTCCCATGGCATCTAAATGTTTAGAACAATTGTTATATTTAACAACATGGCAAAATATTGATTATTTAATCTTAGATATGCCACCTGGTACTGGAGATATTTCAATTAGTTTAATTAGTGCCTTACCAAAGGTAACCTCAATAATTATTACTACATCACAAAATATAGCTCTTAGTGATGTGAACAAAAGTATGCTAATGATGAAAAAGTTTAATATACCTATGTTAGGAGTAATAGAGAATATGTCAAATTTTAAATGCGCATATTGTGGTAATAGTGAAAATATTTTTAGTAAAAATGGAGGTCAATTTATTTCGAAAAAATATAATGTAGATCTTTTAGGAAATATACCATTTAGTATAGAAATGATGAAGAATTTAGATAATGGGATCATTGAATCATGTAATAATGTTGATAATGAAATTTCTTCTATATTTTTAAATATTGCAAAAAAAATTGTTAATAAATTATCAATATTAAATAATTTAGAACAGGAAAAAAATCATTCAAAAGAAGGAAAAATTCCTATTTTTTTCAAAAAAATGTATAAATCTAAATAAATGAATTTAAATATAACTTTATTTTTTCTTATATTTTTTTCTATTATTAGTAATGCAGAAGCTAGTTGTCCATCTTTTATAATCAAATCTAAAATTATTACACCAGATACTATCAAAATAATTGAAAATTCTGTTAATTCTGTTGCTATATTATTTAAAGATAGTAAGGAGACAGATCTATTAAGATATTATGCTAGAAATGCAGCTATTTCTGCTTTAGCTTCAGATGGTTATTTTTCTCCTATTGTTGATTTAAATATTTATATTAATAATGAACAAGAAATTTGGTTGTTTTCTATAGATCCTGGTGATCGTACTATTATATCTAATATAGATATATGTTTTAAAGGTGCTATTCAAAATCAAAAATTTGATAATAGATTGCAAATTTTAAAAAAAAATTGTCCTTTAAAAATTGGAGATCCTTTTATTAATGATAATTGGAATAAAGCAAAATCATATTTATTAAACTCTATATCTTCAAATAATTTTTTATTGGCAAAGATAATAAATTCATATGTTTTAATTAATAAAGATGATTCTTTTGCTTCTTTACACATTGAAATAGATAGTGGACCTGAAATTTTCATGGGTCCTATACATTTCCATGGTTTTAAAAAAATTCCACCAAAATTTATAAATAATTATATTAGGTATAATGAAGGAGATGAATTTAAGCAAGAAATTTTAAATAATTGGCAACAAAAATTACAATCTTTAAAATTTTTTCATGGAGCTTTTGTCTATATTGATAATTCATATATTGATAAATATAATATATCAAAATATCATTCTAGTTCGAAAAATTATAATATTAATAATTTAAAAAGCTTAACCTTGCCTATTCATATTTCTGTTTCTGAAGTACCTACAATTCATATGTCTTCATCTATTGGTATAGATAGTAATGCAGGAATTCGCTTAGAATCCATTTATAAGAAAAATATTATTATGGGAATTCCTACATCATTATCTACTGGTTTTGGTTTAGATCGTTTTAGACAAAAAATATTTTTAGATTTTGATTTACTTCCAAATGCCAATATGAGTAATGATTCTATGGGTATATTATTCGATAGATCAAATAGTAATGGTTTAGATGTCAAAAGAATTGCTTTTGGTTTTACTAGATCAAAACAAGAAACTATTTATAGTGGTTTGTCAGATAGAAAAATCCAATATGATAATAGAATAGGATCTATATTAGCACATGATATTGTCAAATCTAAAACAGGTAATATTCTTAATTTACCATCATTAAATTTAACATCAGAATGGATAAGAAGAAATGTAGATAATAAATATAATACCAGACAAGGAAGCTTATTATCTTTAAGATGTGGAGCTGGAATTACTTTAAATAAATTTCATCCTTACTGTTTATCAAAAATTAAATTACAAAAATGGTTTCCTATTGCAAAATATGATGTAATTACATTTAGAAGTGAAATTGGTAAAATTTGGAAAGAGCATACACAGATATATAATGATTTTAGTTTTCGTACTGGAGGAACTAGAGCTATTAGAGGTTATAGTTACCATAGTTTAGGTTCTAAATATGAAAATTCTATGGAAGGAGTTTCTTCACTTGCTATATTTAGTTCAGGATATGACCATTATTTTAATAAACGTCTTGGCATAGGTATTTTTATAGATGCTGGAGATGCATCACTATCATTTTTAGATATGAAATTTGCAAGTGGTTATGGTTTAGGTATGAGATTTTTAACGCCTGCTGGACCTTTGCTATTTGATTTAGCTTATGGACATCGTGAAAAAAAATTTAAATTACATTTTTCTTTAGGAATTTCATTTTGATAGAGATACGGAATTTTTTTAAAAAAATTATCTTATTTTGTATTAGATTATTTATTTTAATATTTCTTATTTTCTTTGTTTTAATAGCTGTAATTTTTTCAACTAATATAGGTACTCATTTGGTTTTGAAAAGTTTATTAAATAATATAAATTTTCATCATAATATTAAAATTCAAGGTTCTTTTTTAAATGGGGTTTGTATAGATGAATTAGTATTATTCAATAATGATATCAAAATAGAAATACATGGATTAAAACTAAATTTTCTATGGCATGATTTATTAAATAAAACTTTATGTTTAAGAAATGTTTCTTTACAAGAAATAAATATTTCTTGTAAAGAAATACATGGTCAAAATTACATTAAAGAATATAGTAAATTTCAATATAATGTTTTTGGTTATTTTTTGTCACAATTATATTTAAAAAAATTAGAAATAAATAAATTAAGCATATTTTCTTTAGGTGAAAAAAGAATAAAATTCTTTATTAATAATATTGATTCTAATATTATCATTAATAAAAATCAATGTAATATAAATGTAAATAATCTATATTTTAGTAATCATTTTACTAGTAGTAATTTTAGGGGGGGGATAATTATTCATAATATGGATAACCTACCTTTTGAATTGAATTTTAGTGCAAATGGAAAATTTCAAAAAATCTTAAATTATAAAAAAGAACACATAGAAATTATTCAAAATAACATACAAAAATCTAAAATAGAAATTTTAGGTAAAATAAATGGAAATTTAAAACTTGCTATATTAGATAGTTACATAAAATCTAAAAACTTTACATGTAATTGTAAATCAGAATTTACTATTTTAGAAAAAATTCTATTCAAAAATATCGATTTTAATCTTTATCAAGCAAATAATTTTAATTGTTTATCAGTATTTTTTTCAAGTAATATTTTTAATAAATTTAGTAATATTTCTAAAAAAAAATTATTTGGCAACATAAAAATAAGTAATTTTTTTTTTAATATCAATGGTAAAAAATCATTAATATCAATGTCAATTGATATTAGTACAAAATTAGATAATTCAAATTTATTAAATATAATTGATTTTAGTGTTAATTTAAATAATGCAACTTATATATATGATCAATCATGCAATTTATTTTTAAAAGGGTATATAAATTTTAATAAGATCTATGAAAATATATTTTTATATAATTTTAATGATATTAAAAATGTATATTTCAAATCTTATTTTATATTAGGTAAAAATAATTGGAATGTTATAGGTAATTGGAACAATAATTATGGAAATTTAAAATTAAATAATATTACAAAAACATATTCATCAAATATAAATTTGAATATTGTTGGTGATATTAATTACCATATTTGTAAAATAAATATTTGTTCAAATGATATTAAAAATCCAGTTAATATTAAATTAATATTTTCAGGATCTTATTATAAAAATAATATAAATGGACATATAAAAAATATATGGTCTAATGAAATTTTTTTGATAAAAGCTAATACACCTAATTTTTATATAGAAAATAAAGATTCTATTAAATTTAATTTGATGTATGGATATAAAAATATTAACTGGTATATAGGCAAATTTTGTTTAGATTTAAAAGATTTAGATGGAAATATTATTTCGATTAATCATGAAAATACTATAGGATTTAATAGTACTTGGAAAACATCAGGCAAAGTAAATAATTTTATATTTAACCCTATATATTTCAATCAAAAAAATAATTTTAGAACAAAAAAATTAAAACAATTTTACCAAGATAATGAAAAACAACAATTAAAATGTGATATTGATTGGTGTTTGTCTTTTAATGATATTAATAATCATAACGAAGGTTTAAATGGTCATATATACATATATAATAAATGTATGAAAATTTTTAGCCTAGATATTAATTCATTGAAATTTAATAAAAGTAAGATAAGTATCAAATTAAATATAAATAGTAACTTATTTGGATATATAAAATCAGATATTTGTAATATTTCAATGCATAGAAATTTCACTAAATTATCATTTTTCTTAGAAAGAAACTCATATGGATATATTAATGCTAATTTACATAATTTAGGTTTATTTAATTATATTATTGATAATAGCTTTAAAGTTAATGGCCATTTTAAAATGAATATTATTTTAAAAAATAATATAGATTTAAATGGCTATATAAATGGACAAAATTTAAATATTATAAGTATTGCTGATGGAATTAAATTATTGAATGGCTCGTTAATAGCCAATATCAAAAAAGATAAAATTGTTATTCATAAATTAAAATTTCCATCAATATTAAAAATTGAAACTCCTAAAAAATTTATTAAAAAATTATCTAATGAATTAATAATAGATCATAATAGCTCTCTTAATTTAGAAGGTGTTTGGAATTTTTATAAAAATATTGGTAAATGTACTGTAATTTTCAATAAATTTCCCTTAATTCAGCGTGAAGACAGATGCTCAATAATTTCAGGTCAATTATATATTAATGCAATTGATTCTAAAAAAATTTTTATGAATGGAGATTTAACAGTAAATCGTGGATGGGTAAGCTTAGAAATATTAAAAGGTATATCTAAAATAGATGATGATATACTGTTTAGTAAAGATAACATTATAGATTTTAATAGAAAACTTAAATCAAAAATAAATTTTTTCGTAGATCTAAATATAGATATTGGAAAAAATTTTTATGCAACTGGACTGGGATTATCTACTGGATTATTTGGTAATATTCATTTTATGTCTAAAAAAGATAATCAATTGATTGGGGTAGGTGATTTGAATACATCAAATGGATTGATAGAGATATATGGACAAAAATTACATTTAACACGTGGTAAATTAACTTTTCAAGGTCGTTTAGATAATCCATTATTAGATATTGAAGCTTTAAGAAGTGGTGAATTAATTGAAGCTGGTATAAAAGTCACTGGTGCTTTGCAAAATCCTAAGATAGATATAGTTTCTTATCCAGATGTTAGTGATATACAAAAATTATCATGGTTAATTTTTGGTAGAGGTCTTGATAATAGTGGAAGTGATGCTGCATTATTAGTATCTCTTGGGAGTGCTATGATAGGCTCAGGAGAACCTTTATATAAACAATTAGGATTAAGTGATTTAAGTATTAAAAACGGTTTAATAGGTACATATAGTAGTTTGTTACCTGGTTATACTGTAGCTGGTAGCATAAATGATAATTTTGGAAATTTAGCTCACCAATTTTTAACTATAAGTAAAAAATTTAATAATGGAATATCTGTATCTATAGAACAATCATTATCTAGTGAAGATATTATTAGCAAGTTAAGTTATAGTATATTAAAAAATATATCAATTGATATAAAGTGCGGATCTGTAAAAGGTATAGCAATAATTTACAGTAGTTTTTTTAATAATTAAATAATAAAAGAAAAATAATGAGTATTAAAAATGATAAATGGATTAGATCAGCAGCTAAAAATGGTATGATAAATCCTTTTGAACCAAATCAAGTTAATTGTTTAGATAATAAAAAAATTATTAGTTATGGTACTAGTAGTTATGGTTATGATGTTAGATGTGCAAATGAATTTAAAATATTTACTAATATAAATACTGTAATAGTAGATCCAGTTTCATTTGATCAAAGATCTTTTGTAAATATTAAGAATGATATATGTATAATTCCACCAAATTCATTTGCTTTAGCTAGAACAATAGAATATTTTTCTATACCACGTAATATTTTAACTATATGCCTTGGTAAAAGTACTTATGCAAGATGTGGAATTATAGTGAATGTTACACCATTAGAACCAGAATGGGAAGGTTACATAACTTTAGAGTTTTCTAATACAACACCGTTACCAGCAAAAATATATGCAGGTCAGGGTTGTGCTCAAATGATTTTTTTAGAAAGTGATGATGAATGTGAAACTTCTTATGCTGATAGATCTGGAAAATATCAAAATCAAATAGGTGTTACACTACCAAAATTATAAATAATTTTATTTAACGAATATATACTATGGGGTTATATAATGAAATTTTTATTTCCTATTTTCATTATTGATGAAGATTATAGATCTGAAAATGCATCAGGATTAGGTATAAGAGCCTTATCTGATGCTATTAAAAAAGAAGGTGTAGAAGTAATAGGTGTTACTAGTTATGGTGATTTAAGTTCTTTTGCTCAGCAACAAAGCAGGGCCAGTGCTTTTATATTATCAATTGATGATGAAGAATTTGATGTAGATTCACCTGAAGATGTTGCTAGCGCAATAAAAAAAATAAGAAATTTTATTAGCGAACTACGCTTTCGTAATGTGGATATACCTATTTATTTGTATGGAGAAACTAGAACATCAGAACATATACCTAATGATATCTTGCGTGAATTACATGGTTTTATTCATATGTTTGAAGATACTCCTGAATTTGTAGCTCGCCATATAATTCGTGAAGCTAATAATTATATTAATACTCTTGCTCCTCCATTTTTTCGAGAATTAGTGAATTATGCTCAAGATGGATCATATTCTTGGCATTGTCCAGGACATTCAGGCGGTGTAGCTTTTTTAAAAAGTCCTGTTGGTCAAATGTTTCATCAATTTTTTGGTGAAAATATGTTAAGAGCAGATGTATGTAATGCTGTAGATGAGCTTGGGCAGTTATTGGATCATACTGGACCAATAGCAGAATCAGAAATTAATGCTGCTAGAATATTTAATTCAGATTATTGTTATTTTGTTACTAATGGAACGTCAACATCTAATAAAATAGTATGGCATGCAAATGTTGCAGCTAATGATATAGTTTTAGTTGACCGTAATTGCCATAAATCTATATTACATGCTATTACAATGACTGGTGCTATTCCTGTTTTTTTAAAACCAAAAAGAAATAATTTTGGTATCATAGGCCCGATTCCATTGGAAGAATTCGAACCAAATAATATAATCAATAAAATTAATAATCATCCTTTAGCAAAAAATATTATTAATAAAAAACCAAGAATTCTCACATTAACACAAAGTACTTATGATGGAATTATTTATAATGTAGATATGATAAAAGATCGTTTAGGTAATTATGTAGAAACTTTGCATTTTGATGAAGCTTGGTTGCCGCATGCTTCATTTCATGATTTTTATCATAGTATGCATGCTATAGGTGTAAACAGACCACGAAGTTCTGATGCCATTATATTTGCAACACATTCAACTCATAAGTTATTAGCGGGAATATCACAAGCTTCACAAATTATAGTACAGGAAGCTGAAAATAAAAAATTAGATCGTAATGTATTTAATGAGGCATATTTAATGCATTCATCTACTTCTCCACAATATGCCATTATTGCTTCTTGTGATGTTTCTGCTGCTATGATGGAACCACCTGGAGGAACAGCATTAGTCGAAGAAAGTATTCGAGAATCTATGGATTTTAGAAGAGCTATGCGTAAAGTTGAATCTGAATTTGGCAAAAATGACTGGTGGTTTAAAGTTTGGGGACCTAATAAATTAGCTAATGAAGATATAGGAAATAGAGATGATTGGATATTAGAATCTGAAGATTTATGGCATGGCTTTGGAAATATTGCTGATAATTTTAATATGTTAGATCCTATAAAAGCTACAATAATTACTCCTGGTTTAGATATGTCAGGTGAATTTGCAAATAATGGTATACCTGCAGCATTAGTATCAAGATATTTAAATGAACATGGTGTTGTAGTTGAAAAAACAGGTTTATATTCTTTTTTTATTTTATTTACTATAGGTATTACCAAAGGTCGTTGGAATAGTTTATTGACTGCATTACAGCAATTTAAAGATGATTATGATAAAAATCATCCTTTATGGAAAGTATTACCTGATTTTTGTAAATCTAATAAAAGATATGAAAAATATGGATTAAAAGATTTATGTAAAAGTATTCATGATGAATATAAAAAAAGAAATATTACTAAAGTAACCACTGAAGCTTATCTTAGTGAAATGATACCAGCATTAAAACCTTCAGATGCTTTTGCAAAAATGTCTCATAAAGAAGTAGAAAAAGTACATATATCAAAATTATACAATAGAATTACAGGTGTTTTATTGACTCCGTATCCACCTGGTATTCCACTTTTGATACCAGGTGAAAGATTTAATGAACATATTATAAATTACTTAGAATTTACTAGAGATTTTAATGAATTATTTCCTGGATTCGAAACATATATACATGGTCTTTCTATAGAAGAAAATAATGGCAAAAAAGATTATTACATAAATTGTTTAATAGAATAGTATTTTTAGCTTATTTTGCTTTAGTATATATTACGAAATCATATTTGATATTATTTTCTTTACTTTGTGCTTCTCTAAAAGTTTCATTCCATTCTAAAGAGGAAATTTTAGGAAAATAAGCATCTCCTATGATTTCTATATATATTTCAGTAGCTATAATTTTTTTAGATAATATTAAGGATTGTCTATATATACTTTCTCCACCTATAATAAATATTTCTTTGTTTGTATCATGAAAATGTTCTATTGCATCTTGTACACTATGAAAAACAATGGCACCTTTAGCTATGTAATTTTTTTGACTGCTAATTACTATATTAATTCTATTTATTAAAGGTTTTTTCAAAGATTCCCAAGTTTTTCTACCCATTATAACTATATGATTTATTGTTATATTTTTAAAATGCTTCATATCTCCTGGTAATATCCATGGAATTGTATTATTAATACCTATAATACGATTTAATGTATAAGCTACTATAATAATTGGTTGTTTATTCATAATAATCATTATGTATTAATTAAATTGCAACACTGGCTTTTATATGTGAACTTGATTGATAATTTATTAATTTGAAATTTTCATATTTATAATTAAATATAGAATTAGCTGGATTAATATGAATTTTAGGTAAAGGATATGGTTTTCTAGATAATTGAATTTTTACTTGTTCTGTATGATTGTTATATATATGACAATCACCTCCACTCCAAATAAATTCACCAACTTCTAGATCACATTGTTGTGCAATCATATGAGTTAATAATGAATAACTTGTTATATTGAAAGGTAATCCTAAAAAAATATCTGCACTTCTTTGATATAAATGACAAGATAATTTTTTGTTTGCTACATGAAATTGAAATAATATATGACAAGGAGGTAAAGCCATTTTCTCTAAATCTGATACATTCCATGCAGATACTATTAATCTTCTAGAATTTGGATTTAATTTTATATTTTCAATTAATTTAGAAATCTGATCGATATATTGCCCATTTGTTTTAGGCCAAGATCTCCATTGATAACCATATATAGGTCCTAAATTTCCGTATTTATCTGCCCATTCATTCCAAATATTTATTCCATTATCTTTTAAAAATTTGATATTTGTATCACCGTTTAAAAACCATAATAATTCAAAAACTATACTTTTGAAATGAATATTTTTAGTTGTAATAATAGGAAATCCTTGTGATAAATTAAAGCGCATTTGATAACCAAATATAGATTTAGTACCTATACCAGTTCTATCATTTTTATTTATACCATTATTATTTATATAATGCATAAGATCTAAGTATTGTTTCATTTAATTTTTATTAAAAAGTTATATTGAAAATGTAGTAATATAAGGATATGTATTACTAATTTTTTTAAGTGAGATATTTATGATTCTAACAAATTTTCGATCATTAAGCTCTATAGATAACTTAATTATAGAGTTTGATACTGCAATGAAAGTATTAACAGGCACTGTTATTAGAAAAAGAACTTATAAAATAGCAGATTGTACTAATAATGGAAGTATCTTAACTTTACAGGAACAAAAAATTTCTGCTTCTATAATGAGAGTAAATCATTCTGGAGAGATATGTGCACAAGCTTTATATCGTGGTCAGTCTTTTTTTTGTCAAGATATATATATAAAAAATGTTTTTTTAAATGCTGCTGAGGAAGAGATTGATCATTTAATTTGGTGTAAACATAGATTGTGTGAGCTAAATGGGCATGAAAGTTATTTGAATATTTTTTGGTATATGGGGTCTTTTTTTATTGGTTTATTAATGAGTTTAAATAACCAAAAATGGAACTTAGGATTTATGGCAGAAACTGAAAAACAGGTAGAACATCATTTGATTAAATGCTTAGAATTGTTACCTAATAATGATTATACATCTAAAATAATATTAGAACAGATGAAAATTGATGAACTTATTCATAAAAATACAGCTGAAAAATATGGTGGTGTAGTTTTACCAAAATTTTTAACTGTTATTATGAAATTATCAGCTAAAATTATGACTACAATATCATATAAAATTTAGTTAAATTATTTTTTTAATAGAATTTTTTTTAATTTTTTATTCAAATGAATTTTAATTTGTTTGACAAAAATATTTTTTATATATTTTAAATATTTTGTATTACTAGCTTCAAATGTTAATACTAAGTATGGCATAGTATTTGAAAATCTTATTAATCCAAAACCATTTTTATAATCTACCCTAATACCATCTAAATATAATATTCTATTATATTTACCAAAATTATCATTTTTTTTAAGATTGTTAATTATATTATAAGCTTGTGTTAAACGCATAGGAAGCTTAATTTCTTCGTGAACAAACTTTTTATGAATTTTATCAAAAAATTGAGAATAACTATTATAGTTTGAAAATATCTCTAAGAATCTTGCTCCAGCATATATACCATCATCAAATCCATACCATTTATCTTTAAAAAAAATATGACCACTCATTTCACCAGCTAAAAATATTCTTTTTTCATTAATAGTATTTTTTATTAAAGAATGTCCAGATTTATGTATAATTGGATTGCCACCTAATTTAACAATAGTTTTTTCTATTTGGTGATTAAATTTTATGTCATATAAAATATCAGAAGACGGATATTTTTTTAAAATATCATATGAAAATAGAGATAGTTGTTGATCAGTAGTAATAATATCACCATCATGATTAACAATCGCTATTCTATCACCATCACCATCAAAAGCAAATCCAAATTCACAATTATTTTTCTTAACATGTTTAATTAAATCTTTTAAATTATTTCGATTAGATGGATCTGGATCATGGTTAGGGAATCTACCATCCATATTAGAGTATATATCAAATGTTTGACATCCTAATAATTGAAAAATTTTAGTTGCTATTAAACTTGTGACTCCATTTCCACAATCTATTGCTAATTTTATATTAGGTTTTAATTTGATATTATTTACAACTTTATAAATATAATGTTTTTTTATTGATAAATTCGATATTTTTCCTATATTACCATTATTAATCAATTTAATACGATTCATATTTAATTTTAAATTTCTAAGCCTATCACCAAAAATATTTTCCCAATTTATAATAATTTTGAAACCATTATATTCTGCTGGATTATGACTAGCTGTAACTATAACACTTGATTCTATATTATAAAAATAATTTGCAAAATATAACATTGGACTTGTGACATAACCTATATTTAATACATTCATTCCATTATCAATTAATCCTCTTTCTAATGCTTTTAATAGTATAGTGCTACTTAATCTATTATCTTTACCAATTATTATTTTATTTAATCCTATTGATGCTAATTCTATAGATATTGACGTACCTAATTTGTAAGCAAATAATTTATTAATAACATTTGGAAATAATCCTCTTATGTCATATTCTTTGAATGGATCATTATCAATATTTTTTATTTTGTACATAATAATGTTATAAAAAAATATATATTTTATATATGTATTTGTTAATTTATTTAAATTATAATTTATATTATAAACTTAGGAGAATTAAATATTTATGTCAATTTTTAAAAGTTTAGTAACTTTATTAGGAAATAATAGAGTAATTAAGGGTCAGGATGCTAACTTATTTTTAATTGATTGGAGAAAAAGATTTTTTGGAAATACTATTGCTGTAGTATTTCCAAAAAGTACTATAGAGATTTCTGAAATAGTAAAATTATGTATTCATTATAAAATATCTATCGTACCTCAGGGAGGTAACACAAGCTTATGTGGCGGATCAATTCCAGATTCTTACGGTCAATCAATAGTTATTTCTACAAAATTTTTAAATAATATAAGAAACATAAATTTGCAAGATGATGTTTTAATTGTAGAGGCTGGATGTATATTAAAAAATATTCAAGATTATGCAAATAAACATAATCGTTTTTTGCCTATAAGTTTAGCATCTGAAGGAACTTGTACTATTGGTGGCAATTTATCTACTAATGCAGGTGGAACTCAAGTTTTTAGGTATGGTAATGTACGTGAACTCGCTCTTGGATTAGAAGTTGTTACAGCAGAAGGATTAATTTTAAATAATTTAAAAAGTTTAAGAAAAGATAATTCAGGATATTCTTTAAAAGATTTATATATAGGTAGTGAAGGCACTTTGGGTATTATTACCGCAGCATCATTAAAACTTTACCATAAACCATTAATTATATGCACTGGATTAGTGTATGTAAATTCTATAGAAGATGCAATAAATTTATTATCTTATAGTAAATCAAAATTTGGATCTAATTTAATAACTTTTGAAATTATGAGCAAATATTCTATTGAATTATCTATAAATTTTATTAATGAAAAAAATATTATAATTAATGATCAAATTAACTGGGTTATTTTGATAGAAATCCATAATTATGAAGAAAAAGTGAGTACTTTAAACTTATTAGAAAAAGTATTAATATTAGGATTAGAAAAAAATATTATTATTGATGCTATAGTAGCTAAAAATTCTGAACAACAAAGTTTATTTTGGAAAATAAGAGAAAGTATTCCATTAGCTGAAGCTAAATTAGGTAAAGGAATAAAACATGATATATCGCTACCAATATCTTCTATAAGTGAATTTTTAAAATTTACAAACCAACAATTAATATCTTTTTTTAAAGATATTAATTTTGTAATTTTTGGACATTTAGGAGACGGAAATTTACATTACAATATATTTAGATCACAAAACGATATTAGCGAAGATTTCTTCTTATCATTACAATCAGAAATATATAATATAGTTCATAATAATGTTTATAAATTTAATGGATCAATATGTGCTGAGCATGGAGTGGGACAACTTAAAGTAGATGAAATAAGTAAATATAAAAGTTTTTTAGAAATTGAATTAATGAAAAAAATCAAAATCGCATTAGATCCACATAATATTATGAATCCAGGAAAAGTAATAAGCTTAAATTAAATATTAAATTTTTGACAACTAGGACATAGATATGTTGATCTTTGTTTTTGAGTTTTTTTGATAATTAAACTGTTGCATATTTTACAATTTTTTCCTTCTAAGTTGTATACCATAGCATATTTATATATAAAAGAACCATTAACACCTTCCATGTTTTTATAATTTTTAATAGAACTACCACCTGAATTTATTGCAATATTGAGAATTTTTTTGATATTAAAAATCAATCTACTGCATTCTTTTAAACTTAACTCTTTAACTAATTTAAATGGATTAATTTGAGCATTGAATAAAATTTCTGATGCATAAATATTACCAATTCCAACAATAATATTAGAATTCATAATGGCTTGTTTAATTTCTGTATTTTTTTTTTGAAAAATTTTATACAAATATTCTGCATTTAATTTATTAGAGAATGGTTCTATACCCAAATTTTTAATTCTAGGATGTAGTTCTATTGAACCGCTATCATTAGAATGCCATAATACATAACCAAATCTCCTGGGGTCATTTAATCTAATTATCTCATTATCAAATAACCATTCTACATGATCATGTTTTTTTTTATTACTAGAAATATCAGATCTATATAACATACCTGACATACCTAAGTGTATAAGTTGTATTCCATTTTGAAAATATATTAAAATAATTTTTCCTCTTCTTTGACAATTTAATACTATTTGATTTTGTAAAATATTAGGTAATTTTGTTGAAATCTTCCATCTCATATTATAATTATTAATTATTAATTTATTTAAGCGTTTACCAATAATTGATTTAATTCCTCTAATAGTATTTTCTACTTCTGGTAATTCTGGCATAATTTATGACTCCTATTTAAAAAAAAATTATTATAAAATAAAACATTTATTATAGTTAATCAATTTATGTATTTATAAACAATTTATATTGAGTATGAAATTTAGAATATTTTTTATATTAGTAATTACTTTATTATCTAGTAGTTGTTCAATGAAATCTAATATGATTATAAACAAAAATAATATATATAAATATTCAGGAAAATTTTCTTTTAAAATAATAGATTTAGAAAATTATAACGAAATGTTAGCTAGTGGCTGCTTTTCTTTTATAGATAATAAATATAAAAATAACTATATTTTAGAAATCAATAGTATTATTGGTTCTACGATACTAAAATTAGAAGAAATTGACGGATATATAAATATTAATGTCACAGAAAAGATTAAATCATATTTAAATAAATTTTGTATTGATCTTGATGTTTTTATAAATACATATGTACATATGAAGGATATATCTACTATATTAGAAGGTAATATTCCTACTAATATGAATTATAAATTATTAAATCATGATTTGTTAGATGATAAAAATAATCAATTATCTGATAAAATTTTTTATATAAAATTTAAAAAAATAAATTCAAAATATCCAAATATAATTACTATAGATGGTAAAAAAAATAATAAAAAATTGATATTATATATATTTATTAATAAATAAATTTTATCTAAAAAATTATGTTATATGATATACCAGCTCCGGCAAAAATTAATCTTTTTTTACATATAATAGGTCGTAGAAATGACGGATATCATGAATTACAAACTGTATTTAAATTAGTTAATTTAAATGATTATATTAGTTTTGATGTGTCTTTAAATGGTAGTATTACTAGAGATATAAATAAAAACACAAATATTAGCATGATGGATGACTTGACTGTGAAAGCAGCTTATTTATTACGTCAAATAACTGGTACAAAAAAAGGTGTATATATTAATATAAAAAAACATATACCAATGCAGTCAGGATTAGGTGGTGGATCTAGTGATGCAGCTACAACACTTATAGTATTAAATAAGTTATGGGCTCTTAATTTATCACGTATAGAATTAATGAAAATTGGATTAAAATTAGGTGCTGATATACCTTTTTTTATTTTTGGACAATCTGCATTTGCTGGTGGAATAGGTGAAATTCTTAATCATATTAATTTGCCTAAGAAAATATATTTATTATTTAAACCATCTATTGATATATCTACTAAAAAAATATTTGAAATATATCATTTTTATAATAAAATTTATACAAATAAAATTGATAAGAAAATTTTTATATATAATTATCAAACAAATAATTTTGTTGGGAAAAATGATTTTGAAAATTTAATATTAATAAAATATCCAAATTTTTTGAAAATTTATGATAAAATTGTTAATATAGGAATTAATATTCGTATGACTGGATCAGGGTCATGTTTTTTTTCAGAATTTGATAATATTTCTGATGCTATACTTGCTAAAACAAAAATTGAAGATATAATAAATGATAAAGAACATAATTTTATGTATATTTGTTCTAGTTTAGATAAACATCCTTTATTCAATTGGATGAATTAGTTTTTTGGGGAGTCGCCAAGCTGGTTAAGGCACCGGATTTTGATTCCGGCATTCGAAGGTTCGAATCCTTCCTCCTCAGCCAAATTTTTTCGATTTATTTCATTTTATTATGAAAATCTGATATTTGAATTTTATTTATTATACTAATCTATATCAATATGGCTAATTATAACGATTTCATGGTCTTTACTGGAACAGCTAATCCTAAATTAGCTATGGATGTTGCTTCTTATCTTGGTATTTCTTTGGGAAAAATTTCTGTTGGTAAATTCTCTGATGGGGAAATTATGGTAGAAATAAAAGAAAATGTTAGAGGCAAAGATATTTTCATTCTTCAATCTACATGTGCTCCAACTAATGATAACTTAATGGAAGTAATGTGTATGGTTGATGCTATGCGTAGAGCTTCTGCAAATAGAATTACAGCAGCTATTCCATATTTTGGTTATGCAAGGCAAGATAGAAGATCTCGTTCAGCTCGGGTTTCTATTTCAGCTAAAGTTATCGCTAATATGTTACAAGTTGTAGGTGTGCATAGAGTGCTCACAATGGATTTACATGCCGATCAAATTCAAGGTTTTTTTGATATTCCTGTTGATAATATATATGGAGCTCCTATTTTATTGAATGATATAAAATCTCAAGATTATTCTAATTTAGTAATAGTGTCTCCAGATATAGGAGGTGTTGTAAGAGCAAGATCTTTAGCAAAAGCTTTAGAAGTTGATTTAGCTATAATTGATAAAAGGCGTCCTCGTGCTAATGTTTCTGAGGTTATGAATATAATAGGAGAAATAGAGGGTAGAACATGTATAATAATGGATGATATGGTAGATACTGCAGGTACCTTATGTAAAGCAGCTCAAGCTTTGAAAGAAAGAGGAGCTTTATCTGTATTTTCTTATTGTACGCATCCTGTTTTATCTGGTAATGCTATTGATAGAATTAATTCTTCTTGTTTAGATGGTCTTGTTGTAACAGATACAATACCATTACCTCAAATAGCTATAAAATCTGATAAAATTCGTCAATTATCTTGTGCTGCTTTATTTGGGGAAACAATAATGCGTATTGCTAATGCTGAATCAGTAGCATCTTTATTTTCTGAAAATTTATAATATTGACCTGACAATATAATTTTAGTTTTATTATTTTAATATAATTTAATTTGGCGACAATGAGTCGCCAATATTTTATTTGGAGTCTTTCCATGAAGTTTAATGCTGTAATACGTAATGTTCATGGTACTAGTGCAAGTCGCCGGTTACGCCATGCTGGATTAATTCCAGGAATAGTTTATGGTAGCAATCATAAACCGTTAAATATTGAACTTGATCATAATGAAATTTATCATTTACTACGTAAAGAAGAATTTCATTCTTCTATCTTAGAAATGTTTTTTGATGATAATAAATCTGAATCTGTTTTATTACGCGCAGTTCAATGGCATCCATATAAACAACAAGTTTTACATGTAGATTTTCAACGTGTTAATGCTAATAAAAATATTAATACAAAGGTACCTCTTCATTTTATTAATGAAGATATTTCTCCTGCAGTAAAATTACATAGTGGTATTATTAATCACGTAGTTACTGAACTAGATATTAGTTGTTTACCTTCTTTATTACCTAAATTTATAGAAGTAGATTTGTCTAATATAGATATTGGTGAAGTTGTTCACCTTTCTAAAATTAAGTTACCTGAAGGTATTGTATATAATGCTCATAGTTCTGATATAGATCCTTTGATAGTATCTGCAGTATCTATAGAAGAAAAAGATAATGAAGCTGAAATCGATAATAAAAATGAAACTATTTAATGTAAAATTTTCAATTCTTAATGTATCATATGAATTTTTAAATGATTTTTAATATTAAGCTAATTGTAGGATTAGGAAATCCTGGAGATACATATAAAAATACTAGACATAATACTGGTTTTAGAATCATTGATTTAATAGCTGATAAGCTACATGCTATGTTTTATTTAGAAAAAAAAATTCATGGACATGTAGCTAAAATATATAATAAACGTCAGTTTTTTCTTCTTAAACCAAATAGTTACATGAATAATTCTGGATTTTCTGTTAATAAATTTTTATTGTTTTATAAATTACTTCCAGAAGAAATTTTAGTTATTCATGATGATATAGATTTGATGCCTGGAATAATTAAATTTAAAATAGGTGGTAGTAATGCTGGCCATAATGGTTTAAAGAGTATTCAACAATCGATAAAATCTGCAAATTTTTGGCGAGCACGTATTGGAGTAGGACATCCAAAAACACTTAACTTAAAACAATCTGTAGCTGATTTTGTTTTACATAACCTTTCTTTAGAAGAAATTGAATATTTATATAACTTTGAAAAATTATACTCATCAAATATATGTAATATTATAGATGGTATTATCTAATATTTGGTGTAAATAATATTAAAAATGAATTTTAAAAATAACTTATATTTATTTATTCAAGAAATAAAAGATTTTCAATTATTTATAAAATCTCCAAATTTTCATTCTAAATATAAAAAAAATGATATAAAAAATATATCATTTTTTATAAAAAGATTGAAATATCTAATTATATGTGTATTTTTATTATGGATATTAAATATTTTTTTTATTGGTCCAATTGTTAATTTCATTATTTTAAAAACTGGTGTTCAACATAAAATAAATCATTTAAATTTATCTTTTTTTAAGGCAGTAATTGTTGCTCCTATTGTAGAAGAGTTAATGTTTCGATATATATTAAGAAAACCTTTAGGGTTTATAATCATTTATCCATTAATAATTTCTTTTATATTTAATTTATCTAATATTAAAATTTTTTTAATATTAATGCCATTAATATTATGTAATTATGTTTTAAGGAAAAATTTAAAATTTTGCTGGTTACGTAATTATGTAAAAATTTTTCCTTATATTTTTCATTTAATTTCTATTTTATTTGCACTATTACATATATTAAATTTTTCAAATATAAGCAAATTTTCAATTTTAATACCTTTTTTAGTATTACCTCAATGGTTTACCGGTATAGTTTTAGGATGGATACGTATGCGTTATAGTATATATGATTCTATTTTATTACATTCATTATTTAACTTATTACCATTGATTTTATTATATTTTTTCAAATTTTCTTAGTGAGGATATATGTCTTTAAAATGTGGTATAGTGGGATTACCTAATGTTGGTAAATCTACCTTATTTAATGCTTTAACAAAATCTAATATTGCTGCAGAAAATTATCCTTTCTGTACTATAGAACCTAACATAGGTATTGTACCATTACCAGATGATAGATTATATACATTAAATAATTTAGTTAAAACCAATAGAATCATTCATTCTACAGTAGAATTTGTAGATATAGCTGGATTAGTATCTGGAGCTAGTAAAGGAGAAGGACTAGGTAATAAATTTTTATCTCATATAAGAGAAACAGATGCTATTATTCATGTTGTTCGCTGTTTCGATGATAAAAATATAATACATGTTTCAAATAAAGTAAATCCTATATCTGATATAGAAACTATAGATACAGAACTTATTTTGGCTGATATTCAAACTATAGATAAAATATTTTCGCGTTATATTAAAATTAATCGTTCTGGTGATAAATCAGCAAAAAAAGTTATTGATTTATTAGAGAGATGTTTGTCTCATTTAAATAATTTAAAACCTATTAGAAATTTAAAATTTTCTTTAGAAGATCAAATTCTAATTCAACAATTTTGTTTTTTAACAAATAAACCTTGTATGTATGTTGCAAATATAAATGATCATACAAAAAATAGTCATTTATTAGATCAATTAAAAAATTTATCACTAAAGAATAATATAAATATGATTACAATAAATGCATCTATAGAAGCTGAATTATTCGAATTATCTGATTCAGAAAGATATGAATTTTTATCATATTTAGGTATTCAAGAACCTGGATTAAATAATTTTGTTAAACAGGCATTTAAATTATTAGGTTTACATAATTATTTTACTGTTGGAAAAAAAGAAATTAGATCATGGACAATACCAATAGGAACTTTAGCACCTCAAGCTGCTGGTATCATACATACTGATTTCGAAAAAGGTTTTATAAGAGCTCAAGTTATTTCTTATAATGATTTTATCCAATATAAAAATGAAGTTGCAGCTAAAGAAGCTGGTAAAATGAGATATGAAGGAAAAGAATATGTTGTTCAAGATGGTGACATAATCAATTTTTTATTTAATGTATAACATATAAATACCAATTATTTATCAAGCAATTTTTTATTTATTTGTGAAAATTTTATTTTCATTTTATGTATAACATTTTTATGAACAAAATTATCAACATTTCCACCTAATCTACTTATTTCTCTAACCATACTGCTTGATATAAACTGATATTTATCAGATGGTGTCATAAATATTGTTTCAATATCTGGCATCATATATCTGTTCATACCAGCCATTTTTCCTTCATATTCAAAATCAGATATAGCTCTTAGTCCTCTAATAATCACATTTGCATTTGATTTTTTAGCAAATTCTGATAATAAAATATCAAAGCCACATATTTCAACATTATTATATGATAATAATATTTCTTTTGTAAGTTCTATTCTTTCTAATAAATTAAAAAAAGGTTTTTTATTTTCGCTAATAGCTATACCTACAATAACTTTATCAAATAATTTTATTGATCTACGTACGATATCTTCATGACCCTTTGTAAATGGATCAAAAGTACCTGGATATATGGCTATTTTCATATATATATTTAATAATAAAAGTATAAAAGCCCCTAAATATTTTATTTATTAAGGGGCTTTTATTAAAAAAGTATAGTAATATGTATTTTATTTAATTAAAAATCCATACCACCCATACCGCCCATACCGCCCATACCACCCATACCGCTTGGCATTGGAGGAGTTGCAGATGGTTTATCTTCAACTAATTCTACTATTGCTGCTTCTGCAGTTAATAATAAGCTAGCAACAGAAGCAGCGTTTTGTAATGCTGTACGTGTTACTTTAGTAGGATCTAACACACCTTGTGCAACTAAGTCTGTATATTCACCAGTTGCTGCATTATAACCATAATTACCTTTACCATTTAATACATTATTTACAATAACGCTAGCTTCATCGCCTGCATTAGATACTATTGTTCTAAGAGGTTCTTCTACTGCTCTTAATATTAAACGTATACCGGCATTTTGGTCAGCTGTATCACCTTTAAGATCAGATATAGCTTGTTTAGCTCTTAATAAAGCAACACCACCACCAGCAACTACACCTTCTTCTACTGCTGCTCTAGTTGCATGCAAGGCATCTTCTACCCTAGCTTTCTTTTCTTTCATTTCAACTTCAGTTGCAGCTCCTACACGAATAACAGCTACACCACCTGCAAGTTTGGCTACACGTTCTTGAAGTTTTTCTCTATCATAATCTGATGTAGATTCTTCTACTTGAGTTCTAATTTGTTTAACTCTAGCTTCTATAGATTTTTTGTCTCCAGCACCATCTATAATAGTAGTATTTTCTTTACCTACTTCTACTCTTTTAGCTTGTCCTAAATCTTCAATAGTAGCTTTTTCTAAAGACATTCCAGTTTCTTCAGATATAACAACACCACCAGTTAAAATAGCAATATCTTCTAACATTGCTTTGCGACGATCTCCAAAACCAGGAGCCTTTACAGCTGTAGTTTTTAGTATGCCACGGATATTATTTACTACTAATGTTGCTAAAGCTTCACCTTCAACATCTTCAGCTATAATTAATAAAGGTTTACTAGATTTTGCAACTTGTTCTAAAATTGGCAATAAATCTCTTATATTACTAATTTTTTTATCGAAAATTAGTATATAAGGATCTTCAAGTGCAGCTACTTGTTTTTCTTGGTTATTTATAAAATATGGAGATAAATAACCTCTATCAAATTGCATACCTTCAACTACATCTAACTCATTTTCCAATGATTTGCCATCTTCTACAGTAATAACACCTTCTTTACCGACTTTATCCATAGCTTTTGCTATTATATCGCCAATAGAAGCATCACTGTTAGCAGAAATAGAACCAACTTGAGCTATTTCTTTATTAGTAGTTATAGCTTTGGATTGTTTTTTTAGTTCAGCAACAGCTGCTGTAACAGCTTTATCTATACCACGCTTTAAGTCTATTGGATTAAAGCCAGCTGCAACATATTTAATACCTTCTTGTACTATTGATTGTGCTAATACAGTAGCTGTAGTTGTACCATCTCCAGCCGCATCGGATGTTTTAGATGCAACATCTTTTACTAGCTGAGCTCCAATATTTTCAAATCTATCTTTTAATTCTATTTCTTTAGCAACTGAAACACCATCTTTTGTTACAGTTGGTGCACCAAATGATCTTTCTATAACAACATTACGTCCTTTAGGACCTAAAGTAGTTTTTACAGCATTAGCAAGAATATTAACTCCTCGTACTATACGAGTGCGAGAATCATCACCAAATAAAACTTGTTTGGCAGCCATGTTTATTCCTTAAAAAATACTATATAAAAAATTATGAAATTACAGCGAATATTTCATCCTCGCGAATAACTAAAAGTTCTTCGCCATCAACTTTTACTGCTTGTCCTGAATATTTACCAAACAATACTTTATCACCAACTTTTAAATCCATTGGTAATAACTTACCGTCATCAGTTTTCTTACCTGGACCAACAGATAATACTTCACCTTGATCAGGTTTTTCAGCAGCACTGTCAGGGATTACTATTCCTGATGCAGTTTTACGTTCATTGTCCAGACGTTTAACGATAACACGATCGTGTAAAGGACGTAGTGCCATATAAAACTCCTGTTACATTAAAAAATTTTTAAAATATAAAATTATTATACTAATTTGCAACTGAAATAATAAGTTGCTTAATACAAATATATGGACGATATTTATATGTTCAAGAGGGGTTAATAAAAAAATTCTTAAAATAAATAACTATAAATTTTAATTGAAAATTTTATAAAAGAATCATAAAATGAGATTATGTTCAATTAATAATATATTTTGATTAATATTGAGTTACTATTTATTATTTTTTCTAGGGTTGTTAGCTCAGTTGGTAGAGCAGCGGACTCTTAATCCGTAGGTCGAGTGTTCGAATCACTCACAGCCCACCAACATAAAGAAGCAACTATTTATGAAAAATATTCTATTAATATCAATTTATATTGTCATTTATATTAAATATAATATATCTTACTTTCCATATTGGTTGCTATCATAAGAAATAATATATGTATCTTGTAATATATATTATTTTTAATATTATTCAATCATTTTATATAAATTTATAATTTATAAATATTGATATGTATTTAAAAGATCTTTTAAATTTCATGTGTTATAGAAAAATATTGTTTTTATTTGTTATATATATATTTAGTGAAAATATAGTTTTAGCTGATACATATCAAGAAAATTTATTAAATAATTTAGAAATTAAGATAAATAAAGATAAAAATATTTTAATTGCTAATGGTATTAATTTTTCTATTACTTCTAATGATGAGCTACCGATTTTTATAAAAACCAACAATATTGATGGACATTTGTCAAATAAATTATCATTAACTGGTAATGTAGAAATTAGATGTTTTGGTGCAATCATAAAAGGTAACAGTATTCAATACTATAAAAATAGTGGCGATATAAATTCAATTGGATCTGCTAAATTAATATTTGATAATACAGTAATTTTAGGTGAAAAAATAAATTTTAATATTAATACCTTTAAAGGAAATGCTATCTACCCAAAATTACATATTATATCAGATTCTATTTTTATTAATGCTGATGATGTTGAAATATTAAATAAATCTGAAATTATATTTAATAATGTAATATATACTGACCAATCTTATGAAAAAAAATCTTGGTATTCTAAGGCAAAATCTTTATACATCAATTTTGAAAAAAATAAAGGGAGTGTAAAGCAAAATACTTTATATTTTGATGAAATTCCAATTTCTACCATTCCTTATTTCACTTTTCAATTAAAAAATGATCCTAAATCAGGATTATTAATGCCAACTTATGGCTTTAATACAAGAAATCAAAGTGGTTTTGAGATAAGTACACCGTATTATCTTAATATTAATGATGATTGTGATATAACTATATCGCCTAAAATTTTAAGTAAACGAGGCTTATCGTTAGATACTGAGTTTAGATATTCTGGAACTAATTATGTTGGAATATCTGAATTTAATTATATGCATAAAGATATAATTACAAATAAACATAGGTGGGCTTATAGATTTGCTCATGACTATAATTTTGATAATGGATTTTATACAAATATTGAATTAGCAGAAGTATCTGATAATAATTACTTTAAAGATTTATCATCTTCTATAATAAATCAAACTTCATCTAATAATTATTTACCTAAACAAATTCTTATCGGGTGGTCAAATAAGTATTGGGAAATATATGGACAAATTCATAAATTTCAAACATTACAAGATATAAAAACACCTACACAAACACCTTTTGATAAAGTACCAGAAATATCAATTAATGGTAACTATTGTGACTATAAAGGAATAGATTGTTCATTAGAATGTAAAATTTTAAGTTTAAAGAGAAAATTACACGAAAATGATATAGAATCAGGTAGTAGATTTAGTTTATATCCTTCAATATCATATCCATTTATGAGATCTGGCTATTATTTTACACCAAAATTTGGATTATATTATACAAATTATAGTAATAATATATTTTTTAATTTTTTAAAATATAATGAACATGCTAATACCATACCAATTGCTTCTTTAGATACAGGAGCATCTTTTATGAAAGAAATTTCATTGTTTGGTAAAAATGCATCACAAACTATAGAACCTCGCATTGTTTATATGTATATCCCATATTGTAATCAAATAGGTTTAAATTGTTTTGATACTTCTATAGATAATTGTAATATCTCTAATATATTAACAGAAGATATTTATACTAATACTATAGGAAGAATCCCTAATGCTAATCATATTACATTATCAATTAATAGTAGATGGTTTGAACATCAAAGTGGTTTTGATAAAATATCTATCATATGTGCTAAAAGATGGTGCTTTGAAAATAGAAAAGTATTATTAAATACAAAAGATACATTACAAATAGATGATTCAGATTATATGTTTTCTATAAAAACTTTTTTACAAGATTCTATTAAATTAGATATACTTTCAAGATATGAATATGATAATAATCAATTTTTTCTTAGTATGATAAAAGCTAGTTGGTTACCTAAAAAATTAACAAATATTACATTATCATGTAAAGATTATAATAATAAAAAACAATTCAGTACATCATACCAATTGCCAATTTCAAAAAAATTATATAGTGTTGGAAGAATCGATTTTTCTCAATTATCTAATATTAAAAAGAATTTATATTATCCTTGTATTTCACAATCTGTTACAGGTATTGAATATAAAAGTAATTATTGGATAAGTAGATTAATTTTTCAATATAGTAAATTTCCTAAATCTAATAAATCTATATTTTTACAATTTGAAATTTTTGGATTAAGTTCTTTAGGTTCTAATGGAATAGATATATTAAAAAAAAATATATCATCACATTCTTTAATAAACGAACATAATAATTCTATTTTCGAAATATATGAATAGACTCTATATTAATTTTATAAAAAATTTTTTGTTTATAGTAATTTCTACTATATATCCTGTTTCAAGCTTAGCATCGTTATATAGTAATCGAATGGTAGAATTCGAAAAGTATTGCAATAATACAATAACTAAAACAGATATTTTTGATAAAATTGTTGCTATAGTAAATACAGATACTATTACTTTTTATGACTTATATCAAGAAATTCAAAAATTTCACCATAAAGAAATTAATATAGATTTAATAAAAAATTGTTTAAATAATTTGATAAATAATTTACTTATACATCAACAATCTAATTTATTAAATATTTCTGTAGATGAAAATGAAATTATAGAATTTATTCAAGAGATAGCTAATCACAATAATATTGATTTTAATTTATTAAAATTTAAAGTAATAAATAATGGTATTAAATGGATAGATTATATTAATGATATCAAATATATTCTATTAAAAAAAAAATTACAAAACTTTATGGCTCAACATGTTATTATAAGTGATTGTGATATAATCACTTTTCTTGAAGAATATAGAATTTTAGAAAATATGAGAAAAGATAAAATTTCACAAGATCCATCAAAGATATTTTATAATTTATCTGAATTTTTAGTAAAAATACCTCAAAAATCTTCTAAAAATGAAATTAACATAATATATAAAAAAACTCAAAATATTCTAGACCAATTAAAAAATGGTTCTGAAATTAATGATATTATGAATAATATATCATATAATCAAAATCAAATTTATCAGTATAGTTCATTAGGTGTTAAAGCCTTAAAGAATTGGCCAAATTTATTTGCTGAAAATATAAAAAATTTAAATACTAATGATTATTCTGAAATAATAACAAGTAATAAAGGCTTTCATATAATTAAAATTTCTGATCGCTTTATAAATTATAATATTTGCAATAAAGAAGATTATAATTATTTTCTTGGATATTCTGATATCCATGGTAATCCTTTTATTTTAGATGTAGACCTTTCTTCATTAAAAAATATAAAAATACAATATATACAAAAAATATCAAATGAATATCTAAGCAATAAAAAAATATTAAATGACTTATTAGAATATAAAAAAACAGCATTGTCTAATGAAATTAAACTTGGAAAGGTTTATTTAAAACCTAAATATGATTTAAATTACCAAATATATACATGTTGGATTAATGAAAAACAATTATTTAATGACTTTAAAATAGATATCAATAATATTAAATATGGTGATATGAGTGATATTCTAAAAATAGGTAATAGTAATTTTTATTTAATACAATTTAATGAATACTGTATTAATGAAGATTTACTAGAAATAATTAAAACAAAGGTATATAGTTTTTTATTAGAACAACGTGTAAATATTATTTTTACTAATTGGATTGAAAATATAAAAGGAAACTCTTATATAGATATCAGATTGTAATTTTTTTAATATCACATAAATAATTATGGATTTATATAAAGCAAAAAAAAAATTTGGTCAAAATTTTTTAATAGATGATATTATTATTAATGATATCATCAATAATTTTAATCATAAAAAAGATGACAAAGTAATCGAAATAGGTCCTGGCTTATCTGCTATTACTGATCCATTGATTCAAACATTAGATAAATTAATTGCTATTGAAATAGACAAAGATCTTGTATATTTTCTTCAAAATAAATATAAAAATTATGGTAATTTTTGTATATTAGAAAAGAATGTTCTAGAGTTAGATTTTACAAAATTTGGATCTAAATTAAGATTGATAGGTAATTTACCTTATAATATTACTAGCAAATTATTACTAAAATTAATAAAATATTCAGATCAAGTTATTGATCAACATTTTATGTTACAAAAAGAAGTAGCTGATAGAATTACTTCTTTAAATAATAATTCAAATTATGGACGTTTATCTGTAATTTTACAATTACATTATCGTATTACAAAGCTATTTGATATATCACCAAATAGTTTTAATCCTAAACCTAAAGTTACTTCTTCTTTTATTAGAATGGTGCCTCTATCAAAAAATAAGAATAAGATTATTGATTATAATATGTTTGAAGATGTTATAAAAAAAGCTTTTTTACAAAAAAGAAAAATGCTACGACATTCCATTGGATTATGGTCTAAAATTATTCCATGGGAAGAAATTGGTATTAAACCTACTGATAGAGCAGAGAATCTTAGTGTAGAAGATTTTATAAAATTATCTAATGCGATAACATTAAAAAATTTTTAATTTTTATAATAAAAGAAAAGTAGCAAGACTTAAAAATATAAAAAAACCAAAAGAATCTGTTATAAATGTTAAAATTACTGAAGATCCTATAGCTGGATCTTTACCAAAATGAGCTCTTAACATAGGTACTAAAACACCAATTACTGCACCAACAAGCATATTACAGATCATAGCTATAACAGTTACTATAGTTATTTGTATTGAATTTGAAATAATCCAAGCAAATAATGCTGATAGTGCTCCACCTAAAATACCAACTAAAAAAGTGACTTTTAGTTCCTTTTTTACTAATTGCCAGATATTATCTTCAGTAATTCTACCAACAGCTAATGCTCTAATAATCATGGTCATAGTTTGATTACCAGAATTTCCTCCTATACCAGCAACAATAGGCATTAAAAAAGCAAGAATTACTATTCTACTAACTGTAGTTTCAAAACGAGCAGCTAATAAAGAAGCTATTGTTGCAGTACAAAGATTAAATAATAACCATGGAGCTCTATTTTGAATAGCAGTTAAAATTGGGGCAAATATATCTTCTTCTTGTAAACCTGCTCTAGATAAATCTTGCTCCTGTGAGTCTTCTTGTATAATGTCTACTACATCTGCTACAGTTACTCTTCCTATTAATCTACCCTTGTCATCCATTACTGGTGCAGATACTAAATCATATCTTTCAAAAGCACTAGCTGCATCTGAATCAGAATCTAATGGATTAAGAGTTAAAAAATCAGAATCCATAACATCCTTTACTTCAACATCTAATTCACTAACTAAAATTTTAGCCAATGATAATGTACCTTGTAATTTTTCTTGTCTATCTACTACAAAAATTTGGTCAGTATGATCAGGTAATTCTTGTAATCTTCTCAGATAACGTAATACCACTTCTAATGTAATATCTTCACGCACTTTAATCATTTCAAAGTCCATAATAGCACCTACACTATCTTCTGGATATCCCATAGCTCTTAAAAATTGAAATCTTTCTTCAGGATTTAATTTTTTTTGTGCTTCAACAATCACATCTAGCGGTAAATCATCAGCTAGATATGCAAGTTCATCTGTATCTAAAATACTAGTGATTTCTATCAAATCTTCAAAACTTAGAGTTTCTATTAATGATTCTCTAGTCCAATTGTCTATTTCAAGCAATACACCAGATCTGTTAACAGTAGATACCATTTTCCATAATTTATCTCTTTGATCTTTTTGTAAAGATTCTAAGATAAAAGCTATATTGGATGAATGTAAACTATTTATTAAAGATTTTAAATCATTTAAATAAGATTCATTATTAGTATCAAGGTTATCCAAACAATTAAGATATTTTTGAATATCTATTAATGTACGTTGAATATCTTCAGGATCTAATTTTAATTTAGTTAAATTAGTATTGGTTCTATTATTAGACATTTGAAATATAAGACTTTATGATAAATTAGGTAAAATTCTACTATTGTTATTATCATCAATAGCTACGTATGTTAAAATAGCATCAACAGTTTTTAAATTATTGAGACCATTACTTCTATTAGAAAATACTTCTATTTTTATAGTAATAGACGTATTGCCAGTTTTTATTATATTTGCATAAATGCTAATTAAATCTCCAATCAACATAGGATATTTAAAATGAATATGATTTACTGCTACAGTAGCAACCTTACCTTGTGCTCTTTCTCTTGCTAATATTGATCCAGCAATATCTATTTGAGACATAATCCATCCACCAAATACTTTGCCATTAAGATTAGAGTCTGCAGGCATAGGCATAATTTTTATAATTGGGTTACCATCACACATTATTATTGAGCTCTTAGTTAAATATTTATATATAAAATAAATATATTATAGTTGAAATAATAAACTAAAGTGAACATAATTTAAAAAGTAGGATATTATATTATTTTATAAGCATATAAAATATTTTATTATTTTATTAATTTTTTTGAATAATTTTCATATAAATATGTTACAATAACCTTAATCTATTCAGGGGTGTTAGCTCAGTTGGTAGAGCAGTTGACTTTTAATCAATTGGTCGTGGGTTCGAATCCCGCACACCCCACCAATACCAAAATATAAATATCTACGCAAGTATTTATATTGTCAATATATATCAATTTTTCTATCAAAAAATAGTATAATTCTGATTAATATGATAATTTTAAACAATTAACTATCAAACAAAAAATCAACATGCTTAAAATTAAGTAATTGTTTTAATTAAAAGAAATAAAGTATACTGAATTGGTAAAATTGTTAACAAAATTGGCGGAGCGGACGGGACTCGAACCCGCGACCCCCGGCGTGACAGGCCGGTATTCTAACCAACTGAACTACCGCTCCAATTTTTTAAGCCAATAAAATTAATGGCGTCCCCTAGGGGATTCGAACCCCTGTACCCACCGTGAAAGGGTGGTGTCCTAGGCCTCTAGACGAAGGGGACATATACAAAAAAAGATGGTGGAGGTAAGCGGGATCGAACCGCTGACCTCTTGCATGCCATGCAAGCGCTCTCCCAGCTGAGCTATACCCCCATTTGGAGATAATTATTTTTACTAGCATACATTTAAATTCACACTTTGTTTATTATGCACAAATTTTACATTTAGTGCAAGTAGGAATTATAATTTATTTTTAAATATTTAAAAATAAGGATTATTGATATTCAATATATTTAATATATCAATTTCTATTTTTTCCATTATTTCTGCATCTTGATCATTAATATGATCATATCCTAAAGAGTGTAGTAAACCATGTATAATGATATGAGTCATATGATCTATTATATTTTTATTTTGAAATTCTGCTTCTTGATTTAAAATTGATAAACACAATATAATATCACTTCTTAATATTTGATTTTCTATGCCATACTCAAATGTTAGAACATTAGTTGCTTTATTAATATTGCGATATTTTTTATTTAAGTAAGTAATTTCATCTGCATTAGTAATTTTTACGAGAATTTCTAATGCTTTTATTGGATTAATCAATTTATTTTTTTTTAAAAATTTGATAGCAATTAATATAATATTTTTAATATTTATTTTTTTTATTGGTATTTTTTTACATGAATATTGTATAGAAATATTGATTTTCATTTAATTTTTTTCTCTTTTATAGGCAGAAATTATTTTATCTATAATTTCATGTCTTACGATATCAAAATTATTAAATAAAATAATACCAATTTGATCAATATTTTTTAGTATATTAACTGCTTTAATAAGTCCGCTTTCTTGATGTTTCATTAAATCAATTTGAGATGGATCTCCATTAATGATCATTTTACTTCCAAAACCTATACGTGTTATAAACATTTTTAATTGTTCATTTGTAGTATTTTGTGCTTCATCTAAAATAATACAGGCATTATCTAAAGTTCTACCTCTCATGTATGCAAGTGGAGCTATCTCTAAAATTTTTTTATCAAATAATTTATTTGTTTTTTCATGTCCAATTATATTGTATAAAAAATCATATATAGGACGTAAATATGGATCGAGTTTTTGGGTTAAATCACCAGGTAAAAATCCCAAATTTTCTCCTGCCTCTACCACTGGCCTAGTAAATATAATACGCTTAATAATTTGCTTATTTAATAAATGTATAGCACTTGCAACTGCTAATAATGTTTTTCCTGTACCAGCTGGTCCAATACCAAAAATAATATCCTTACTTAAAATATGTTTAATATAATCATGCTGATTTTTTGTACGTGGTTTAACATTTTTTATTTCTAAACTATTACATGTATCATCTTTTTTCGAATCATAAAATGCAATTGAATTATTTTTATTTAATTCTAAAAAAGTTAATTTGATATCTTCATTAGTAATACTTTTATAGATAGCTTCTTTAATTAATAATTTAAACAAATTTTGTGTAATAAATATATCATTAAGATTACCTTCTATAGTAATTTTATTATTGATTTTTGTTATTTTTACATTAACTAAATTTTCAATTTGTTTTAAATTTTTATCTAATGGACCATACAAATTAGATAAAATATTATTATCTTTATTAATATTTATCAATAATTTATTTTTTATAAAAACATTATTTTCATCTGTCATTTATATTAATCTAGCATTTAGGGTATTTGTATTTACATTTGTTATAATTACATCTACCATGGTTCCTATAATAGATTTTGGTGCAGTAAAATTAACAATTTTATTATATTCTGTTCTACCAAAAATTTGCTTTTCATCACGAGTAGATACATTTTCAGCTAATACTCGTTGTTTAGTACCTATTAAAGATTTTGCAAATTCTTGACTATGAATATTAATGACTTCTTGCAATTTAAATAATCTAGATTGTTTTTCATGGTAAGTAACATTATCTGGAAAAGTAGAAGCAGGTGTTCCTGGCCTTGCCGAATAAATAAAAGAAAATGCAGATGAAAATTTTATTTCTTGAGCTAATTGTATAGTGTTTTCAAAATCTTCTTCACTTTCTCCAGGAAATCCAACTATAAAATCAGTAGATAATGCTAATGATGGTCTTGCTTTACGTAACTGATCTATTACATATCTAAATTCTGCTACTGTATAGCCTCGCTTCATAGAAGAAAGTATCTTATCACTACCAGATTGTACTGGTAAATGCAAAAATGAAACTAATTTATATAAATTTTTATAAACATCTAGCATTTTATTCGTCATTTCTTTTGGATGAGATGTCATAAATCGAATTCTTTCTATGCCATTAATTTCATGAACATATTCAAGTAAAGAAGCAAAATCTATAATTTTATTATCAATATTAGTCTTATAAGCATTAACATTTTGACCTAATAGTGTAATATCTTTTACACCTATATCAGATAATTTCTTAATTTCAAATATTATATCTTTTAATGGTCTATATATTTCTATACCTCTAGTATAAGGAACTATACAATAACTACAATATTTATTACAACCTTCCATTATAGAAACAAATGCTGAAGATTTATTTCTATGGGGTATAGGTAAAGAATCAAATTTTTCTATTTCTGGAAAACTTATATCAATTTGAGGTAAATTTTCTTGTAATTTTTTTTGTATTAAGTCATAAATTCTATGAATTGTCTGTGGCCCAAATATTATATCAACAAAAGGTGCTCTCTCTAGTATAAAATTACCTTCTTGACTAGCTACACATCCACCTACACATAAAATTAATTCTGGATTTTTTTGTTTTAAAGGTTTTATACGTCCTAAATCAGAAAATACTTTTTCTTGTGCTTTTTCTCTTATAGAACATGTGTTAAAAATTATTATATCTGCTTCGTCAGGACTTTTTACTTCAAATAAATTATATTTTTGATTTAAGATATCTATAATTTTCTCAGAATCATATTCATTCATTTGACATCCAAAAGTACGTATGAATAATTTTTTTGTTATCTTAATATCACTAAAATTATTTTTAATATCTAAATTTCTATGTATTTTTATAATTGATTGTTTCATATTAGACAATTATTTAGATAATGGATCAAGTTGTTATTTATTGTATTTTTTCAATATATCATATTTATTTACTTTCATCCACATGGCTAAACTAGATGAAATAAATACTGAAGAATATATACCAAACCATATTCCTATAGTAATTGCTATAGCGAAATAATGTAAACTAGGTCCTCCAAACACAAGTATTGATATAATCATCATTTGTGTTGAACCATGAGTAATAATAGTACGAGAAATTGTTTGGGTAATAGATTTATTAATAATATTATAAAGATTATCATGATTATATTTGCAAAAATTTTCTCTAATCCTATCCATTATAATTACAGATTCATTTACAGAATAACCTAATACAGCTAAAATACCAGTCAACACTGATAAAGAAAAATCCCATTGCATAAAAGCAAAAAAACCTAGTATGATGATTACATCATGTAAATTTGCTATAACACATGCAATAGCAAATTTCCACTCAAATCTAAATCCTAAATAAGTAATTATACCTAATATAACAAATATCATAGCTATAATGCCATTTGTAAATAATTCCTCACCAATTTGTGGACCTATAGATTCTATATAGTTAATTTTAGCTTTATAATCTACATCAGACAATAAATTATCTGATATATAATTTATATCTATATTGTTTTTTTCATAAATAGGTATTTTTATTATAACATCTTGATTAGATCCAAAATTTTGTACTTGACAACCATGACAACCTATATCATCTAAAGTTTGCCTTATATTTTCTACATTAAATTCTTTATCATAATGTAAAGCTATAATTTTTCCTCCAGTAAATTCTATAGAAAAATTCATACCATATGTATATATACAAAACATAGAAAATAAAAATGTGAATAAACTTATTAAATTAAGTAATAAAGCATGCTTCATAAAAGGTATAGTTTTTTTAATTTTAAACAATTCCATATAATTTCTCTTTTTATCTTAATTATTTTTTATTTTTATACCATATGGTACCAATAGAAATATTAGATAAATTTTTTCTATAACCATACCAAATATTTACTAATGCTCTTACTACAATTACTGATGAAAACATGGAAGTTAGTACGCCTAAACAATGCACAACAGCAAAACCACGTATTGGCCCTGAAGTAAAAGATAGTAAGGCCATACCTATAATCAAAGCTGTTAAATTTGAATCTAATATCGTATTCCAAGCTAATGCAAAACCTTTGCTAATTGCTTCTTCTGGAATCGAACCACTTCTTAATTCTTCCCTAATTCTTTCATTAATTAATACATTAGAATCTATAGCCATACCAAGATTTAAAGCTAATGCAGAAATACCTGGAAGAGTCAGTGTAGCTTGTAATATTGATAATACTGATAACATAAGTAATAAATTAACAGTTAATCCAATAGCAGAAAAAAATCCAAATAATCTATAATAAATTACTATAAATATTATAATTGAAGAAAATCCAAATATAGTAGATAAACATCCTTTTTGTATATTTCCTTCTCCTAAAGTAGGGCCAACATTTTTTTCTTCTATTATATTCATTGGAGTAGATAATGATCCAGATCTTAACAATAAAGCCATATCATAAGCTTCTTGTGAATTCATTGAACCAGAAATTTGGACTTGTCCTTCACTTATTTCGCTTTTAATAACCGGAGCCGTTATTAATTCTTCCGTTTTTTCATCAACTAATATAATTGCTAAACGTTTACCAAGATTTTCTCTAGTAATATTTTTAAATATTTTAGTGCCAATATCATCTAATACTATATGAACAATTGGTAATGCATTAGATTTATCATAACTAGCAAATGCATTTTTTATATTTTTTCCAGTTAATAAAATATTATTTTTTACTAAAATAAATGAATTATCTGGAAAATTATACATTTTCGAACCTACAGGTATGAAACCATTTTTAGCTAATTCACAAGCAGTTATATCATCTTCTACCATTCTAATTTCTAAAGCAGCGATTCTGCCTAAAATTTCTTTTGCTTTTACAATATCATGTATACCTGGTAATTGTACAATGATTCTATTTAAATTTTGTTGTTGAATAATTGGTTCTGATACACCTAATTCATTGACTCTTTTATGTATAATATCTATATTTTGTTTAATAGCATCATTTTTGATTTTTTTAAAAAAGTTATCATTAAATTTTATTTTTAAACAAATATTGTTAGTATTTTTTAGAATTTCAGATTCTAATCCTATATTAGATAATATTGTATTTATATTTTTATAATCATTTAAATTATTTAAAGTAATAATCAAATTTAAATTCATTACTTCTATAGATTTAAAATTAATATTTTTTTCTTGAAAGATTTTTTTTATTTCATTAGAAATAGATATTAAACTATTTTCTATAATTGGTTTAAAATCCATTTCTAATAAAAAATGCACACCACCTTTTAAATCTAATCCAAGAGAAATTGGTTTAGCACCTATTTTATATAAAAAATTCATGTATTTAGGCAAAGATGGAGCATTAATAAATGAAATATTACAATTTTTATAACTAATTTTAGATAACTCATTTTCTATAATAGATTTAGAATTATTCCTATCATCTTCATTTTCAAAACAAAATGTAATAGATGAATTTATAATAAATGAATTTTTTTTATTATAAATAAAATAATTATCTACATTTATATTATTTTTTTTCAGAATTTCACAAGTATTTTTTGCAATGAAATTATTAAACTGTAAATTAGAATTATTCGATGTAATTTGTATTGAAGGTTTTAATTTACAAAATGTAGGTAATACATATAGTGTGCTTATAATTATTGAAAGCAGTACCAGTATGTATTTCCATGTAGGATAACGGTTCATTTTATTTATTCTTCAATTCAAATTTGTTTCATTGTATTTTTTGGTAACATAGAAACTATTGCATCTTTTTGTAAAACAATATTATATTTTCCATCTAAATTATGAGATATTTCAACAATGAAATATTGATTTTTAATATCTCGAACTTTTCCTATTATTCCTCCAATAGTTACTATTTCATCATCTATTTCTATAGAGGAAATTAAACTTTTATGTTCTTTTTGTTTTTTGATCTGAGGACGTATCATGATAAAATATAAAAAAATAAACATTAAGATGATGGGTGCAAAGTTACTAATGATATTAGATTCTGTAATTTGATTTATTTCTGCAACTATGTTTATTATAGACATATATACTCCTGTGAATATTGTAATTTTTGAATATTTTGAATTAAAAATTATTTAACAATGTTTTTTTATTGTATACCTATGCTTCTTTTTGTTATAAAATTTTTACTCCATTCAGTAAATTTATTATTTTTTATAGATGCACGTATTTCTTTCATCATATTAATATAAAAAAATAAATTATGTATAGTATTTAATCTAGACCCAACAATTTCATTTGTTTTTTGTAAGTGATGTAAATATGATCTTGTGAAAATTTTACAAGTATAACACTGACAGCTATCATCAATAGGTTTCAAATCATCACGATATCTAGAATTTCTGATTTTCAAATTCCCATAACTAGTAAATAATAAACCATTTCTTGCATTTCTTGTAGGCATAACACAATCAAACATATCAATACCATTTGAAATTGCATAAATAATATCTTCCGGAGTTCCTACTCCCATTAAATAACGTGGCAAATTAGATGGTAATTTATCAGGAATAAATTCTAATAATCTTTTCATATCATCTTTAGGTTCCCCAACTGATAGTCCACCTATTGCATAACCATCAAATCCTATATTAATAAGCTTTTCTATTGATTCTTCTCTTAATGATTCATACATACCTCCTTGTACTATACCAAATATATTATTTTTATTTTCTATACGATTAAATTCTAATTTAGATCTTTGAGCCCATCTCATTGATAAATTCATTGATCTACGAGCATCATCTATACTGATAATTTTATTATTTTTTTTATATGGAGTACATTCATCAAATACCATTACAATATTGGAATCTAAATAATATTGAATCTGCATAGATTTTTCTGGAGTTAAAAATAGTTTACGACCATCTATAGGTGAAGAAAATGATACTCCTTCCTCTGAAATTTTATTTGCATTATTTAAACTAAAAACTTGAAACCCTCCTGAATCAGTAAGAATAGGTTTATCCCATTTCATGAAATTATGTAAACCATTGTGCTTGTTAACAATATCTATACCAGGTCTTAACCAAAGATGAAAAGTATTACTTAAAATAATTTGAGTGCCTATACTTTCTAATTCATTTGGTAATATGGTTTTTACACAACCATATGTTCCTACTGGCATAAATACAGGAGTATCTACTATTTTGTTATATTTTTTAAACAAAATAGATCCTAATCTTGCTTTATTATTTTTAGCAAGAATCTGAAAATTTATATTAGACATAAAGGTGATTCTATAAACATTGCATCTCCATAGCTAAAAAATTGATATTTCATAGATATAGCATGTGCATATGCTAAGTCTATATTTTTTTTTCCTGCTAAAGCAGATACGAGCATAATTAATGTTGATTTTGGCAAATGAAAATTTGTAATCAAAGTATTAATGATTTGAAATTTATAGCCAGGTTTAATAAATATATTAGTATTATCTACGATATTAGAAAATTTTTGTAAATTAAAATTTTTAATTTGATTTGCTGATGCTTCTAATGCACGTAATGTTGTTGTACCTACTGCTATGATTTTCCCATTTGTATTAATTGTATTTATTATCTTTAATATAGTTTCATATGGAATATTAAAAAATTCAGAATGCATTACATGATCATTTATATTTTTTGTTTTAACTGGTTTAAAAGTTCCTGAACCAATATGTAGTGTTAGAAATGCAATCTGTACTCCTTTATATTTTAATTGATCAATAATATTTTTTGTAAAATGAAGACCAGCAGTTGGTGCTGCTACTGAACCTAATTTTTGTGCAAATATAGTTTGATATCTTATTTGGTCAATTTCATCTGGTATTTTTTTTATATATGGTGGTAATGGAAGTTGACCATATTTTTCGATTATTTCATAAATATTATATGGAAATTGTATTTCAAATAAATCATCAATTCTTTTATTAATAAATAACTGAACATTATCATCTAAATTTATTACAGAATTCAACTTAACTGCTTTATTACTTTTTATATAAGCCAATCCTATATTATTTGAAATAATTTTTTCAATTAATATTTCTATCTTGCCACCAGAATTTTTTTTTCCGAAAAATCTAGCATTGATAACTTTAGTATTGTTAAAAACAATCAAATCATTTTTACTAACTAAATTAATGATGTTAGAAAAAGATAAATCATGAAATTTACTATATTTATCAATATATAGTAATCTACTATTTTCGCGATTTTTAATAGGTATTTGAGCAATTAATTCATTTGGTAAATTATAATCAAAATCATTAGTTTCAAATTGTTCATTATTTTTTATCATTTATTTTTTTATTAAATTTTATGTAATAAGTGTTTTCGTATGAAAATAATACATTTCATACAAAATATTTTTTTGTTAATAATATAAATTATTAAGATTTTTGATAATAAAATTTTATATATTATAGACCTAATGTATCCCATATAGAGTCTATTTTATTTTTTATAAATTCACTCATATAAATTTTTTCACCCCATTTTCTATTGGTTTCTCCTGGCCATTTATTAGTTGCATCTATTCCCATTTTACTTCCAATACCTGATATTGGTGAAGCAAAATCTAAGTAATCAATAGGAGTATTTACAATTGTAGTTACATCTCTTGCAGGATCTGAACGAGTAGATATTGCCCATATTACTTCTTGCCAATTTTTTATATTTATATCATCATCTACTATAATGATAAATTTTGTATACATAAATTGTCTTAATGAACTCCAAATTCCTAACATAACTTTTGTACCCTGTCCTATATATTGTTTTTTAATAGATGCTATAGCAAGTCTATAACTACAACCTTCTGGAGGAAGATAAAAGTCAACAATTTCAGGTATTTGCATACGTAATAAAGGAATAAATAATTCATTAAGTGCTATTCCTAAAATAGCAGGTTCATCTGGTGGTTTACCTGTATATGTAGACATATAAATAGGATTTTTTCTAGTTGTAATTTTTTCAACTGTAAATACTGGAAACCATTCTTGTTCATTATAATATCCAGTATGATCTCCAAAAGGACCTTCTAAAGCAATCTCATAACTAACATTTGGAGCATTTTTATAAATATTAGCTCTTATATCAGATTTAGGTAAAATATATCCTTCCAGTACTATTTCTGATGTAGCAGGTATTAACAATTCTATGTTTTTATCTATTGCTTTTACTAGTTCGGTTTTTGATCCTCTTAATAATCCAGCAAATTGATATTCTGATATACTATCTGGAATAGGAGTTACTGCACTAATTATAGTTGCTGGATCTGCACCTATAGCAACAACAATAGGGAATGGTTTTTCTGGATGTGCAATTATATGATCTCTAAAATCTAAAGCACCTCCTCTATGATTCAACCATCTCATAATTAATTTGTTATGAGATAATAACTGTTGTCTATATATACCTATATTATTTCTTTTCTTATTCGGTCCTTTAGTCACAGTTAACCCCCAAGATATTAGGGGACCAATATCTTCAGGCCAACAAGTTTGTATTGGAATCTTATATAAATCTACATCTTTACCTTCAAAAATTATTTCTTGACATGGAGCATTTTTTATTAATGTAGGGTGCATATCCCATAAGGCATTTTTTAATAATGCAATTTTTGAAAAATTATTTTTAAAATTTGTAATTTTTTCAGGATTTTTTAAATATGCTAAAAGTTCACCCATATTTTTCAAAGATTCTAAATTCTTTAATCCCATAGATAAAATAATACGATCCAATGTACCAAATAAATTAGTTAATACTGGTATATTAGAATTAATACCATTATGTATTACATTTTTAAATAAAAGTGCAGGACCTTGTTTTTCTAAAACTCTACTAGAAATTTCTGTTAATTCTAAATATGAAGAAATTTTTTGATCAATAATTTTTAGTTCATTTTTTTTTTCTAATTTATCAATTAAATCTCTAAGACTTTTGTATTTCAATTATGATCTCCTATATATATATAACATTAAAACCAATTTAATATAGTAAGAATTGATGTGATTGCTACTATCCCAGCAGTTTCTGTTCTTAGTATTCTTGGTCCAATATTTACATCTAAAATATTATGAGTTTTAGCTATTAATTTTTCTGATTCAGTCCATCCACCTTCAGGTCCTATAATAATTGCTATATTGATATTATTTGTATTCTTATATTTATATAGTATATCTTTCATTTTATTATTTGAGCATGGTTCACAAATTATCAATAAATCATAGTTTTCTTTTTTAATAAACTCATGAAAACTTATTGGATATTCTATATTCATAATTTGATTCCTGCCACATTGTTCGCTAGCAGATATAGCAATATTTTTCCAATGATTAACATATTTTGTAGATTTTTCTGAATTAAATTTTTTAATAATTCTATTACTATTGAGTGGAATTATTTTATTAACTCCTAGTTCTGTTGCTTTTTCTACAATCAAATCCATTTTATTTTTAACAGTAATTGCTTGTACCAGTATTATTTTTCCTGGAAGTTCAGATTTATTTTGATAAAAATTTTTAACAGTTGCATATATTTTATTGTTTATTATTTTTATAATGCAATAGTAATCAATACCATTTCCATTAAATAATATACATGGATCTCCATTTTTCATTCTTAAAGCTTGTATAGAATGTAGAATAATATTTTTTGGTAATAAAATATTTGAATCATTGTTAATAGTATTTTGATAAAAAAATCTTGGTATTGACATATATAATTAAAAAATATTTATGTTATTTATTGTTAATGAATTTATAAATTCGAATAATATTTGTATTGAATATTATAGAATAAATTATTGATATATTTTTTATTATTAATAATAAATATATCAATATAAATAAGGAATTTTATTATGTTAGAAAAAGAATCTACACCTGCTGATGCTATTAGAGCATTATCTATGGATGCAGTACAAAAAGCTAAATCTGGTCATCCAGGAGCTCCTATGGGTATGGCTGAAATAGCAGAAGCATTATGGATAAATAATTTAAATCATAATCCTACAGATCCTAAATGGATTAATCGCGATCGTGTTATTTTGTCTAATGGACATGCTTCCATGCTAATATATTCCATATTACATTTAACTGGATATGATTTATCATTAGATGATTTAAAGAATTTTAGACAATTACATTCGAAAACTCCTGGACATCCTGAAGTTAATATTACACCAGGTATTGAAACTACTACTGGACCTCTAGGACAAGGATTAGCAAATGCAGTAGGTATGGCACTTGCAGAATCATTATTATCATCTGAATTTAATAAACCAAATTATGATATAGTGAATCATTACACTTACGTTTTAGTAGGTGATGGATGTTTAATGGAAGGTATATCTCATGAAGTTTGTTCTTTAGCTGGTACTTTAAAATTATCAAAACTTATTGTTTTATATGATAGTAATAATATTTCAATCGATGGTGATATAAAAAATTGGTTTAATGATAATACTGCACTACGATTTGAATCTTATGGATGGAATGTCATCAATAATGTAGATGGTCATAACATAGAACAGATAAATTCTGCAATTTTGCAAGCTAAAAAACAAATTGAAAAACCTACTATTATAATTTGTAATACTGTTATTGGAAAAGGATCCCCTAATATGTCTGGTACTAACAAAGTACATGGATCTCCATTAGGATCTTTAGAAATTACTGCTACAAAAAAAAATATAGGATGGAAAGAAGAAGAGTTTGTAATTCCTGAATATTTATATAAGCAATGTGATGTTAGACAAAAAGGTCTAAATTTGCAAAAATCTTGGCAATCTAAATTTGATACTTATCAAAAAAAATATCCTGAATTAGCTGCAGAATTTATACGTCGAATGTCTGGAAAATTTGTAGATAATTTTGATGCAAAAATTGCTTCTATTATTGATTCTATTGTAGAAAAAAAAGAAATAATAGCAACTAGAAAAGCTTCACAAAATGTAATACAAGAATTTTCTAAATTTATACCAGAATTATTAGGTGGTTCAGCTGATTTAACTAGTTCTAATTTAACAGATTGGAAAGATGTAAAACCAGTAAGATCTGGACAACATGGAATAGTAAAATTTGGTAGACATATAAATTATGGAGTTAGAGAATTTGGTATGGCTGCTATCATGAATGGAATTGCTTTGCATGGTGGATATATACCTTTTGGTGGAACATTTTTAACTTTTTCAGATTATTCTAGAAATGCTATTAGAATGTCAGCTCTAATGAGACAAAAAATTATCCATATTTTTACTCATGATTCTATTGGATTAGGAGAAGATGGACCTACACATCAATCTATAGAACATGTTTCTAGTTTACGTCTCATTCCTAATTTATCTGTATGGCGCCCTTGTGATACTTTAGAAACTGCTATTGCTTGGATTTACGCTATTCAAAGAAATAGCTTAGATAATGTTAATAATAGTGGTCCAACAGCAATTTTATTATCAAGACAAAATTTACCTTTTTTTGAAAGAGATAAAAATACAATAAAATCTATTTATCGAGGTGGATATATTTTAAAAGATGTTGATAATCCAGTAGCAATTATTATTGCTACTGGGTCTGAAGTACATCTTGCGATGGAAGCACAATTAAAACTTATGCAAGAAGGTATTAATGTAAAAGTAATATCTATGCCTAGTACAGATGTTTTTGATCAACAAGATAATAATTGGAAAGAATTAGTATTACCTAAAGAGTTACCTAAATTAGCAATAGAAGCTGGAACAAGTGCTTTTTGGCATAAATATGTAGGTTCAAATGGAGTTGTTATTGGTATAGATAGTTATGGTGAATCTGCTCCAGCTGATGTTTTATTTAAATTTTTTAATATTACTGTTGATAATATTATTAAATCTATTAAAAATATTATATAAATAATAGGAGTATATTTATGAACATCCGTGTAGCAATAAATGGATATGGTCGTATAGGAAGAAATATTTTGCGTGCTCTTTATGAGTCAAATAAAAAACATAATATTGATATAGTCGCTATCAATGACTTATCTAATAATCTCAACACAACGGCTCATTTAACTAAATTTGACAGTGTTCATGGAAAATTTAATTGTGATATCCAGATCGAAAAAAATACTTTAATTATTAATGGAGATAGAATTACAATGTTTTCAGATCGTAACCCAGAAAATATACCTTGGGGAGATCTAAAAGTAGATGTAGTTTTAGAGTGTACAGGAGCATTTACTTCCAAAGAAAAAGCAATGGTGCATATTAAAAGTGGTGCAAGAAAAGTTTTAATATCTGCACCAGGTGGTAATGATGTAGATGCAACAATAGTGTTTGGTGTAAATCATAATACTCTCAAATCAGCGCATAAAATAGTATCAAATGCTTCATGTACTACTAATTGTCTTGCTCCAATTGTAAAAATTCTTAATGATAAAATTGGTATAGAAAATGGTCTTATGACTACAATACATTCTTATACAAATGATCAGGTATTAACAGATGTTTCACATAAAGACATAAGGAGAGCCAGATCTGCAACTATGAATATGATACCTACAAAAACAGGAGCCGCTGCTGCTGTGGGGCTTATTTTGCCAGAATTAAGTGGTAAATTAGATGGTATATCTATTAGAGTCCCCACTATTAATGTTTCTTTAGTTGATTTATCTTTTATATCAAAAAATTATAGTAATACTGAAGAGATAAATAATTTTATAAAAGAAGCAGCTCATAATGAATTCAAGGGAATATTAGAATATAGTTCAGAATTATTGGTATCTTCAGATCATAATCATAATTCTTCTTCTAGCATATTTGATTCTTCTTTAACTAAAGTTTCAGGTAAACTTGTAAAAGTTTATGCATGGTATGATAATGAATGGGGATTTTCTAATAGAATGTTAGATACAACTGTTGCTATGATGCTAGCTAAATAATACATCAAATAAATTTAAAAATAATTTTTTATAGGAAATTTATGTCAATAAATAAGTTATCTAATATTATTAAATCATTAGATATATCAAATAAAAAAGTATTTGTTAGATCTGATATGAATGTACCAATTAATGAAGATGGTTCAATCTCTGATGATACTCGCATACGTGCTTCAATTCCTTGTATTAAAATGCTTTTAGATCATGGAGCAGCAGTAATGGTTACTTCTCATTTAGGAAGACCAACAGAAGGCATATATGATGAAAAATATTCGTTATATAACATATCACAGAGATTATCCAAATTAATTGGTATGGAAGTACCTCTTATAAAAAATTGGATAAACGGAGTTTCGGTAAATTCAGGTCAAGTTGTTTTATTAGAAAATTGTAGATTTAATATAGGTGAAAAAAAGAATGATGAAATTCTTTCACGTTGTATAGCATCTTTATGTGATATTTATGTTAATGATGCTTTTGGTACAGCTCATAGAAAAGAAGCAACTACTTATGGTATTGCAAATTTTGTAAATTTAGCTTGTGCTGGACCTTTATTATGTAAAGAATTGGATTCATTAGATATGATATTTAATAATCCTAAAAAACCTCTAGTAGCTATAGTTGGAGGATCTAAAGTTTCTACAAAATTATCTATTTTAAAAAATTTATCTAAGAAAGTCGATAAAATGATAGTTGGTGGAGGTATTTTAAATACATTTATGTATTCTTTAAATTTACCTACAGGTAAGTCGTTAATAGAAAAAAATTTATCAAAATCTGCTTTAGATATTATTGAAATAATGAAATTGAGAGGTGCTGATATACCAATTCCTATTGATGTAATTTGTTCTAATAATTGTAATCAAAATTCTATATCATATAATAAAAATATTGCAGATATAGGGGATGATGATATGATTTTGGATCTAGGTCCTGCATCTATACTAATATTATCTAATATAATTGAAAATGCTGGCACAATTATCTGGAATGGTCCACTAGGAGTCTTTGAATATGAACAATTTTCTAAAGGTACTGAATCAATTGCAAGATCTATTGCAAATACAGAAGCATTTTCTATTGCAGGTGGTGGTGATACATTAGCTGCTATTAATAAGTATAATATTCAAGATAAAATAGGTTATATTTCAACTGGTGGTGGGGCTTTCTTAGAATATTTGGAAGGTAAAGAGTTACCAGCTATTCAAATTTTGAAGAAAAAATTGCTATAATTTTTTATATTATTTTTGTAATTAATAACCAGAATATTGTATATGATAAAGTTATTGCAGCTGGTAAAGTAATAATCCATGCTAACAAAATGTGTCTTATTGTTTTCATTTGTAAGCCTTTTTTGTTAGCAACCATTGTACCAGCTATACCAGAAGATAAAACATGTGTTGTAGATACAGGCAAACTCATAATATTTGCTAATCCTATAGCTCCAACTGTTGTAGCTTGAGCTGCTGCACCTTGAGCATATGTCATCCCTTCTTTTCCTATTTTTTCTCCAATTGTTGAAGCAACTCGACGCCATCCTACCATTGTGCCAAGCCCTATAGATAATGCGACTGAAATTATTACCCATAAAGGAGCATATTCAGTTGTTATAGTTAAGTCGGATCTTAATTTTTCTAAATCCATTCTTTCCTGAAGAGGTAAATTTTTAATTTTGATAATATTTCTAACAGTGTCATCTAAATATAATAAATGTTTTCTAATTTCAATTCTCTTCTTTACAGGTAATACATCATATTTAATAACATTTTTTAGGGTATCTTCAACTATATTAAGTCTGTTAAATATGGAAATACTATCGTATTTAAATATTTTTTTATTTTTTTTGTTGAAATCAGTATTTAATTTGTTTTCTATTTCAAGAAAATTTTTATTTTTTAAACAAAATTCTTTCATATGCACTACAGCATTACAAGTTCTACCTATTTGATAAGATGTACTATCTAAATTTAAAACAAATTTAGATGGGACAATACAAATAAGCGTTAACATAATTAATCCAATGCCCTTTTGTCCATCATTTGAACCATGAACAAAACTAACTCCCATAGCTGATATTACTAGTACTAAACGGTTCCAAAATGGAGGTCTTTTCTTAGAAGTAGTTAATTTCCTTTGTTTAGGGGTATTATGAATTTTAGATAAAGGGTTTAATTTTTTTAAACATAAAAAAATACTACCTGCTAATACAAATCCTATTATAGGTGATGCTATAAGAGATAATCCTATATCTGTTACTATTTCCCAATTAAAACCATCTTTTATAGGAATTTTAGCTACATAAGAATTAGCAATACTAACACCTATAATAGATCCTATTAAAGTATGTGAACTTGAAGTTGGTATACCTAAATACCAAGTACCTAAATTCCATGTAATAGCGGCTAATAGCATTGAAAAAATCATCATTAATCCACTAGGGCCATTTACACTTACTACTAATTCTACTGGCAATATATGTATTATTGTATATGCAACTCCCACTCCTCCAAGTAATACCCCAAGAAAATTAAAAATTCCTGATAACATGACAGCAAGATTGGGAGGCATAGCTTTTGTATATACTACAGTAGCTACAGCATTTGCGGTATCATGAAAACCGTTTATAAATTCATAAGTAAGTATAAAAGTTAGTGCTAATATAAGACTTATTTTTGTATGGAGATCTAAGCTAGCAAATATATCAAACATTTGAATTGTAGATTAATTTTTATTGTTTAAAACTAATTATTGTTTATTAAAGAAGTTACTATATCATTAATATATGAAATTGTAATTTATTTAATATATATTTGAAATATATTATTTATGAATATTATATTCATTTCATTGATAAAATTAATATAATTTGTGGTTTAATTGTTTAGATATATTTAAATAATTAATATATTTAATATATATCATATTTATAATAATATAAAGTATTATAATAAAAATAAATTTTCAATTGATATTTTTCTTATGGAGTTTTCATGCCTTTAGTTTCTATGCGACAACTACTTGACCATGCAGCAGAGTATAATTATGCCATTCCTGCTTTTAATGTAAATAATTTAGAGCAAGTAATTGCAATTATGGAGGCAGCTAAAGAAACTGATAGTCCAGTTATTATGCAAGCTTCAGCTGGTGCACGCAAATATGCAGGTGAACTATTTTTGAAATATTTAATAAAGGCTGCCATAGAGTCTTACCCAAATATTCCTATCGTTATGCATCAAGATCATGGTCAATCATTGGAAGTTTGTATGAGTGCGATTAATTTAGGATTTTCTAGTGTGATGATGGATGGATCTTTAATGAGTGATGGTAAAACTATCTCAAGTTATGATTACAATGTGGATGTTACTAAACAAGTAGTAGATATTGCACACCCTTTAGGTATTACAGTAGAAGGAGAATTAGGTTGTTTAGGATCTTTAGAAACTATGCAAGGAGATAAAGAAGATGGCCATGGAGCAGATGGAAAGCTTGAATTAAATCAGTTATTAACTGATCCAAATCAAGCCGTCGATTTTGTAAAAGCTACTAAATTAGATGCTCTTGCAATAGCAATAGGTACTAGTCATGGAGCTTATAAATTTACGCGTAAACCTACAGGGGATATTTTATCTATTCAAAGAATTAAAGAAATTCATGAAAGATTACCTAATACTCATTTAGTAATGCATGGAAGCTCTAGTGTTCCTCAAGAAATTTTATCTAAAATACGTGAATTTGGTGGTAATATTAAAGAAACCTATGGAGTACCTGTAGAAGAAATCCAGGAAGCTATTAAGTACGGAGTTAGAAAAGTAAATATAGATACCGATATTAGATTATCTATGACAGCATCAATAAGAGAATTTTTTGTTAATCATCCTGATAAATTTGATCCACGAGAATATTTAAAAACTGCTATTAAATCAGCTAAAGAAATTTGTAAATCGCGTTATGTAGAGTTTGGAACTGCTGGTAATGCTAGTAAAATTAAACCAATTAGCTTAAATAAAATGGCAGAAAATTATAAAAATGGAATATTAATTCAAAAAATCATATGAATAATTTTTATGGTGTTTTATGCAAAATATACTATATGAATCTGATATAAAATCTTTACCTTTATTATCTAAAGGTAAAGTTCGTGATATATATTTAGTAGAAAATGATAAATTGCTAATAATTACATCAGATAGGATATCAGCTTTTGATATTATCTTAAGCGAACCTATTCCAGGCAAAGGTGTAGTATTAAAAAAAATTACTGATTTTTGGCTAAAAAAATTATCAAATATTGTAAAAAATCATTCTACAAATATTCTTCCCGAAGAAGTAGTTTCACTTAATGAAGTAGAGCAAGTTATTGATAGAGCAGTTGTCGTAAAAAAATTAAGACCTATTATGATAGAAGCTGTAGTTCGTGGATATATAATTGGATCTGGATGGAAAGAATATAATTTAAATAAATCAATTTGCGGTATTAAATTGCCAAATGATTTAAAATTAGCTGATAAATTGTCACAACCTATTTTTACTCCAGCTATTAAAGCAGAAGTAGGATATCATGATCAAAATATTGATTTTGATCATTTTATAAAAATTGTTGGTGAAGATACTGCAAATTATATTAAAAAAATCTCCTTAAATTTATATGAATCAGCATATGATTTTGCTATAAATAAAGGTATTATAATAGCGGATACAAAATTTGAGTTTGGTTTTGATGAAAGTGGTAATATTTGTCTTATGGATGAAGTTTTAACACCTGATTCATCTAGATTTTGGTTAAAAAGCGCATATAAAGTTGGAATAAATCCTTTATCTTTTGATAAGCAAGATATTAGAGATTGGCTTGAAAATTCAGGTTGGAATAAAGAAGTTCCACCACCTAAATTACCTGAATGGTTAATTAAAAAAACTTCTTCAAATTATAATGCATTATTATCTATGATAACAAATTAATGGTGAACATAATTATATGTCTAATGATAAAGTACATAATCCTATAGTTGGAGTAGTAATGGGTTCTTCAAGTGATTGGGAAATCATGAAACATGCTACTATAATATTAGAAAAATTTTCTATACCATTTAAAGCAGAAGTATTATCTGCTCATAGAATGCCTGATGATATGTTTGATTATAGTCATAAAGCATATAATAGAGGACTTCGTGCTATTATTGCAGGTGCAGGCGGTGCAGCTCATCTACCTGGTATGATAGCATCAATGACAGATGTGCCTGTATTTGGTGTTCCAATACCATCAAAATATTTAAATGGTCAAGATTCTTTATTATCTATAGTGCAAATGCCTAAAGGTATACCTGTGGCAACATTTGCAATTGGAGAATCTGGTGCTTATAATGCTGCTTTACATGTAATAGCATTTTTTTCTATGAATAATGAAAAAATCAGAAATGAATTATTAAATTTTCGAAACGAGCAAAGTGAAATTGCACGTAATATGAAGGTCCAATTGTAATATATGAGTAATCTTGATAAAAAAATAAAACCAGGTGATTGGCTAGGCATCTTAGGAGGAGGACAACTTGGAAGAATGTTTTGCCAAGCAGCACAATCTATAGGATATAAAGTAGCTGTTTTTGATCCTGCAGAAAATGGCCCAGCAATAGATATAGCTAATTTACATATACATGCTAATTATGATGATTTGATATCATTAAAAAAGTTTGCTGATTTATGTAAATCTATTACTATAGAGTTTGAAAATATTCCTTCTAATAGCTTAAAATATTTATCTAAATATTCTTTTGTTAGCCCAGGAGAAAATGCTGTTTCTATATCACAAGATAGAATTTTAGAAAAAAATTTTTTAAATTTACATAATTTTAAAACAGTTCCATATGTAATTATTAATTCAAAAGAAGATGTTATTAGAATTGATGATAAATTATTTCCTGGGATATTAAAGACATCTAAATTTGGTTATGATGGTAAAGGTCAAGTAAAAATTAAAAATAAACTTGAATTAATAAATATATATGAAAAATTTATTAATATTCCTTGTATTTTTGAGAAAGAAATAAATTTAGATTATGAGATATCTGTAATACTTGCTCGAGATATTGATTCTAATATACAAATTTTTCCAATACCAATTAATATTCATGATAATGGAATTTTATTTGCTTCTATCGTAGATGAAAAAAATCTTAATGAAAGAATAAAAAAATCTGCTAAAGATATAGCAATAGCTATATCTAATGAATTAAATTATTATGGTGTATTATGTGTAGAATTTTTTGTATCAAAAAATGGTGATATTATTGTCAATGAAATTGCTCCTAGACCTCATAATAGTGGTCATTATTCTATAGATAGTTGTATAAGTAGTCAATTTGAGCAGCAAGTTAGAATTATGTCAGGTATGCCTTTAGGATATAATAGATTATTATATCCTACAATTATGTTAAATATTCTTGGAGATATATGGTATTCTGGTGAATCTAATAAATTAATTGAACCTGATTGGTTTTCTATCATGTCAGAACCAGGTGTAAAATTACATTTATATGATAAAAAAGAAATTAAAAAAAACAGAAAAATGGGACATATAAATATTAGTTATAGTGATTTTGATTATGTATATAAAAAATCTAAAGATATTGCATCTATATTAAAATTAAAAAAATTACTTTGATAGTTATTAGACCCATGAAAATTTTCTCTAATAAGCAAATTGATCATGCAGCAAGATATCTATTAGAAGGTGGGCTTGTTGCTTTTCCTACAGAAACAGTATATGGTTTAGGAGCAAATGCTCAAAAAGAAGAATCAGTTATAAATTTATACAAAATTAAAGAAAGACCGCTAAATCATCCTATGATTGTACATATATCTAAAAAGGAAGATATATATTATTGGATAGAATCTTTACCTAAAGAAGCTGATGTTTTAATTGAAAATTTTTGGCCAGGACCTTTGACTTTAATTTTAAAAAAATCTAAATATATTAATAATATTATTAGTGCTGGTCAATCTAATATTGGATTAAGATGCCCGTCTCATCCAATAGCACATGCTTTATTAAAATCTTTTATTAAAATGAATAAAGGTTATGGTGGTGTAGTAGCTCCATCAGCAAATAAATTTGGTAGGATTTCTCCTACACATTCAAGTCATGTAATAGAAGAATTTAATTTAAATAAAGATTCTAATATATTATTATTAAATGGTGGTGATTCTTCTATTGGCATTGAATCTACAGTATTAGATTTATCTAATTTGAATGAATATGGTGAACGTATTCCAGTATTATTACGACCAGGGTATATTACTATAGAACAGATATCTAATATCTTAAATTGTAATATTAGTAGAAATAATAAAAATAATGTTAAATATTCAGGAATGATGAAATCTCATTATGCTCCTAGAACGAAATTAAAAATCTTGCCATACTATTTATTAAAAGATATGCATAATAATGATATTCATAATAAAAATATAGCTATTATTCATTTTTCAAATTTACATTATAATTCTAACTCCAGCCTTACACTTTATAAAATATCTAATAATCCTAATGAATTTGCAAAAAAAATTTATTCTCAATTACGCTATATAGATTCTATAAAATATGATTTAATTATCATTGAAGAACCTCCTAAAGATATTTATTGGGAAGCAATTAATGATCGAATTAATAGAGCAGCATCATAAATTTAAATTTTATTTATGGTCTCACCGAGTGGAATCGAACCACTGATTGATTCTTAGGAGGAATCTGTTATATCCATTTAACTACGGTGAGCAATATCTGTTTTATTATTGAAATATGAAAAAAATTAATAATTACCAATATTTAGAATTATACGAAATTTTCAAATTTGAATCTAAAGAAACTTTAATTTTAGTTAGTAATAATTTTATTAAAAATAAAACATATGAAGAATTTATATTCTATTCTAAAAAAATTGATAAACCAATAAAATTATATAAAATATTAACATTAAAAGATTGGATATATGATTTATATTATGAATATAATATAAAAATATCTTCTAAAAATGTAAATTCAAAAAAAATACTCAATGATGTTGAAGAAAATTTAATTTGGCAAGAAATACTTTTATCAAAACAAAAATCTAAATATTTCAAATTACTCGAAACCTTTGCTAAAGAATCATATGATATAATCAACGAATGGAATTTAAATATAGAATATCTAGAAAATAATCAGAAATATAATATTTTTCTAGAAAAACTAAAAAAATATAGAAAATATTTAAAAAATAATGAATTAGAAGATTTTGATATATTATTTCAAAAAATATTAATAGCATTATCAAAATTTGAAATTTTACTACCATTCAATATAATTTTAATAGGTTTTTTTCAATTTTCTCCTAGATTGAATTGCTTTTTAAATTCATTATCTATAAATAATACTAATATATATATTGTTACTCATAGTAAAAATTTAAAATATTACCGTAAATATATTGCTATTGATTTTGAAGATGAATGGTCTACTGCAATTAAATGGGTATCAAATAATTTATTAGAAAATTCTAAAAAAAAATTTGCCATTGTATCATCTAATATTGATAAAAATATAAATTTAATTAATAGATTATTAAATAGTTATTCGATTAATAATGTATATATTTCTTTATCAAAATCTTTATTTTTTTTTGATTTTGTTAAAGCTGCTATTTTTTGGTTAAAAGCTATACATAGATCAGTTTATTATAATCAGCATAAACCATCTTTGTATGGTAAGGCTTTATTATCTGGATGTTATTTTAATAATAAAAAAGATTTTTATAATTATTCTCTGTTAGATATTGAATTTAGAACCTTAACAAATGATAATCTTAGTAAAAAAGAACTATTAGTATATATAGATAAATATGGATCTTTAAAAAAAAACCTTGTTTCAGCTTTCAAGATATGGAAAGCTGTTAAAAATCATACAAAGCTCGATAATTGGATCAAAACAATTATAGAAGTTTTAAAAGCTATAGGCTTTCCAGGAGAGCAATCAAATGAATACTTCATTCAAATACAAATAAATCAGTTATTAAATAATTTATTTATATTATCAAATATAAAAGGTATTATAAACGGAGATGAATTAATTGATATTTTAGAAAATGTATCTAAAAAAATATATACAAAAAATGATAATTATATAAGAAAAACAAATTTTTATATTCTTGATCCATCAGAATGTATAGATATTAGTTGGGATGGTGTATGGTATATAAATTTACCTATTGAATCAAAAAATCCATTTTTACCTGATAATTTTTATAATAAGTTATTATCAGAAAATATATTATATGAAAAAATTAAAAATTCTACAGAAATTTTAATAATAAGTTTTTGTAAAACAAATGAAATTATCAAAAATAAAACATTAACTTTTATAGACAATATAAAATTTTTAGAAAATAATTTTTCAAATTTTAAGAACAAGTCACAAGATATAAATATAGAATATTTCAAAGATGATAAAGGCCCTGAAATTGATAATAATACTACTTTTAGTGGAGGAATTGATATATTAGAATTACAAGCTCGTAATCCACAGTGGGCATTTGTTAAATATAGATTAAAGGCTAACAAAATTAAAAATTATAATAATAATAATTATGCTTATATTAGAGGCAAAATAATACATAAATCATTAGAATTATTTTGGTCTATAGTAAAAAATCAATTTTCTTTAAAAAAAATTATTGAAAATAATAAATTACATAATATATTAAAAGCTATTATCAAAAAGTCAATAAAATTAGAATTTTTTAATTATAATAAAAAATTAATTGAATTAGAAAAATATCGTTCTTTTAATTTATTGTATAAATGGCTATTATTTGAAACAAATAGACCTAATTTTGCTATATCATCCTTAGAAAAAAAATTTACTTTTTTTAAAGGAAGATTACAAATTAATATAATTGTAGATAGAGTAGATGAAATTGATGATAATAAATTTATTATAATTGATTACAAAACAGGAAAAATTTTTAATTATAAATTAGAGGATTGGTTTAGTAAAAAATTAAGAAATTTACAATTACCAATTTACTCTGCTTTACTAAATAATTTAAATTTTAATGGCTCTATAAATGGATTTGTTATTGCACATATTTATCCTTTTAATTTCAAATATTATGGTCTTTCTAAATTAAATCTATTTATTGATGGTATACATATTTTGCCAAATGATATTATTAAAAATAATATTTCTTGGGAAGAAATAAATAAGATATGGAATAAATCATTACAAATATTAACTGATGATTTTATTAATGGTTATGCTAATAACAATTTTAGCAATATTGAAGACATAAAATTTTGTGATATATTACCATTTTTGCGCTCTAATTTAGTATAAAATGTTAAAAACATATAATCTTGATCAGATATTGGATATTGATAATAGAAATCACTCTTTAGATGTATATAAATCATTTTTAATACAGGCGCCTGCTGGTTCTGGAAAAACTGAATTATTAGTAAATAGAATTTTGTCTTTATTAACTATAGTAAATACGCCTGAGGAAATATTAGCTATTACTTTTACTAAAAAAGCAGCATCTGAAATGCATGAACGTATCATTTTCAAACTAAATCAAGCAGCAAGTCAATATGATAGTTCTAATTTGGCATTTAAAGTTTTACAAAGATCAAAAATTTTAAATTGGGATTTATTAAATAATACAAGCAAATTATCAATAAAAACTTTTGATGCATTTTGTGTAGATATTTTATCTAAATTACAAATCTATTTCGAAAGTAATTTTCACATTAAAATTACTAATTATCCTGATAAATATTATGTTCAAGTAGCTAATTCTATATTAAATATGATAGATCAGAAAGCGTCTATTAGAAAATTATTATTACATATAGATTTAAATTTATCATTATTTAAGCATCATATTATTTATATGCTAAAAACAAGAGATCAATGGATTTCTTTGATAAAAAATGGATATAAAAAAAATTTATTAAAAAGTTCTTTCATAAAAAGTATCGAATTAGATTTATGTTTTATTAAACATAATATATGTGATATGGATATTAAAGTAAAAGAAGCTATTACATCAGCAGCTAATTATTTAAAAAATAATGTAAATAATCCTTTAGAGAATTTTATTAATTGGAATGGTGAATTTAAAACTACTATAAATGATTTACCTTTTTGGAAAAGTTTTGCTTTTTTGATATTAACAGAAGCTAATAAGATTCGTAGTGCTTCAGGAGTTAATAAAAAGCTAGGGTTTCCTTCTGATTCTTTACATAAATCAATTTTTGTAGAATGGTTAAAAAAAATTGATAAAAACTCTCCTTGGATATTTAGATTAATTTTAATTAGGGATATATTAGAAAACAATTTTCATTTTAATAAAACTGATTATTTAGATTACCAATTTGAAGTATTAAAAATAGCTATTCAGAAATTAAAATTTTATTTTCAAAAATACGGAGAAATTGATTTTATAGAGATAGAAGAATTAACATATTCTTATTTAAAAAATTTATTTAATAAAAAAAATTCTAATAATAATATTTTTATAAAAAAATATTTAAATATATCTCATATATTAATAGATGAATTTCAAGATACAAGTCATAATCAACTAAATTTATTAGAAACATTAACTTTAGAATGGAAAGTTAATGATAAAAAAACTTTATTTTTAGTAGGTGATCCAAATCAATCTATTTATAAATTTCGTAATGCAGATGTAAGTATATTTTCGTATGTAAAAAATAATGGGATAAATAAGATTAAATTGATTCATCTTAAATTAAATTTAAATTTTCGTTCAAACAAATTTTTAATTGAATGGATTAATAATTGTTTTAAAAAATTAATGCCTAATAATGATAGTACATTAGGGCAATTTTTATATGAAAAATCTATTTCATATAAAGAATATGGTGATAATAATCATGTTAAATTTTTGCCTAATATTATTAAAAACAATAATACTCTAGAAAATACACAATCTGAAAATATAGTTATTAATTTAATACGTAAAATTATAAAATCTAAGCAAAGAAACAATTCAACTGTATTATTAGTAAGATCACGTAATCATGTTTTAAATTTAATTAAACGTTTTGATAAAGAAAATATTCCATATCAAGCAATTGATATTATTCCTTTAAATAGCAAAGCAGTAATTTCTGACTTACTCCAAATAATAAAAGCTATACTTCATCCTAGTGATAGATTAGCATGGCTGTCATTATTAAGATCTCCTTTTTGCGGTTTAAGTTTAAATACTCTACATAAATTATTTGGCATATATGATGATTTATCAATACCATATATAATGAAATTTATTGTTTTAAAAGGAGATTGGTTTTTTATACAAAATGACAATAATTTGTTAAAGATGTGTATATGTGATATTAACAAAATAGAAATAGAAACATATTGTCAATGTCAAAGTCAAGGTATTCTATTAGATGAATATTTGCGTATTAAGCACATTGCAAATGCTATGATAAAAAATGAATTTAGTTATAACTCTTTTACATATGAATTAATGAAAATTTGGAATCAATTGGGAGGTCAATATGCTTATTTTAATGATACAACTCAAGATGTTCAGAATTTTTTTCAAATTATAGATGAAACTACTACAGATAATAATATTGATATAGATTTAATAGAAGAGCAAATAAAAAATAGTTATTCATCAATAATTAAAAAAAATAATAATGAATTTTATATAGAAATAATGACTATACATAAATCTAAAGGATTAGAATTTGATAATGTTATACTATATGATATTCATAAAACATCTATAAATGATAGAGAACCTTTGTTTAGGTTTGATAAAAATTATTATGATAATTTAACATTGTTTAGTTCTATTAAAAGTATTGATGATAAATATCAAAATCCGATATTTTTATATTTAAAAAAAAGAGATGAAATAAAATATCAATATGAACTTAATAGATTAGTATATGTAGCATGCACAAGATCTAAAAATAGTATATATTTTATAGGAAATATATACTATGATAAAAATAACAAAATTAAAAAACCAAATAAAAAAAGTTTTTTATATATTTTATGGGAAAGTTTAGAACATTATCAATATTTTTTAGATGATAATAATTATTATAAAATTGATGATAAATATGAAGATAATTCATACATATCAAGATTTAGTATTGAATCTATAAAATATTTAATGCAAAAAAATGAAGATATTTTTTTTAAAAACAATAATATTTTCATGAATGAAAATTTATTTAATATAGAAATAGATTCTATAACTCATAAATGGTTGCACATTATAGAACAAAATCCTGAAATGTGGAATATATTAAAAATTGAATCTTTATATCAAAATATACAAAAAGACTTAATTCGGAGTAATATATTTTCAGCAAATGATTTAGATAATAATACTTGTTTAATTACTAAAATAATGTCTAATACAATAAATAATAAATATTGGAAACAATTATTAACAAATTTTAAATTTTTAAATAATATTTCATTTTTGCATCATACAGGAAAATTAATAAAAATAGATATTTTATTATATAAAGAAAATAATGAATTACTGATAATTAATTATCACATAACTCACTTTATTGAAAAATTAGATCTAAAATCTTTGCAAAAAGAAATTGATAAAAAAAATAAATCAGAATTCTTTGATTATTATAAAGTAGTAAAAGAGTTATATAAACAATATAGCGTAAAATTTGCAATATTTATTCCAACTTTTAATATTTGGATAAAACTATAAATAAATATTATTGGTTTATATTAAAATTTCTGTTAAAATTATGTATGATGAGCATCTTCTCATGATTCTACGATGAACCTGGTCAGATTGGGAACAAAGCAGCCATAATCTTATGAATTAGTGATGAAGTATGGCTCATCTTATATTTTATATTTCTTCAAATAAGTTTTAGATTTTTTCTTCTATTTTTCCGAGATGAATTATTTAGCATTAGCTAGAAAATGGCGTCCTCGCTTTTTTAATCAAGTGATTGGTCAACAACATGTTGTTCAAGCACTAACAAATTCTTTAATACTTAAGAAAATCCATCATGCTTGGCTGTTTAGTGGGACAAGAGGTGTAGGAAAAACTAGTTTTGCTAGAATATTAGCTAAATCTTTAAATTGTGAAATTGATATTAGTCCAATTCCATGTGGAAAATGCCGTTCTTGTATAGAAATTGATGCAGGTTGTTTTATAGATTATATAGAATTAGATGCTGCATCGAACCGTGGAGTTGAAGAAATGACTAAGTTATTAGATAACATTACTTATTTGCCTAGTATTGGTCGTTATAAAATATATGTAATAGATGAAGTTCATATGTTAAGTGGTCATGCATTTAATGCAATGTTAAAAATTTTAGAAGAACCACCTGAATATGTAAAATTTATATTAGCTACTACTGAAATTAATAAAATACCTATTACTATATTGTCTAGATGTTTACAATTTAATCTTAAAAAAATTCCTATTAAATTAATATTTAATTTTTTATCTAAAATTTTTAATAATGAGTCTATTCTATACGAATCAGAGTCATTAGAAATTATTTCAAAAAATGCTAATGGTTCATTGAGAGATGCATTATCTATATCTGATCAAATAATATCATATGCTGGTACAAATAAGGTAACAAAAGAAATGGTATATGATTTATTGGGAATTGCTGAAGATGAAGTTATAGTTAAGATATTAAAATTTATTTTATCAAATGACCTTAAATCAATTTTAAATTTATGTGATGAAATTAATGTTAGATCTCTTTCATTTAATGTAATATTGTCTAATTTTTTAATTTTAATAACTAAAATAGCTATTTTTAAAGAAACATCTTCAAATTTTGAAGATAGCATTTTTTCAATAGAAGATTTGAAATTATTTGCAAATAATATGCATAATGATTTAATACAGTTATTTTATGCTATTTTAATTAATAGTATAGATGAATTGAAATTTGCTCCTACTGAATATTCTGGGTTTATTATGATATGTTTAAGATTGCTATCTATATTAAAAGAAAATAATCAGAATCAATTAGAAAATGATTTAAGTATAAAATCTTTAAATAATGAACATAATATTAATTCAGGTATAGAAGAAAAAAATATTAATGAATTATCTATTAACAATTGGCCTAATATAATTAATAATTTAAATTTAGATGGTTTATCTTTAGAATTAGCTAAACAAAGTGAATTTATTAGTTTCCAAAATGAAATTATTAATATAATGACAGAAATGAAAACCTTTGTTAATAAAGAATCTATTGCAAAATTAGAATTAGCATTAAATCAATATTTTAATGCTAATATTACTTTAAAGGTCAGCTTTGGAAAAACACAAATGACTTCATTTTTGCTTCAAAAAAAAAATGAAAATGATTTATTAAAAAAAGCTGAAAAATCTATTTTAGAAGATGATTATGTTCAAAATTTAATTTTGAAATTAGATAGTAAAATAGTTGACAATAGTATCAAAAATATAAAAAATTAACATTATTTAATATAACAAGGATTATAAAATATTATGAAAAATCAAATTGCTGGTTTCATGAAGCAAGCTCAACAAATGCAAGATAATTTACAAAAAGCAAAAGATGATCTATCAAATTTACAAGTTGAAGGCATATCTGGAGGTGGATTAATTAAAACTATAATTAGTTGTAATTATGATGTAAAAAAAATCGAAATCGATGAAAGTTTATTAAATGAAGATAAGGATATTTTAGAAGATTTGATAGTAGCATCACTAAATGATGCTTTAAAAAAAGTAGAATTAAAATCTCAAGAAAAAATGTCTTCAATTACTGGAGGATTACCAATACCACCTGGATTTAAATTTCCATTTTAAATCATTAAAACTAAACTTTATTTAATTTTTAGATAAATTTATGAAAAATAAATTTGTTGAACCTGATTATTTAGTAGATCTTGTACAAGCCTTAAATCGTTTACCTGGTATAGGATTAAAATCAGCACGTCGTATGGTATATCACCTCCTTCAATATGATATTGAAGGATTAGAGATTTTGTCAAAAGCATTAATAAATGCAAATAAAAATTTGATTAGATGTATAAAATGTAATAGTTTTTCATGTCAACAAATTTGTCAAATATGTAGTAATCCTGATAGGGATAATACTATATTATGTATAGTAGAAACACCATCAGATATGAACGTTTTGGAATCTAGTAAAATTTTTAATGGATTATATTACGTATTAATGGGAAAACTATCTCCTCTAGATGGCATAGGACCTAAAGAATTGAATTTCGAACATTTAATAGAAAGAGCAAATACAGATAAAAATATCTTAGAAGTAATAATAGCTACTAATTTTACTGCTGAAGGAGAAACTACTGCTCATTATTTATCTGATATTTTATCTATTAATAAAAATATCCAAATTAGCAGATTATCTAGAGGTATTCCATCTGGAAGTGAAATAGAATATATTGATTCTAATAGTCTTGCTTGGGCTTTTATTGAAAGAAAAAAAACAAAGATCTCAAAATAATAAGAGATCTTGTGATTGATTTTATTTAATTATCAATAATAGATTCCATCTTAATAGTATCTTGTATAAACAATCTGATACCTTCATTTAATTTATCAGATGCCATACAATTATTATTCATTTTAGTTCTAAAAGACTGTTCATTTAAAATTAATTTATTTATTTTAAGATTTTTTGCTTTATTTTTATCCAAAGCTAATTCTATATCATTATCATTGTAATTAATTTTTAATTCTGAAATTAAATTAGGACTAATTGTAAGTAAATCACACCCACATAGTGCAATTATTTGTTTTGTATTACGGAAGCTAGCTCCCATAATTTCTGTTTTAATATCATACGATTTGTAGTAATTGAATACATCAGTTACAAACTGTACACCAGGATCAATAGAATACTGTTGATAATCATAATGTTTTTTATACCAATCATAAATTCTACCAACAAATGGAGATATTAATTTTACTTTAGCTTCTGCACATAATATAGCCTGCTCTATAGAAAAAATAAGAGTGAGATTACATCTAATATTTTCTAATTCTAAAATACTAGCAGCTTTTATACCTTCCCAAGTAGCGGCTATTTTTATTAATACTCTTTCCCTTGAAATACCTAGATTTTCATATTGTTTAATAATAAATCTTGCTTTTTCAATTGTTTTATTTATGTCAAATGATAATCTAGCATCTATTTCAGTAGAAACTCTTCCTGGTATAATTTGTAATATTTCATAACCAAATGCAACTGTTATGCGATCATAAATTTCAGAAATGCTTGCATTTTTATAATCTTTTTTAATTTTTTTTATTATTGGTTTATATTCTTCAAGTTGTACTGCTTTTAATATAAGAGAAGGATTAGTAGTAGCATCTGTTGGTTTTAAATCTTTAATCGTTTTAAAATCACCTGTATCTGCAACTATTGTTGTATATTTACGTAATGAATCAAGCTGACTTAACATAATTTTTCTCTAATGTATGTGTTTAAGAGTATGAAAACGAGTTGTTTTAATGAAAGAAACAAATTTTGTAGTCAAAGTTAGTATTATTTATGCTATAAATAATTTTCTATTATTTTATGTATTATAATACTAATAGTAATACTAATATACTGTTAGTTTAAAATAATTATGCTTATTAGTTTATTTATATCAAATAGTAATACTTTCTTAAATATATATATTTAATATATTTGAAAAAAATATACATATTCAAATATTTTCTATATCTAAATCAAAGGAGCTTTTGTGGAATATTATAATATTTTGGATAAAATTAAAAAATCACCTCCAGCGATTTTGGCATTATCAAATGGTACTATTTTCTATGGTATATCTATAGGAGTGACAAATTATGTAACAGCAGAAATAGTTTTTAATACTTCTATGACTGGTTATCAAGAAATTGCTACTGATCCAAGTTATTCTGGACAAATCGTAACATTAACTCACCCACATATTGGTAATACAGGTGTAAATAATGAGGATATTGAATCTAACAAAGTACATATTTCTGGTTTAGTAATCAGAGATTACCCTAATGTGTATTCTAATTTTAGGTCTAATGAATCCTTATCAAGCTATTTAATAAGAAATAATATCATTGCAATTTCAGGTATAGATACAAGAAAATTAACAAAAATATTAAGAGAATTAGGTACACAAGGTGCATGTATCTTTGTCGGCACAGATGAAAATTTTGCTATTAAAAAAGCAAAAGAATTTGCTGGAATGAAAGGTCAAGAGTTAGCAACAGAAGTTTCTACTAAAAGAATTAGTACATGGAATGAAAATTCTTGGAATTTTGAAATAGACAAGAATAAGAAAAAAGAAATCAAATTTCATGTTGTTGTGTATGATTTTGGAGTAAAAAGCAATATATTACGTTTATTAGTAGATCGTGGTTGTAAATTAACTATAGTGCCTGCAACTACTACTGCAGAAGATGTACTTAAATTAAATCCAGATGGAATATTTTTGTCTAATGGCCCAGGAGATCCAGAAACATGTGAATATGCTATAAAAGCTACAAAAAAATTCATAAATATGAATATTCCTTTGTTTGGTATATGTTTGGGGCATCAAATCATTAGTTTAGCTATTGGTGCTAAAACAATCAAAATGAAAACTGGACACCATGGTGCTAATCACCCTATCAAAGATTTAGCAACTGGTCAAGTTTTTATTACTAGCCAAAATCATGGTTTTACTGTAGATATTGATACATTACCTAAAAACGCAAGACCTACGCATATTTCATTATTTGATAATACGTTACAGGGTATGGAATTAATAGATCATCCTGTTTTTTGTTTTCAAGGCCATCCTGAAGGAAGTCCTGGACCTCACGATATTCATCATTTATTTGATAAATTTATAAAATTAATGTCTCAGACCGTGATTAAGGAGAATGAAAATGCCTAAACGTAAAGATTTGCATAGTATATTAATAATTGGGTCTGGACCTATAGTTATAGGACAAGCTTGTGAGTTTGACTATTCTGGTGTGCAAGCATGTAAAGCTTTTAAAGAAGAAAATTATAAAACTATATTAGTTAATAGTAATCCAGCTACTATAATGACTGATCCTGAAACAGCTGATGTAGTTTATATTGAACCTATAAATTGGCAATCTTTGGAAAAAATTATCGAAAAAGAAAGACCAGATGCTTTATTACCTACTATGGGAGGTCAAACAGCTTTAAATTGTGCTTTAGATTTATCTCGTAATGGAGTATTAAAAAAATATAATGTAGAACTAATTGGAGCTAATTCAAATGCAATAGAAAAAGCAGAAGATAGACAATTATTTAAAAAAGCTATGGATTCTATAGGATTACAGTCAGCAAAATCTGATATTGCTCATAGTTTAGAAGAAGCTTGGTTAATACAGAAAAAAATTGCTATTGACAATAATAATAATGGTTTTCCAATAGTTATTCGTCCCAGCTTTACAATGGGTGGATCAGGGGGCGGTATTGCATATAACTCAGAAGAATTTGAAACAATATGTAACAGAGGGTTAGAAGCTTCTCCAACACATGAGTTATTGATTGAAGAGTCTTTATTAGGTTGGAAAGAATTTGAAATGGAAGTTATTCGTGATAAGAATGATAATTGTATTATAGTATGCTCTATAGAAAATTTAGATCCTATGGGTATACATACTGGTGATTCTATTACAGTTGCTCCTGCTCAAACTTTGACAGATAAAGAATATCAAATTATGAGAGATGCCTCATTTGCTGTTTTAAGAGAAATTGGAGTAGATACTGGTGGTTCAAATGTACAATTTGCTGTCAATCCAATTAATGGAAGAATGATTGTAATTGAAATGAATCCTAGAGTTTCACGATCATCTGCTTTAGCCTCAAAAGCAACTGGATTTCCAATAGCTAAAATTGCAGCTTTATTATCTATTGGTTATACATTAGATGAACTAAGTAATGATATTACTGGTGGTACTATGCCGGCCTCTTTTGAGCCTTCCATAGATTATATAGTAACTAAAATTCCTAGATTTGCTTTTGAAAAGTTTGTAACAGCAGATTCTAAATTAACTACCCAAATGAAATCTGTTGGTGAAGTTATGGCTATAGGTAGAACATTTCAAGAATCTTTTCAAAAAGCACTTAGAAGTTTAGAAGTAGGTGTTGATGGATTAAATCAAAAAACTATAGATCGTGAAATATTACAATTAGAATTAGGATCCCCTGGTCCAGAAAGAATATGGTATATTGGAGATGCATTTGCACAAGGATTTAGTATTGAAGATGTGCATAAATATACTAAGATAGATGCTTGGTTTTTATCTCAAATAAAAGAAATTGTGGATATAGAATTATCTCTAGAATTGAAAAATATTTCAGATTTAAATAAAGATCTTTTATTAGAATTAAAACGTAGAGGTTTTTCTGATGCTAGATTGGCATATTTATTAGATTCATCTGAAAATGAAATTCGTAAATTAAGGCATAATTTCAATATTAGACCAGTATATAAAAGAGTTGATACATGTGCAGCAGAATTTTCTACTAGCACTGCATATCTCTACTCAACATATGAAGATGAATGCGAATCTGATCCATCTAATAAAAAGAAAATTATGATTTTAGGTGGTGGTCCTAATCGTATAGGTCAAGGTATTGAATTTGATTATTGTTGTGTTCATGCAGCAATGGCTCTACATGAAGACGGATATGAAACAATTATGATAAATTGTAATCCTGAAACAGTATCAACAGATTACGATATATCAGATAGATTATATTTTGAGCCTTTATCATTAGAAAATGTTTTAGAAATTTTTTACAAAGAACAACCATATGGTGTTATTGTTCAATATGGAGGACAAACTCCTTTGAAATTAGCAAGAGCATTAGAGGCAAATGGTGTACCTATAATAGGAACAAGTCCTGATTCTATTGATATAGCAGAAGATAGAGAACGCTTTCAAAAACTTATACATAAAATAAAATTACTACAACCAAAAAATGCTACTGCTCGTAATGAAATAGAAGCAATATCTATTGCTGATAATATTGGTTATCCATTGGTTGTACGTCCTAGCTATGTATTAGGTGGTAGAGCTATGGAAATAGTACATGAAAGATATGATTTAGAACGTTATATGCGTGAAGCGGTTAAGGTAAGTAATGATTCTCCTGTATTGTTAGATAGTTTTTTAAATAATGCTATTGAAGTAGATGTAGATTGTATTTGTGATGGGAAAGATGTATTTATAGGTGGCATAATGGAGCATATTGAACAAGCAGGTGTACATTCAGGTGACTCTGCATGTAGTTTACCACCTTATTCTTTATCAGAAAAAATTATATCAGATATCAAGAAACAAACTACTTCCTTAGCTAAAGCTTTAAATGTTAAAGGATTAATGAATGTTCAATTTGCTATTCAAGATAACGTAATATATATTTTAGAAGTTAATCCAAGAGCTTCTCGTACTATTCCATATGTTTCTAAAGCTACTGGGTTACAATTAGCTAAAGTTGCTGCTAGAGTTATGGTAGGCCAAAGTTTAAAATCTCAAAATATCGTAAATGAAATAACACCAAATTTTTATTCTGTAAAAGAAGCTGTTTTTCCATTTGCAAAATTTCCAGGTGTTGATAGTATATTAGGTCCTGAAATGAAGTCAACTGGCGAAGTTATGGGTATTGGTTTAAGTTTTGCAGAAGCTTTTGTAAAAGCTCAATTAGGTGCAGGTATTGTATTACCTAATAATGGTAAAATATTTATTAGTGTTAAAAATCAAGATAAGCCAAAAATAAAAGATATAGTTTTACATTTGCATAATTTAGGGTTTGAGATAATATCAACTATAGGTACTGCAAAAATTATTGCAGAATTAGGTATTCCTGTTAGAATTATAAATAAGGTTAATGAAGGTAGACCTAATGTAATAGATATGTTAAAAAATGGAGAGATTTCTATGGTTATAAATACTGTAGAAGAAAAACGTAATGCTATTAGTGACTCTAAATTTATTCGTACACAATCTGTTTTATCAAAAATTACTATTTTTACAACTATAAATGGTGCAAAGGCAGCTGTTGATGGTATGGTGTATCTAAAAAAACAGAAAGGCATTAAAGTATACTCTTTACAAGAAGTACATGAATCTTCATTAAAGGCATAAAATATCAGTAATAATTTGCAAAAATTTTTGATAAATTAATTATATAAAAATTTATTAAAAATTAAAAAATTTGCCCCGATGATAATCGGGGCTTTATTATTTTATTAATTTTTATAATTAATAAAATAACAAAAAATATTAAAAAGGAGATAATCATGTCTGCTATTTATTTAACAGTTAATGGAGCAGAACGTTTAAAAAAAGAATTACATCATTTAAAAACTATAAAGCGCCCTGAAATTATAAATGCAATTTCAGAAGCAAGGTCTCATGGAGATCTTTCGGAAAATGCTGAATATGATGTAGCTCGTGAAAAACAAAGCTTTATAGAAGGACGTATATCAGAATTAGAATCTATATTATCAAATGCAAATATTATAGATCCTAAGACTCTTGATGCTGAAGATCGTATAGTATTTGGTGCTTTTATAAAAATTGAAGAAATTTCTTCAGGTGAAATTACTTCTTACCAAATCGTTGGAAATGCAGAATCAGATATTAAATCTAATTTAATATCAGTATCTAGTCCACTAGCTAGAGCACTTATTGGAAAACGAGTTGGAGATATAGCATCAGTTGATGCTCCATCAGGTATTCATGAGTATGAGATATTGGAAATATCTTATAAATAAATCATTTTTTAAGATATTTTAGGTTTTCTATATAAAATAACTATATTACCTATTGAATATACATGTGAGCATGATAAGTGATTGCATATTTCAGAAATTATAATTTTATATGTATTTTTATTTTTTTCTAAAAAACGTATTTTTATAATGTTATGAGCAGATAATGCTACATCAATTTCTTTTATAACTTCTGTTGTCAAACCTTTTATACCTATTATTACAACAGGTTTCAATTTTTGTGATTTAGATTTCAGTTGATTCTTTTGTTTAGAGTTATTTATATTTATGTCCATATTTTTATATTGAGTGATAATGTTGAAAAAAAATTCTAAAAAGTGGTTACTTAAACATATAAATGATCCATATGTTAAATTAGCAAATAAAGAGGGTTATAGATCCAGAGCTGCCTTTAAACTATTAGAAATCTTAGATATAGAAAAAATAGAAATATCTGATGGATACATTATAGATTTAGGATCATCTCCAGGTAGTTGGTCACAAGTTATATGTAAAAAATTTATTAATAATAAACATATCAAAAACAAAATTATAGCACTAGATTTATTGCCAATGGAATCTATAGATGGTGTTGATTTTTTACAAGGTGATTTTCGTGATAAAAATGTTGAAATTGAATTAAGTAAAAAAATTGGATTGAACAAAATAAAATTTATTTTTTCTGATATGTCTCCTAATTTATCAGGAATACCTACTGTAGATAATGTGAGAATTATAGATATTGCTAATTTAGTATTTGAATTTGCTAAGAAATATCTTTCTAAAGATGGATTTATTGTATTAAAAACATTTCATGGCAGTGGTTTTTCACAAATTATGCAACTATTTAAATTACATTTTAAAGTAGTTGTAGAACGAAAACCCAAGGCATCTAGATCTAGTTCATCTGAAGTTTTTATTGTAGCTAAATTTCTAAAATAATTATTTTTAATTATTTTAGAATATAAATATTAATTTATAATTGTTTATAATTATTAAATATAATTTTTTTTAAAGAAAAAAATTATATAAATATCATTTGTTTATTTTAAACAAATATTAAATATTATTGGTAAAAATTTTGTTTTAATAAAATTTATAAAAAATCAAAAGCAGGAGCTGAGTTTTGAATAATAATTTATCAAAAATTATGGTATGGTTACTAGTAGCTATAGGTCTTTTTACAATTTTTAAAAATTTTGATTACCGACCAAGACATAGTGAAAGATATACATATACACAATTTATGGATGATGCTAAATCTGGACGAATTAGAAGAGTAGATATACAAGGTGATAATATTAAAGTCATCCCAAATCAAGGCCTTCCTTATTCTTTAACATCACCTGGAGATATTTGGATGGTTTCTGATTTAATGAAGTATGGAGTTCAAATTTCTGGTAAACCTAGAGAAGAACCTTCATTTTTAATAAGTGTTTTTGTTTCATGGTTTCCAATGCTATTGTTAATTGGAGTATGGATATTTTTTATGAAACAATTGCAAGGTGGTGGTAAAGGTGGAGCTTTTAGTTTTGGTAAATCTCGTGCCAAAATGATAGATACTGCAAAAAATAATACATCGTTTGCTGATGTTGCTGGATGTGATGAAGCAAAAGAAGAAGTACGTGAATTAGTAGATTTTTTACGAGATCCTAGTAAATTTGAAAAATTAGGAGGAAGAATACCAAAAGGTGTATTATTAATGGGATCACCAGGAACAGGTAAAACTTTATTAGCTAGAGCAATAGCTGGTGAAGCTAAAGTACCTTTTTTTCATATATCAGGATCAGATTTTGTAGAAATGTTTGTTGGTGTTGGAGCTTCGAGAGTAAGAGATATGTTTGAAAATGCTAAAAAGCATGCGCCATGTATTATTTTTATAGATGAAATTGATGCTGTTGGCCGTCAAAGAGGTGCTGGATTAGGTGGTGGAAATGATGAAAGAGAGCAAACATTAAATCAAATGTTAGTAGAAATGGATGGATTTGATCCTGGACAAGGAGTTATAGTAATTGCTGCTACAAATAGACCAGATGTTTTAGATCCAGCCTTATTAAGGCCTGGTAGATTTGACAGGCAAGTTGTAGTGCCTTTACCAGATATTAAAGGCCGTGAACAAATTTTAAAAGTTCATATACGTAAAGTACCATTATCTGAAAATACTAATATTAATATACTAGCTAGAGGTACTCCAGGATTTTCTGGAGCTGATTTATCAAATTTAGTGAATGAAGCTGCTTTATTTGCAGCTCGTCGTAATGCTTTTACAGTAGATATGCAAGATTTTGAAAAAGCTAAAGATAAATTAATTATGGGTCCTGAAAGAAAATCTATAGTTATGCCTGATGATGAGAGAAAAAATACTGCTTATCATGAATCTGGACATGCTATAGTTGCTAAAATGTTAAATAAAACCGATCCTGTTCATAAAGTTACAATTATTCCAAGAGGGTTAGCTTTAGGTGTAACTATGCAATTACCAGAAAGAGATCGTTATAGTATGGATAAAGAACGTTTATTAAATACTATTTCCGTGCTTTTTGGTGGTCGTATTGCTGAAGAAATTTTTATGAAGCAACAAACTACTGGTGCATCTAATGATTTTGAAAAAGCTACTTCTATTGCTAGAGATATAGTTACTCGTTATGGAATGTCTGATGAATTAGGACCAATGATATATACAGATAATGAAGGTGAAGTTTTTTTAGGTCGTAGTGTTACTAAAACTGTACATATTTCTGATTATACTATACAAAAAATAGATAATGAAGTTAGGAAAATAATAGATACTCAATATGCTATAGCACTTAATATTATAGAAAATAATAAAGAAATTGTTGAAAAAATGGCTATGTATTTATTAGAATTAGAAACTATTGATGCACAACAGATAGATGATATTATTGCAGGTAATATTTTAAAAAATGAGAAATAGAAAATTTATTTGTGGGCGTTTTGAAATAGATTTAGCATCTAAACCAGTTGTAATGGGTATTGTAAATGTCACTATTGATTCTTTTTCGGATGGTGGTTTATATATTGATGTTGATAATGCTATTGTTCATGCTAAAAAATTAATTGCAGAAGGTGTAGATATTTTAGATATTGGTGCTGAATCTACTAGGCCAGGAGCTAATAAAGTTAGTTCAGAAATAGAAATAGCTAGATTATTACCTGTAATTGAATCATTGAAAAATTTAGATATACCAATATCAATAGATACATATAAACCATCAGTAATGAAAAAAGTATTAGATGCTGGTGTAGATCTAATAAATGACGTATATGCTTTTAGAATACCTGGTGCTATAGAAATTGTTAATAATTATAATTGTGGATTGTGTGTTGTACATATGCAAGGTGAACCTTCTTATATGCAACATGATCCTAAATATAATAATTTAATAGAAGATATTAATAATTTTCTTAATAATATAATAAAAAATTTAACTAAATCAGGTATATCAAAAAATAGAATATTACAAGATCCTGGATTTGGATTTGGTAAAACTTTAGATGATAATTATAAAATTATCAAAAATTTAAACTATTTAAATCAAGAATTTCCAATTCTTGCTGGTTTATCTAGAAAATCTATGATTAGTAATATTGTTGGTAAAGAAACTATAAATAGATTATCAGGTAGTATATCAGCTGCATTAGCTTGTGTATTAAATGGTGCATCTATTATTAGAGTACATGATGTTAGTGCAACTATTAGTGCTTTAAAAATTTGGGAAAAAATAGGAAAAATTGGTTAATTATATATGAGCAAAATGAATTATTTTGGTACTGATGGAATCAGAGGACAAGTTGGAGGAGATTTAATTAATACAGATTTTATTTTTAAACTTGGCTATGCATTCGGTGTAGTACTAAATAATACAAATTGTAATCCACATAATAAAGTAAAAGTAGTTATAGGAAAAGATACAAGAATATCTTCTGATATGCTTGAAAATTCTATAGTAGAAGGTCTTATATCTGCTAATGTAGATGTTTTCTTGGCTGGTGTAATTCCAACATCAGCAATAGCATATATATCATATATATCTAATTTTTCGGCTGGTATAGTTATAAGTGCTTCTCATAATCATTATCTTGATAATGGTATTAAATTTTTTTCAGGAAATGGTAGTAAATTAAGTTTACATATGGAAGCAGCTATTGAAAAAGAAATTTCTAATCCAGTTATTTTATATTCAAAAAAAGGTATAGTAACTAAAATAAGTAATATCGAAGAGAAATATATTGATTTTTGCAAAAGTACTTTCCCTAACAATATAAGTCTTAAAGGTATAAAACTTGTTATTGATTCTGCTAATGGTTCTGCTTATAAAATAGCACCATATATTTTTAATGCATTGGGAGCTAATGTCTTTGCAATTGGATCTAATCCAAATGGAAAAAATATTAATGATAAAATTGGTTCAATATTTCCAGATACATTAAAACAAGTAGTAATATCTAAAAAAGCAGATTTAGGAATAGCATTTGATGGTGATGCTGATAGAGTTTTAATGATAGATAGTAATGGCAGAATATTTAATGGTGATGAGTTATTATATTCTATTGTAATAGATCGTTTATCATATAATATTGTCAATGGTGTTGTAGGTACATTAATGACAAATTATGGTTTTGAAAAACAAATGCATAAACTGCATATCAAATTTTATAGAACAAATGTTGGAGATAGAAATGTTATAGAAACAATGAAATTATATAATTGTTTATATGGTGGTGAAAATTCTGGACATTTAATTTGTTTAGATAGACATTCTACTGGTGATGGTATTATTTCTTCTTTACAAATTTTAGCTGCTATTATTAGACATAATCAGTCAATATCTTCTTTCATAAAAGATTTATATATGTATCCACAATATATTGTAAATGTTCCGTGGAATTATCAATATTCTTGGGAAAAAAATAATAAAATTCTTATAAAAAAACAAGAAATAGAGAAAAAATTGTCAAATAGAGGTAGAGTATTAATACGTAATTCAGGGACAGAACCAAAACTACGTTTAATGGTTGAAGCTGCTGATAAAAATCTTGCTTTATCTTGTATTCAAGAACTAAAATCAATATTTGATTAAATTATCAAAAAATTTCTAATAATATACAAATATATCAAAATATTTTTAAGATTTTTAATTTAAATATATTTAATATTATTAATTTTCAATTTTACTGTTATTTAATGTAATTTATGATAAAAGATATTTCTAATAAACCATTATTATTAAATAGAGATATTTCTTTGCTAAATTTTAATGAAAGAATTATGTCTATGGTTGAAGATAAAAATATATCTATAATTGAACGCCTTAGATTTTTATGTATTGTTTCATCTAATTTAGATGAATTTTTTGAAGTAAGATTCCCTAGTTTGAAAGAACAACAGTATAGACAAGATTTTCTTATTGAAAGATATGATGGATTTACTTTATTTGATATTATCAAAAAAGTAATGAAATTAACGCATGAAATATGTAACAAACAGTATTCATTATTAAATAATCAAATATTGCCCGAATTAGAAAAAGAAAATATCTTTCTTTTATCTCCTAAAATGTGGAATAAAGATCAATATGATTGGGCAATGTCTATATTCGAAAACGATATAATGCCACTATTAACACCTATTGGATTAGATCCTTCGCATCCTTTTCCTAGGGTGTATAATAAAAGTTTAAACTTTATTATTTCATTATCTGGAGCAAATGATGCTTTTAATCGTTTATCATCTGTAGCAATTATACAAGCTCCAAATGTGTTACCAACATTAATGCAAATACCATCAAATTTATCTAATAAAAAAACATTATTTGTATTAACTACTTCTATATTAAAAACATTTGTTAACAAATTATTTATTGGGTTAAATGTAAATAGATGTTATCAATGGAGAGTGACAAGAAATAGTAATTTATTTGTAGATGAAGAAGAAATGATTGATTTAAGAGAAGCGTTACAAGGAGAATTATCTCAACGTAATTTTGGCGCAGCTGTAAGACTTGAAATAGATGAAGATACTCCAAAAGAATTTGAAAAATTATTACAGCGCGAATTTTCTTTGTCAGAAAATGTTACTTATAGAGTTAAAGGTCCAGTAAATATTGCAAGATTAATGCCAATATATAATTTTGTGCGTAATAAAAATAATATTAATCAAAATAATTTGATATCTATTACAGATATATTTAATAGAAATTCTCATAAAATTGAAACTATATTTGAAAAAATATCTAAACAAGATATTTTATTACATCATCCTTATCAATCATTTCAAACGGTATTAGATTTTTTAGCATCTGCCGCTTATGATCCTAATGTTGTTGTAATAAAGCAAACAATATATAGAACAGGAGAAGATTCAGAGTTAATGAAAATACTCTTATATGCTGCTAAAATGGGTAAAGAAGTAACTGTGATATTAGAATTAATGGCTAGATTTGATGAACAAACTAATATTAATTGGGCTGCTCGTTTAGAAGAAGTAGGAGCACATGTTATATACGGAGTAGTTGCTTATAAAGTTCACGCAAAAATGGCAATGATTGTAAGGCGTGAAAAAAATAAAATAAAAAAATATGTTCATATTAGCACAGGTAATTACCATTCTTATACAGCTAGTTGTTATACAGACTTTGGTTTAATCACTGCTAATGAAAAAATTGCTAATGATATAGATAAAATTTTTTTACAATTAACAGGATTTAGTGCTCGTTTATCAATGCAATCTTTATTGCAATCTCCATTTACATTACGAGATGCAATGATAGCACATATTAAAAGAGAATCATTAGAAGCTATTAAAGGAAAAAAAGCTATTATTATGGCAAAAATGAATGCTTTATTAGAACCAGGCATAATAAAGGAATTATATACTGCTAGTCAAGCAGGAGTGAAAATAGATTTAATAGTTAGGGGAGCATGTGCTTTACGTGCTGGTGTTCCAAATTTATCTGATAATATTAGAGTTAGATCTATTATTGGAAAATATTTAGAACATTCAAGAGTATTTTATTTTTACTCTGCTGGAGAAGAAATAGTATATCTTTCTTCTGCAGATTGGATGGATAGAAATTTATTTCGTAGGGTAGAAATTGCTTTTCCAATTTATGATAAAATTTTAAAAAAAAGAATAATTCAAGAAGCTTTTATATATGCATTTCAAGATAATCAATTATCCTGGGAGCAAATAGATGGTAATTATATAAAAATAAAAAATATCGATTCAAAATTTAATGTACAAAACTATCTTGATAATGAAATTAATTTTCATATATAATTAATTATCTTTGACGTTTTGATTTATAAGATATATAATAATTCTTATCGGGGTGTAGCGCAGCCTGGTAGCGCATCTGCTTTGGGAGCAGAGGGTCGTGAGTTCGAATCCCACCACCCCGACCATACAAATTTTATTTGATATAAATATGATTATTTAATATTATTTTATAATTGATTAAATAACCTATTATTATTACTCTCTTTTATCTAAAAAAATTTAATTAATATGATTTAAAAAATTGATTAATAACTTTATTAACACCAATTTTCCAATGAGGTATGTTTATTCTTAATAATTTTTTTATTTTTGAAGAATTTAGACATGCATTATAGGGCCTTAAATTAATTTTATTGTTATTATTAATAATAATATTGTTTTTATCAATTTTAGTTTTAATATCTAAAAAATTCATATAATCTAATATATAACAAGATAAATTATATATATTAACTCTACCTAATGGGCTTATATGATATAAACCTATATTAATATTTATATTATTAATGTAATAAATAATAAATATAATTGTAATATCAACTATAATATCTACATGTGTTGGAACAATAATTTGATTATAATTAATGCTTAAAATTTTATCTGTTAAGAGAGAATTTATTATATTAGTAACTAAATTATTTTTATAATTAGATATTAACCATCCAAAGCGAAAAATTAAATATTTAGATTTACTAATAAAAATATTATTTTCACTTAAATATTTGGAATATCCATAAATATTAATAGGGTTTGTCCTATCATTTTCATTATATAAATCTTTTTTGTTACCATCAAATACATAATTTGTTGAATAATGAATGATTAAAATACCATTTTCATATGAATATTTAGCAAGAATTGATACTAAATATGTATTTAGCATAAATACATATTTAGGTGATAATTCTGCTTGATCTACATTAGTAAATGCAGCAGCATTTATAATGATATCTGGTTTAATAATATTTAATTTTTCAATTAAGTTTTTAGCATAATATAAATTAATATCTTTTCTATTAATTTGTACTATATTAACATTTAATTTTTTTATTTTATATTTTAATGCTTTTCCTAATCTTCCATTACTACCTATTAATAATATTTTCATGCTATATTTATTTATAAAAAGGATTTTCTACATACCATTTTACTGTATCAAAAATACCTACATCAAATTTATATAATGGTTGCCAATTAGTTTGTTGAAAAATTTTATTATAATTTATAGAGTACCTATAATCACATCCTGGCCTATTAGGTACAAATTTAATTAATTTTTTATAGGATGATATGTTTGGTTGTAATATATCTAATATATTACATATATGATTAGCTATGGAAATTGTAGTTAATTCATTACCTCCACCAATGTTATAATGTTCTCCTGGTATACCTAATTCTAAAATTTTCAATATAGCAAGACAGTGGTCATTTACATGAATCCAGTCTCTAATTTGACTACCATTGCCATATATAGGAATATTTTCCATATTTAATGCCTTTTTAATTATCATAGGAATTAATTTTTCAGATGATTGAAATGGTCCATAATTATTAGAGCAATGTGTAGTAATAGTAGGTATATTATATGTTTTAAAATATGATCTCATTATATGGCTACTTGCTGCTTTACTTGCAGAATATGGATTATTTGGTTTATATGGATCATTTTCTTCAAATGGTTTTCCTGTTTCGCTTAAATCTCCATATACCTCATCTGTTGAAATATTAATAAATTTGAAATTATATTTTTCTTGTGCAGTTAATGATTGAAAATATTTTTTTGAAATTTCAATTAATTCAAATGAACCAATAATATTTGTATCAATAAAATTTCTTGGTATATTAATAGAATTATCTACATGTGATTCTGCTGCAAGATGTATAACTGCTCTAGGACGAAATGTTTCAAATATTTTTTGTAATGAATATTTATCTGTAATACAATTTTTAATTAATATATGATTCTTATTTTTTAATACATCACATATATTTTCTTTTTTGCCAGCATAAGTAAATTTATCTATATTTACAATCGTTTCATTATGTTTTGACAAAAATAATTTTATAAAATTAGAGCCTATAAATCCAGCTCCACCAGTTACTAATATAGTCATATTGTTAAACTTTATGTATAAAATGTAAATTATATGTTTTTTATATAATTAATAATTATATTTTTTATAGAGATTTTCATTGTTTTGTTCTATAATATTATCAAATAGTTGTTGCGGCATTAGCTCAGCTGGATAGAGCACGGGCCTTCTAAGCCCGGGGTCGGGGGTTCGAGCCCCTCATGCCGCACCATATTTTTATTAACAAAAATATGTTTTTTAATATATAATTATATTAAATTGTATATTTTTTGCATAATTAAATTATGGTGGTCGTAGCTCAGTTGGTAGAGTCCCGGATTGTGATTCCGGTTGTCGTGGGTTCGAGCCCCATCGACCACCCCATATTTTTATATTAATATTTTAGTAAAATATCAATATATTATTTTCATATTTTTATTTCTAGGCTTATTTTATATGGTTTTTTCTACAAAAAAAATTAGCGGTAGTATTGTAGCATTAATAACTCCTATGACACCTGAAGGAAATATTGATTATATTACATATAAACGCTTAATAGATTGGCATATAGAAGAAGGTACTGATGCTTTAGTAGTAGTAGGTACTACTGGTGAATCACCTTCTGTTTCTATGGATGAAAATGCAGAGTTAATAAAAGTAGCTGTTGAATATTCAAATGGTAGAATTCCTATTATATCTGGAGTAGGTGCTAACTCTACAAGTGAAGCTATCCATTTAACAAAATTTGCAAAAAAAGTAGGTGCTGATGCTGGATTATCAGTAGTGCCATACTATAATAAGCCATCTCAAGATGGAATATATCAGCATTTTAAAAATATTGCTGAAAATGTTGATTTACCTATCATTTTATACAATGTACCAGGTAGAACATCAGTAGATATGTCAAATGAAACGGTTATTAAATTAACCGAAATTCCTGGAATTATAGGTATTAAAGATGCAACTGGTGATATTGCAAGAGGAGCATTATTAATTAGAGATTGTCCTAGTGATTTTAAAATTTTTAGTGGAGATGATTCAACTGCTGCAGCTTTAATGATGTTAGGTTGTTCTGGAAGTATTTCAGTTACAGCTAACATATTACCTAAAACGTTAAAGATGCTATGTGATGCTTCTATGCAAGGTGATATAAAAAAAGCTCGTGAACTAAACTCAATGTTAGCTCCAATAAATAAAGCTTTATTTATTGAAGCAAATCCTATACCAGTAAAATGGGCTCTTAGCGAATTAGGTATGATTTCTTTAGGATATAGATTACCATTAATACCATTAAATGAAAAATATCATAATCTAGTACGTAATGCTATGAAATTAGCTGGTTGTATATTTTAATAAAGTTTTCATTTATTATATTTTTTTATTTATATTTTTTATTTGTATTTTGAAATTATTTAAAATATTTAGTGCTTCAAGTCCTGTTATATCATCCAACTTTAAATTAATAATGTTATTTATAATAGATTTATAAGTAGCATTATTTTTTTTATTTTCTAAATATTTTAATTTTTTTGTGGCTATATTTATTACTTCTTGAGGTATTCCAGCTGTCTTTGCTACATGAATACCATAGCTTTTATTACATATGCCTTTTTTTACTTCATGTAAAAACGTAATATTATCTGATTCTTCAGAAATGGTTAAATGTACATTAGTTATATGAGAATATTTTTTAGTAATTTCTGTTAATTCGAAATAATGAGTAGAAAAAAGTGTTAATGATTTATTAACAGTCAATAATGTTATTACTATTGACCATGCTAAAGATAAACCATCATATGTAGAAGTTCCTCTTCCTATTTCATCCATTAACACTAAACTATTTTTAGTACTTGTATTTAATATTAATGCTGCTTCTGTCATTTCTACCATAAATGTTGATTTATTATGAGAAATATCATCATTAGCGCCTATTCTAGTAAAAATACGATCAATATTACCTATTATTGCTGTTTTTGCAGGAATAAAACTACCAATTTTTGCTAATATAGTAATCAATGCTACTTGACGCATATATGTTGATTTACCACCCATATTTGGTCCAGTAATAATATAAATTCTATTAGCATCATTTTTTAATTCACAACTATTAGGTATAAAGCATTCTATATTGTTTTCTACTACAGGATGTCTACCATCTTTTATAATAATCTCATTATCTTCACTAATTATTGGTAAATTCCAATTATTATTATATGCATGTATAGCTAAGTTTAATAAAACATCTAATTGTGCCAATGATTTAGCACAATTAGATAATTCATCATAATATTTATCTATTTCAGATAATAAATTTTCATATAGCAATTTTTCTCTTCTTATTGCTTGATCTTTTGATGCCAAGATTGTATTTTCTAAATTTTTTAATTCTTCAGTTATATATCTTTCAGTATTTTTTAAAGTTTGTTTTCTAACATAATGTTTAGGAATTTTATAAATCTGTCCTTTACTAACTTCTATATAAAAACCATTAATACGATTAAATTCTATTTTTAGATTATTAATACCAGTATTTTTTTTCTCTATTTCTTCTATTTTGGATAAATGCATATGACTATTTAGATATATATCTCTTAATTTATCTAATTCTTGATCAAATCCAGATAATATAATATTCCCATCTTTTAAATTATTTGAAGGTTCTGTTACTATAGATTTATTTAATAATATTAAAAGATCATTATCTATATAAAAACAATTATTAATACTTTTTATTAAAGAAGATTTTTTTGTTAAATTCAAATTAATTAATTGTTCAGAAATTATAGGCAATAAAGATATAGCATCTCTTAAACTACTTATTTCTTTTGGCTTTGCAGATTTCATTGAAATTCTAGATGAAATTCTCTCTAAATCTGGAAAAGATCTTAATTCTTTTAAAAAATTTTGATTTTTATTATTTTGGCAAATATACTGATATAGTGTATCTATTGCTTCTTGTCTTTTTCTTAAAATTTGTATATTTCTTATAGGATTTTGCAACCATCTTTTTAAAGTTCTACTGCCCATAGAAGTAGAACAATTATCCATAATTGTAAATAAAGTTGAGTTATTACCATTTATTGACGTTGTGAGTTCTAAATTTTTACGCGTTTCTGGATTTAGTATCACATATTCATTATTATTTTCTATTTTTATATTTTTAATATGTTTTAAATCAGTAAATTGTGTTTGTATGACATATTTAATTAATGCACCTGCAGCACATACTGCATTTTTCATATTTTGAATATCAAAACAATTTATAGAATTTATTTTAAAATGATTTAAAAGTTCTTGCATTGCATTATCAATATTAAAATTAATAGAAGCAATTTTAGAAATTTTTGCTTTATATGAAAAATTTAATTTATCATTTTCAGAAATTAAAATTTCTGCTGGGTCTAATCTATGTATTTCTGTTTCTAGCTCATGTGGTTCACATTCTAAAACATAAAATTCTCCATTAGCTAGATTTAAATATGAAATTCCTGTACTATGTTTTGTATTATGAATAGATAATACAATACGGTCAGATTTAGTTGGCAATAAAAAATCATCTGTCAAAGTACCTGGTGTAATTATTTTAACTATTTTTCTTTCAATTGGACCTTTATTATTGATATTGATTTCTCCTATTTGTTCACAAATAGCTATCGATTGACCTTGATCTAAAAATTTAGCTAAATATTGATCCAGAGAAATTGCTGGGATGCCAGCCATAGGTATTGGTTTGTTATTAAAAAAACCTCTTTTAGTTAAAGTTAAATTTAATAATTTAGATGCTTGTATTGCATCATCAAAAAACATTTCATAAAAATCACCTAGTCTGTATAACAATATTAAATCTTTAGCTTGTGCTTTAATTTCTAAATATTGTTGCATCATAGGTGTATGTTTTTCTATAGATGATAAATTAAAATCATTCATGGTTAAATTCTATATAAATATAAGGATTATTAATAATGGAATATATTATTTATTGTTTTAATTTTTTTACCCCTTTTTTAATAGAAAACTCTTTAAATATTATTACATCTTTTTTTATTTTTGTTTTAGGATGGAATTTTTCAAACTTTGCTGGAAATTTCATTCAACAAGCATTGCAAATTTCACCAAAAATAGATAGTACGATTTTACCAATATTAAAAACATTAATAATATGGACTATTAGAACATGTATTTTAATAACTATATTATCACGTTTTGGCATTCAAACCACAAGCATCATTACTATGCTTGGTGCTGCTGGTTTAGCAATAGGTTTAGCACTACAAGGCACTTTACAAAATATTGCTGCAGGTATTATGTTACTTATTTTAAGACCTATTAGAACTAATGAATATATTTCCATAAATAATATAGAAGATTGTTTAGTAAAAGAAATAGGGTTATTTCTTACAACGTTATCTTATCCAAATGGAATTATTATTATAATGCCAAATAGTACTATTTGGGGAGCTGTTATCAAGAATTTTAGTAGAACTGATGAAAGAAGAATAGATATATATATACCAGTCAATTATGACGATTCTTTAGATAAAATTATAGAACATTTAACACAGTTGATTAAATCTAATGATATGGTATTAAATAAACATCAATCATCAGTAAATATTGCTGATTACAAAGAAAATTATATTTTAATAAATGTAAGAGCATGGACAAAATCTATTAACTACTCAAAGCTTAAATATCAATTAAATTATCAAATATGGGAAATTATTAAAAATTTAAATGTTAGAGAATCTATTAATAAAACATTTTTAATAAATAAATTATAAATTTAATGAACTTTTTTAAAAAAACGTATTCATATAAAATGGTATGATATAATTACCATTCAATAAATATTTTATTAAATGAAAAATATTATGTTTTTAGATAAAATTTTTTATTTAAAATGATTTAATAATGTTAAAATATGTTTTAATTTATGCACCCTATGCTTACTATTGCTGTTAAAGCAGCAAGAAAAGCAGGAGTAATTATAAATCGCTCCTGCTTAGAATTAGAAAAAATTAAAGTTTCCTGTAAAGGTCCTAAAAATTATGTTACAGAAATTGACCAATTAGCTGAAAAAGCTATAGTAGAAATTTTAAAAGAATCTTATCCTTCTCATTCATTTTTAGGTGAAGAGTTTGGGAATTATGGTTCTTCTAAATCAGATTTTTTATGGATTATCGATCCAATAGATGGTACTACAAATTTTATACACGGATTTCCTAATTATGCAGTTTCTATAGCGCTTTCTTTTAAGGATAAAATTATTCAAGCAGTAATTTATGATCCATCTAGAGACGAATTATTTACTGCTAGTAGAGGATCTGGAGCTTTTTTAAATAATCGTCGTATAAGAGTATCAAAACAAAATATATTACAATATTCATTATTAGGAATGCATTGCAGTACGTTTAGCAAAAATGATGTTGAAAACAAGTTTAATATTTTAGCTGATGAATGTACTGCTGTGCGTAGAATGGGCTCTACTGTCATTGATCTTGCATATGTTGCATGTGGTAGATTGGATGGATTTTGTGGTATCAATTTAAAACCATGGGATTTAGCTGCTGGTTCACTAATAGTTACTGAAGCTGGAGGTCTAGTATCAGATTATTTTGGAGAGCAAGAATGGATGAATTCTGGAAATATAATAGCAGCAACACCTAAAATTTTCTCAAAGATATTAAATAAATTAAATAACTAATGTATTGAATATTTTTATTGAAATTATCTTATTTATATTTAGAATTTAACTTAGTACGGGAATCTCATTATGGGATGGGCTCTAGATCCAAATATTTGGATCGGATTTTTTACATTGATTTTTTTGGAAGTAATTCTTGGAATTGATAATTTAATTTTTATTACTATTTTAATAGATAAATTACCTTTTAACCAAAAAGACAAAGCTCTTATAGTAGGTATTGTTTTTGCATTAATAATGCGCTTTATATTATTATTTGCAATATCTTGGTTATTAAACTTTAATCATCCAATTTTTTTTATATCTACATTTCCTTTTTCAATAAAAAATATAATTTTATTAATAGGTGGTTTTATTTTATTAATAAAAAGCTTTCTTGAACTATATAATAGATTAACTATAAAAAATAATACTATTATAAAAATAAATAATTATACTAATTTTTGGTTTGTAGTATTGGAAATAGTTTTATTAGATGCAGTTTTTTCTTTAGATGCAGTAATTACAGCAATTAGCATAGTAGATAATTTAATTGTAATGATGATTGCTATTACAATAGCAATGATTTTCATGCTAATAGCATCTAAATCTTTGACTATATTTTTAAAGTTATATCCTAATATAATAATATTATGTTTAGTATTTTTAATATTTATTGGCTTATCTTTAATATTTGAAAGTATTGGTATCACGATTCCAAAAGAATATTTTTATCTATCTATTTTGTTTTCTGTATTAATAGAAATATTAACTTCTTTTAATAAAGTTAATAATATGTTTGAAAATAATTCGAATAAAAAAATAATTTGTGATTTAATACCATTAAAAGATCCCATAAATTCTCTTACTTTATCTTCTCAAAAAATAGATAAATTTATTATAAATATAGATAAATTATTATTTATTAATGTTCATAATGATAATAAAATAGATAAAGAAACTATTTTAACAAAATTAGATTATAATTATTTTGTGTTATACGATAATATTATTGATAATATTATCGGAGTTGGTAAAATTCAAACATTAATAATAAATGGATTATATAGGGATAAAAATATTAATGTAAAAGATTGTTGTAAACCTATATTAATAGATTTAAATGTAAAATCTATTGATTTATTAAAAATTTTTTCTGTACGTAATTGTGATATTGCTTTTGTTATGCATGATAATAAAGTTATTGGCTTTGTTACATTAAAACATATGTTTGATTTATTAAATAAAATAGATGAAATTTCATTTCATATTAAAATATTGTGATTTATAAAATGATTTATTTTTTGCAAGCTTTTGTATTAGGTATATTAGAAGGTATAACAGAATTTATACCGGTATCTAGTACAGCGCACATTTTGCTATTAGAAAAGCTTATGCAATATCAAAATCCTTCTAAATTTTTTGAAGTAATAATTCAGTCTGGAGCAATATTAGCAATTATATATATATATAAAATTCGTATTTTTAATATATTAAAAGGAATAGTTAAATTAGAATATAATGCCATATGTATTTTTAGAAATATTGTCATTTCTATGATACCATCAATTATTATAGGATTTTTATTTATTCATTTAATAAAAAAACTTTTCTTTAATTATTTAATAATTGCTATATCATTGATATTAGGTGGTTTTTTTATTATTATAGTGGAATATTTAATTTATCCTAAATTTTCTAAAATTAAAATAGATAATAAAAACTTTTTTAACAAAAGATATTATATATCTAATATAGAAGATATATCTTCTAAACAATCTCTATATATTGGTTTATATCAAGCAATTGCTTTAATTCCAGGAATTTCTAGATCTGGAGCAACTATAATGGGAGCTATGACTTTAGGAATAAAGCGCAATATTGCAACAGAATTTTCTTTCTTTCTTGCAGTACCTACTATAATTAGTGCTTCTGTATATGATATTTGGGTTAATCTAAATAGTATTTCTATTAATGACTTTATTCCAGTTATTATAGGATGTATTTCCTCTTATTTTATTTCAATTTATGTTATCAAATCAGTAATAAAATATATATCTCATAATACCTTTCTTATATTTGCATGGTATAGAATTTTCTTAGGTTTTTTAATATTACTTATATATATTGCTACATAATTTGTAATGATATTAAGTAAATATACACAATATCATCCATAAATCAATTTTTAATAAATTATTTATTTTACTTCAATTATATATGATTTTTATAACAAAAAATTAAATAAATCATATTGTAAATTTACAATATGATTTATTTGTTATTGAATATTTTTTGATTATTTAACTTGCTAATAAATATTATTTATAGATTAATTCTACCTTTTTCATGATAACATCATCTATTGGTACATCTTGATAAAAACCAAAATTTTTAGTTTTTAATTTCCCAATTTTATCTACAGTATCTATACCTTCAATTACTTTGCCAAAAACTGTATATCCCCACCCATTTATGGTTGGTGCAGTATAATCAAGAAAATTATTATCAACTAAATTAATAAAAAATTGTGATGTAGCAGAATGAATTTCATTTGTACGTGCCATAGCAATTGTATAAGCTAAATTTTTTAAACCATTAAATGCTTCATTTTCTATAGGATTATGAGTATTTTTTTGTATCATTCCTTTTGAAAAACCACCACCTTGAATCATAAAATTATCTATAATTCTATGAAATATAGTACCATCATAAAATCCTTCTTTTACATACAAAATGAAATTTTCTACTGTTTTAGGTGCTTTTTCATGATTTAATTCTAAAATTATATTGCCATAATTAGTAGTTATACTAACTTTTTTATATATATTCATAGTTAATCTTTTTTAATAAAAAGTTATATTAATTGATAAATTAATTGTTTTATACAAATATTCTTTATGTCATTTATATTTATTAATTTTTTTTGAATTATATTATCTAATTCATGACATATATATAAACATTAAATCTTAATTCTTGTATAAATATTTTTTTATAGATATCATATTTATGATTAAAATTATCTATATCATAATTAGAGTATATATTTTGCATAAATATAAATAATTTAATATAAATTTTTTTATAAGTATGTATTAATTAAAAATTTTAAATAGCAAGTTATTATTTTAAAGCGTATATATAAATATTATTCTTGATCATTATAACACTTATAGATCATTTGATTGATAGATTTTTTATAAAACCTTTTTCTAAAATTATCAAAAAAGAGAGTATAAATTATTATGCTAAGGATTTATAATACACTAACAAATAAAAAAGAAATTTTTAAACCAATTACTCCAGGTTTTGTAAAAATGTATGTATGTGGTATGACAGTTTATGATTATTGTCATCTTGGACATGCTAGAGTAATGATTGTTTTCGACATTATTTACCGCTGGTTTAAAATATTAGGACTAAAAGTATCATATGTTAGAAATATAACAGATATTGATGACAAAATTATTAATAAATCTATCAATCAAAAAATTCCTATTAATGAAATAACTAATTTTTTCATAGATGCGATGCATAATGATGAAATTGCGTTGGGTGTTTTATCTCCAACCTTAGAACCAAAAGCTACCGAATATATAGAATCCATTTTAAATATAATAGAAAAATTACATAATAAAGGTATTGCATATATTTCTAAAAATGGAGATATAAATTTTTCAGTTAGATCATTTAAAAAATATGGAATTTTATCTGGCAAAAATATAAATCAATTAAAATCTGGGGAGTTAGATATTAATAAACATGATCCTCTGGACTTTGTACTTTGGAAAGCTTCAAAAGATAAAGATCCTATAGATTCAAAATGGAATTCTAAGTATGGACTAGGGCGTCCAGGATGGCATATAGAATGTTCTGCAATGAGTCATAGTTCTCTAGGATTACCTTTAGATATTCATGGAGGTGGACCAGATTTAAAATTTCCTCATCATGAAAATGAAATAGCTCAAAGTGAATCTGCTTTTGATTGTTTATTGGCTAATACATGGATTCACTGTGGTCCACTAATGATGGGCAAAGAAAAAATGTCTAAATCTGTAGGTAATTTTTTTACAATTAGACAAATAATTGGCTATGAAGACATTTTGAACAAAAATTTTGTGATTAATAAAAGAGAAGCTGAAATGTTACGGTTTTTTATTGTTAGATCACATTATAGGAGCATACAAACATATTCTCAAGAACATTTAATTGATGCTCAAAATTCTTTAGATAAATTATATCGTGTACTTAATATAGAAGGTGCAGATTTAGATGTTAATTTTACAATTAAATGGGATAATTACTTTGCTAAAAAATTTGAAAATGCAATGAATGATGATTTTAATACACCTATAGCTATATCTGTATTATTCGAATTAGCATCTGAAATAAATCGTAATAAAAGTATTAATAATATATTAATATTAAAAAATCTTGCTAAAATACTTGGTTTGTTACAACAAGATCCTAAGTCTTATTTTAAATTACCAACAAGATATAGTATAAACTATAATGTGAATATAAATAAATTAAATGATGAAGAAATAGAAAAACTTATATTGGCAAGGTATATAGCAAAAAAAGAGAATAGATATATTGATGCAGATAAAATACGGAATTTTTTATTATCTAACAGTATATCATTAGAAGATACTATAGATGGCAATACTATTTGGAGTAGAATCTAATATTCTAGAGATATTTTATGGAATTTAATAACAAATATTTACAAGAACCAATTTATTGGCATGAAGCTACATCATATTTATTGAAAAAAGATAGAATTTTAAAAAAAATTATCCCTTTATGTAATAAAAATTTTTCAATTTTTTCTGAAAATTATTTTCAAATATTATCTAAAGCTATAATATGTCAAAAAATTTCTAATATTGCTAATGAAACTGTAGATAATATATGGAATATATTTAAAAATAAAATATTTTTAGATCCATATTCTATTTTAATAACATCTAAAGATACTTTAAAATCTATGGGGGTAAATAATAGAAAAGCAAATTATTTGTATCATTTAGCATTAAGTTTTTGTGAAAAAAAAGTAAAATATGAAGATTGGAATACTATGGATAATGAATCTATAGTTAAGGAACTTTTATCTATAAAAGGAATAGGAAGATGGACTGCAGAAATTTTCTTAATGTTTGGTATGCAACGACCAGATATAATGCCTTTAGATGATAAAGATTTATTAAAAGCTATATCTTTTCATTATTTTAGTGGAGAACCAGTTTCACGTTTTGAGGCTAGAGAAGTATCTGTAGCATGGAAACCTTGGAGAACAGTTGCAAGTTACTATTTATGGCAAAGTTTAAATTTTTTACCAATTAAATGATAATACTTTATTATGGATGTTTAATGTGCAATATTTTTTAGAATTTGAACAACCTTTATCTGAAATAGAAAATAAAATAGAAGAGCTGAGGAATACTAAATCTGGATCAGCAATACATATTTTAAATGAAATTAATTTTTTAAAAAAACAAAGTGAAAAATTAACAATTGATATATATTCCAAGTTAACACCTTGGCAAATTGCATTAATAGCAAATCATCCTAAAAGACCTTATATTTTAGATTATATTAATAATATATTTACTGATTTTCATGAATTACATGGTGATAGAATGTATTTTGATGATCAGGCTATAATAGGTGGATTAGCAAAATTTGATGGATTTGCATGTATGATTATAGGTCATAAAAAAGGTAGAAATCCTGAAGAAAGATTTTTACATAATTTTGGAAATCCACGTCCAGAAGGTTATAGAAAAATATTACGTTTAATGAAATTAGCTGAAAAATTTAATATACCAATATTTACTTTTGTAGATAACATTCCTTATATTAATTCAAAAATTGATGAAAATAAGATAGAAAAATCAGAATTTATTGGTCAGAATTTATGCTTAATTTCTAGATTAAAAGTTCCTATTATATCTACTATCATAGGAGAAAGTGGTTCTGTAAGTTCTTTAGTTCTTTCCATAGGGAATAGAGTATTAATGCTAAAATATTCTATATATTCATTGATTTCATCAGAAATATTTGATTCTAAATTTTGGAATAATTTAGATAAAAAATCAGATGAAGCATTACCAATTACAGCTAATAAATTGAAGGAATTAGGATTAATAACATTTGTAGTTAATGAACCAATAGGTGGTGCTCATAGATATCCTAATTCCATGTATAAAATATTATATAATACATTGGATGAGACTTTAAGATTTTTAAAAAACATGACACCAGAGCAATTAGTCAATCAAAGAATGAATTTATTATTATCATATGGATATTTTAAAAATTTATAAATACTTTAATATTTTTATTATAAGAAATAATAATGAATAAAATATTATTAGAACCAATAAAAAAAAATTTAGAATCTTTAAAAAAAATTCCTAAGCGTATAGGTATAGGATTAAGTGGAGGTCTAGATTCTACAATGTTATCTCTTGCAATGTCTAATGTTGCTAAATTATATAATATTCAAGTATATCTACTTCATATTAATCATTCTATTCAGATTGATTCAGATTTATGGGCAAAAAATGCAAAAAATTTTGCTAAATTATTAAAATATAAATTTTTAGAAGTTAAAGTTGATATTAATATCAATAAAGGCAGTTGCCTTGAAGAAGCAGCAAGAGAATATCGTTATTTAGCATTTAAACATCTATCAATAAAACATGATATCAATACTATATTTTTAGCACACCATAGAGATGATCAAGCAGAAACGATATTATTAAGATTATTAAGGGGTACTGGAGTTACCGGTTCTATTGCTATGAGAGAATGTTCTATTAAAGATAATATTGTATATATAAGACCATGGTTAAATATTGATAAAAAAATTATTTTAGAAAATAGCAAATATATTATTAATAATAAAAAAATTATCTTATCAGAAGATCCTATGAACTATAGTACTAACTATACTAGATCTGCTATAAGGGTTTTAATATCACCTATATTGAATAAAAAATGGCATGGATGGCAAAAAAATTTGACTAGATTTTCTAAAAATATGGAAGAAGCTTTAGAAATATTAAATTCTGTCGCGCAAGATGACTTAAATCTATTAGATTTTAATACTAATGATTATAGTTTTTCTTTAGAAAAATGGCGACATTTGTCTCAATCTAGAAGAAATTTATTAATACGTCATTGGCTTAATATTCAAAATATCATGATGCCTTCTAGAGCACGTTTACTAAATTTGAATAAACAATTAATGAACTTACATAATTTAGGTTATGATCGTTTTATGGTAGTTAAACATGAAGATGTAGAAATATGTTGTACTCGTAATAGAATATTTATTAGAAGTATAAAATAAAATGTGTTGTTAAATTATTTCAAAATAAATTTTTTTTATTCTATTTGTGTAATTTTTTGTTATTATTAATTTTTAAATTAATTTTAAATAGAGCTAAAAATGTCTGTAATTGTTCACAAATATGGTGGTACATCTATGGGTTCAATAGAACGCATTAAGAATGTAGCACGTCGTGTAGCTAAATGGCATTCTGCTGGCTACAAAGTAGTTGTAGTTCCTTCTGCTATGTCAGGAGAAACAAATCGTTTGTTAAATATGGCTAAAGAAATTACACCCTTGCCACATGAAAGAGAATTAGACATGTTAGCATCTACTGGTGAGCAGGCTAGTAGTGCACTCTTAGCAATGGCATTATTAGCAGAAGGGATACCAGCTAGAAGTTATACAGGGTGGCAATTACCTATATATACAGATAATTCTCATACTAAGGCACGAATTATTTCTATAGACCATAAAAAAATATTAGATAATTTAAATGATGGAAAGGTTGTAGTAGTAACAGGATTTCAAGGTATTAATGAAAATGGTGATATTACAACTTTAGGTAGAGGTGGATCTGATACTTCTGCAGTAGCAATAGCTGCTGTTTTAAAAGCTAAAGAATGTCTTATTTATACTGATGTAGATGGTGTTTATACTACAGATCCTAGAATTGTATCAGAAGCTAGAAGAATGTCTACTGTTTCTTTTGAAGAAATGATGGAAATGTCTTCTTTAGGATCTAAAGTATTACAAATTAGGTCTGTAGAATTTGCAGGTAAATATCGTGTTCCAACAAGAGTATTATCATCATTAACAGATCCTCTGATTCCTTTAGAGGAAGAAATGATATCTGGAACTTTAATAAATTTTGAGGAAGATAAAGAAATGGAATCTGCTGTTGTTTCTGGTATTGCATTTAGTAACAATGAATCAAGAATTACTTTATTAGATGTACCTGATACTCCTGGTATTGCTAGTTCTATATTAACTCCAGTTGCTGATGCTAATATAGATGTTGATATGATAGTACAAAACCAATCAGTAGATGGTAATACAGATTTTTCTTTTACTATAAATCATGTAGATTTTCAAAGAACTGTTAATTTATTAAAAGACGTTGTAATTCCAGCTGTAAAAGCTCGTGATTTAGCAATTGAAGAAAAAGTAGCTAAAGTATCTATAGTTGGTCTTGGTATGAAATCTCATGTAGGTGTAGCAAGTACTATGTTTAAAACATTAGCCAAAGAAGGTGTAAATATTAAAATGATTAGTACTAGTGAAATTAAAACATCAATTATAATTGATATTAAATATATGGAACTAGCTGTAAGATCTTTACATCACGTATTTGGATTAGATGCTAAATAATTATTTATTATACTATTCTTTAATATAATTAATTATAATGGTATAATATTCAATAGAAATTATGGAGGTATGCCCGAGTGGCTGAAGGGGCTCCCCTGCTAAGGGAGTATGCGGCTAAAACTGTATCGTGAGTTCGAATCTCACTACCTCCGCCAGTATGTTATTATATTGTACGTGTTAATAAAATTTGATACAATATATAGTGTTGGAATAATATTCTAGCGCCCGTAGCTCAGTTGGATTAGAGTACTTGGCTACGAACCAAGGGGTCGTGGGTTCGAATCCTGCCGGGCGCACCATCATAAGTGTTTTATATATACAATTAGTTTATGTTTTTTAAAATTCTATAAATTTTATTGACATATTTTTCCATAAAATATGGGTAATTAATTTATAATGCCATGATATTCATTTGTACGTGTATCAATTTCTATTTTATCTCCTATTTTGCAAAAAATAGGTACATTAATTTCATGCCCAGATGAAATTTGAGCAGGTTTCATTACTTTTCCAGAGGTATCTCCTCTAGTTGCAGGTTCAGTATATGTAATTTCACGTACAATTATATTAGGTAATTCTACTGCTATGATTTTATCATTAAAAAATATGATTTCTACCTTCATATTATTTTCTAAATATTTTAATATTTCGAGCATATTATTTTTTTCGACTTCATGTTGATTATAATTTTCATCTAAAAATACATACATTGGATCTATAAAATATGAAAAAACACATTCTTTTTTTTCTAGCTGTACTACTTCAAATTTTTCATCAGCTTTATATACAGATTCACTAATAGATGATGTTAGTAAATTTTTGAATTTTAATTTAACTACAGCAGAATTTCTACCAGATTTATTATATTCAGTTTTTTGAACAATTAATGGATCTCCTAAAATCATTACTACGTTACCAATTCTTAATTCTTGAGCTGTTTTCATGAATATATAATTCCTTATTTTTAAAAGTTAATTTATTTTC
>NZ_CP025628.1:177500-202500 GCF_003072465.1 Candidatus Kinetoplastibacterium sorsogonicusi
TTGATCGAAGCCCCGGTAAACGGCGGCCGTAACTATAACGGTCCTAAGGTAGCGAAATTCCTTGTCGGGTAAGTTCCGACCTGCACGAATGGCGTAACGATGGCCATACTGTCTCCTCCTGAGACTCAGCGAAGTTGAAGTGTTTGTGATGATGCAATCTACCCGCGGCTAGACGGAAAGACCCCATGAACCTTTACTGCAGCTTTGCATTGGACTGTGAATAGATTTGTGTAGGATAGGTGGGAGACTTTGAAGCATGATCGCCAGATTATGTGGAGTCATCCTTGAAATACCACCCTAATATGTTTATGGTTCTAACCTCGGTCCGTAATCCGGATCAGGGAAAGTGCATGGTGGGCAGTTTGACTGGGGCGGTCTCCTCCTAAAGTGTAACGGAGGAGCTCTAAGGTACGCTAGGTACGGTCGGAAATCGTACTGATAGTGCAATGGCATAAGCGTGCTTAACTGTGAGACTGACACGTCGAACAGATGCGAAAGCAGGACATAGTGATCCGGTGGTTCTGAATGGAAGGGCCATCGCTCAACGGATAAAAGGTACTCTGGGGATAACAGGCTGATACCGCCCAAGAGTTCATATCGACGGCGGTGTTTGGCACCTCGATGTCGGCTCATCTCATCCTGGGGCTGAAGCAGGTCCCAAGGGTATGGCTGTTCGCCATTTAAAGAGGTACGTGAGCTGGGTTTAAAACGTCGTGAGACAGTTTGGTCCCTATCTGCCGTGGGCGTTGGATACTTGACAGAAGCTACTCCTAGTACGAGAGGACCGGAGTGGACATACCTCTGGTGTACCGGTTGTCATGCCAATGGCATAGCCGGGTAGCTAAGTATGGAAGAGATAACCGCTGAAAGCATCTAAGCGGGAAACTCGTCTGAAGATAAGGTATCCCGGAGACTAGATCTCCCTAAAGGGTCGTTCAAGACCAGAACGTTGATAGGTCGGGTGTGTAAGTACAGTAATGTATTCAGCTAACCGATACTAATTGCCCGTGAGGCTTGATCCTATAACTCTAAAGGTTATATTGATTATATATTTTAAGAAAATTGTATAATATAATGCGATCTATTTTTTATTAATTAAATTAATTAATATATAGAAGTTGTGTTTCTTCGAATTGATTTAAGGATTATAATTTTATATAATCTTAAAGGTTTTGCCTGATCACTATAGCAAAGTTGATCCACTCCTTCCCATCTCGAACAGGAAAGTTAAACGCTTTTGCGCCGATGATAGTAGATGTACATCTGTGAAAGTAGGTTATGGTCAGGCTTCTTTTTTTAATTAAAAGCTCTAATATATTAAATTATATTAGGGCTTTTTTATGCTTTAATAATGTTAAAAATTTAGGATTAGTGATACTAATCACTATCATTTCTAAAAAATCCCATGTATTTATATTTGTAGTTTTAAATCCTTTTATCATACAATCTAACATGTGTAAGTATTCTAAAATTTTAAAAGAATCTTTAATTGATAATCTTTTTAAGATATTATGATCAATTTTCTGTATATTATACATATCTTCTACTATACCCCATATTATCAAAGATATATTTTCTCCTTCATATTGAAGTTTTTTTAATATATTGATAGATTTGTTAGTATCACCTAATAATATATTTTTTCGTAAATCATATAAATTAAATTTAGAAGAATTTACTATAATTCTTTTTATATCTTCTAAAAACAATTGTTTTTTATTATAAAAAATTAAACCTAATTTAATAATTTCTTGATATGCTGCTAATAAATTTCCTTCTACCATACTAGCAATCCAATTACATGAATTAAGATCTAATATTTGATTTTGTAAATACAATCTTTTTTGTATCCACATTCCTAATATATTTTTTGTAATTTTTGGTATTTTTATTACAATTCCATAATTATTAATTAATTGAAATAATTCATTATTTTTTAATAAAGGAAAATTGTTATCTAATATAGATATAATAATTTTTATTTCAACAAATATTTCATTATTTTGATTTAATAAATTTTTAATTATATCAGTAATAATATTAAAATATTTTTTGTTATTTAATTTAATATTAATAATCTTTTTATTATTTAATAATGAAATATTATTGAAATGTTCATTTAAGTAATTAATGTCTTCTAAAGAAGATATATTAATTTTTATTAATTCATAATCTAATTTTACATAGATAGTATATATATTATCTATAGTTTCATTTAGTAAAAATAATTCGTCACTATATACCAAATATATTTTTGCTTTATTTTTTATAAGAAAATAATAATTTTCATTATTATCAAGATGATTAAAAGTAATTTGCATTATAATTAATAGATATATAATTTATATTTTGAGATAAAAGATCATAAAATTTTTTACTAAATTCATATGTAAATAATTATATAATGTCATAAAAAATATAAAATTTAATTGTAATATATATTACATTTTATATAACTATATTTATAAGTTTATTAGGAATTAAGATGATTTTTTTAATATCTTTTCCGTTTAAAAACTTTAATACATTTTTATCATTAATAATTATATTTTTGATTTTATCTGAATCATAATTTGTAGATACTAAAATCTTATGTCTTAATTTACCATTAATTTGTACAATCATTTCTATTTGATCTAAAAGTAAAGCATCTTCATCTATATGAGGCCATGGAGCATCTAATAAATCTCCAAATACTGTATTTAAATGTAAATCATGCCATATTTGATAAGTAATATGAGGAACAATTGGAAATAATATTCTTAATAAAATACTTATTGATTCAGTTATAACTGTTGAATATTTATCATGTGATATGGAATTACAATTTTCCATAAATTTTAATAATTTCATAGAAGAAGAAACAACCGTATTATACTGTTGTCTTTCATAATCATAATTTACTTGTTTCAATATTTTATAAACTTCATATCTTAAAAATTTTAGTTCATCACTTAGATTATAAAATATGTTTTTTTTATTTATATTTTTAATATCTATAAAAGATTTGTGATTATAACAAAATTTCCATAATTTATTTAAAAACTTATGTGCACCTTCAATACCTTGGTCAGACCATTCTAAAGTTTGTTCAGGTGGACTTGCAAATATAATAAATATTCTAGCTGTATCTGCACCCCATTCATTAATAATGCTTTGAGGATCTACACCATTATTTTTTGATTTGGACATGGTAGTAATACCTAGATACTTAACATCACTACCATCTGATTTTAATTTGGTAGATATAATTTCTCCATTTTTATCATAAATATTTTCTACATTTTTAGGGTCAAAATATTCTATAGAGCCATTATGATTTTTTCTATAATAAGCATGATTTAGCACCATACCTTGGCATAATAAATTTTTAAATGGTTCATCAAAATTTATTAAATTTAAATCACGCATTAATTTTGTCCAAAAACGTGCGTATAATAAATGTAAAATTGCATGCTCTATTCCACCAATGTAATGATCTACAGGCATCCAATATGAAACTTTATCTTTATCTATCATAGCATTATTACAATCTGGAGAGGTATATCTCATAAAATACCAAGAAGAATCGACAAAAGTATCCATAGTATCTGTTTCTCTTCTAGCAACTCTATCACATTTTGGACAATAGCAATGTAAAAATTCATCGCAATCATTTAAAGGATTACCAGTACCTTTAGGTATCAAATTTTCTGGTAAAATTACTGGAAGATTATTTTCTGGTACTGGAACTTCTCCACATACACTACAATGTATAATCGGTATAGGAGTACCCCAGTATCTTTGTCTAGATATACTCCAATCTCTTAAACGCCATATTGTTTTTTCATCTCCTAGACTGAAAGATTTTATTTTATCTGTGACAGCTTTAATTGCCTCTGAAGAATTCATTCCATTAAATTCTCCTGAATTAATTAAAAATGAATAATTTTGATCTGCATACCAATCTTGCCAATAATCTATGTTATAAGATTTATTATTTACATTAATAATTTGTTTTATTGGTATGTTATACTTTTTAGCAAAATGAAAATCACGTTCATCATGGCCAGGAACACCCATTACTGCTCCATTTCCATAATTCATCAAAACATAATTACTTATCCATAATTCTATTTTTTCTTGATTGATTGGGTGTATAACAGTAAAACCTGTATTAATACCTTTTTTTTCTTTTGTTAAAAGATTAGCTTCTGTTGTAGATCCTAATTTACATTCTTGAACAAACAGTTTTATTTCTTTATTTATTTTTGAAAAAAATGTAGCTAAAGGATGTTCATAAGATATTACACAAAATGTGACACCCATAATCATATCAGCTCTAGTAGTAAATACGAATAATTTACCATCATTGATAAGTTCATTATTTTCATTTTGAATATTATGAAGAAAGGCAAAACATAAGCCCTGAGATTTACCTATCCAATTTTCTTGCATAGATAATACTTTTTGAGGCCACCCTTTTAAATTATGTTTTATATCATAAAGCAATTCTTCTGCATATTCAGTTATTTTTAAGTAATATCCAGGTATTTCACGTTTTTCAACTAAAGCACCTGAACGCCAACCTTTACCATCTATTACTTGTTCATTTGCTAATACTGTTTTATCTATTGGATCCCAATTAACAACTTGAGTTTTTCTATATATAATTCCTTTTTCTAACATTTTTAGAAAGAACCATTGATTCCATTTATAATATTTAGGATCACAAGCACATATTTCTTTAGACCAATCTATAGATAGTCCAAGTTGTTTCATTTGTTTCTTCATGTAAGAAATATTATCATATGTCCATTTAGCAGGTGAAATATTAGATTTAATAGCTGCGTTCTCTGCAGGCATACCAAAAGCATCCCAACCCATTGGCATTAATACATTAAATCCTAGCATACGTTTATATCTAGTCATTACGTCATTTATAGTATAATTTCTAACATGTCCCATATGCAATTTACCACTTGGATATGGCAACATAGAACAAGCAAAAAATTTTGTTTTTTGTTTAATATTAAATTTACTATAATTATTTTCTGTAGATAAATAAGATTTATTTTCTTCCCAGATTTTCTGAGTAGAAGCTTCTACTTCTTGGTGACTATAATTTTCTTTCATAAAAGTATGGAACATTGATAATTATCAATTATGCTGAATATAACTTATACAAATTTGAGCTTTATATTAAAAAATAAATACAAATTTATTTAAAATATTACTATATTTAAATAAAAAGCAAATGATATACGCAAAGTTAGCTAATATATCATCATATTATTTTAGTTTAGTCTCTTTATATTCAACATGTTTTCTAGCAATAGGATCAAATTTTTTGATCAAAATTTTTTCTGGTTTATTACGTTTATTTTTGGTGGTTGTATAAAAATGTCCTGTATTTGCTGTAGATTGTAGTTTAATTTTTTCTCTTGCGCCTTTAGCCATAATTTTATTCTCTAAAATTTATATCTTATATATTAAAAATTTGCTTTATTTATTGAAATTCATTTCAGATAAAATAGCATCAATACCTTTTTTATCTATTGTACGTATTGCTTTAGTACATACACGCATTTTTATCCATCTATTATTTTGCTCTGACCAAAATTTATGTATTTGTAAATTTGGTAAAAAGCGTCTTTTAGTTTTATTATTAGCATGGGAAACATTATTCCCAACGACTGGACCTTTACCAGTTACTTGACATATACGTGACATAAGTATACCTATTAACTTAATTGTGTTAAAAATCAATCATTATCAAAAAATTTTTATATCATATTATTTGATATAATAAGTTTGATATATTTATATAGAATTTAATATTTTACTATTAAATTATTAATTTTGCTATGTATAAGTATATATGTTTTTTAGTAAATATTCTTTGGATATAAGGAGATTTATTTTGATAAAGTTAGGAGTTAATATAGACCACATTGCTACTATTCGTCAGCAAAGACGAGGTAAGTATCCAGATCTATTAGATGCAGCATTAATTTGTAAAAATGCAGGTGCAGATATAATAACTTTACATTTAAGAGAAGATAGAAGACACATTCAAGATCATGATGTCTTTGGAATTAAATCTAATATGATAAATACAGATATAAATATGGAATGTGCAGTAGTTAGTGAAATTTTAGACATTGCTTGCAAAGTAAAACCTTATAGTGTTTGTTTAGTACCAGAACGTAGAGAAGAATTAACTACCGAAGGTGGGTTAAATATTACAAAAGATTATAATAAAATTTATAAAGCTATAAAAAATTTAAAAGATTATAACATCCAAGTTTCTTTATTTATTGATCCAGAATATGAGCAAATAGAAGCAGCATTTCATGCAGGAGCAGATGCAATAGAACTTCATACAGGTAAATATGCAAATTTAACTCTTAACTATGATATTAATGAAGAATTAAATAGGATAAATAATGCAGTAATTTCTGCTATTAAATTTGGCTTAAAAGTAAATGCCGGGCATGGTCTTGATTATTCTAATATTTCTAAAATAGCTTCAATTAAAGGTATATCAGAGTTAAATATAGGATTTTCAATTATCTCTAAAGCAATATTTTCAGGTTTATATGAAGCAGTTAAAGATATGAAATCATTAATTCATAAATCATCTTTAAATTCTTTATATTAATATAATCATGAATGTCAATATAGCAAATAATTGTAAAAATCCAATAGTTGGATTAGGAATTGATATAATAGATGTTAGAAGAGTTGAATTTATATATAAAAAATATGGTTTAAATTTTTGTAAAAAAATTTTAGGCAATAATGAATATAATGAATTTATGCAAAGATTAAATAGAAATTATCTTAAATCTATTAAGTTTATAGCATCTAGATTTTCTGCAAAAGAATCATTTTATAAGGCTATAAAAATAGGCATGCCAACATTAAGTTGGCATAATATACAAATTATGAATACTTCTATAGGAGCTCCTATTATGAAATTAAATTCACAATTAAATGACTGGTTTAATCAAAGATATGGAAATATTCATATATCAATTTCTGATGAATCACAATTTGTTATTACTTGCGTTGTAATAGAAAAAAAATATTAACTTAATTTTATTGTAGAGAAAATAATTGTTAATTAAATCAGAAATTAAGAACATATTAAAAAATTTGCCTAACTTACCTGGTATCTATAAACATTTAGATTCTGATGAAAATATTTTATATATTGGAAAAGCTAAAAATTTAAAAAAACGTATTACTTCATATTTTAATAGAGTTCATGATAATCAACGTATTAAATTGTTAGTATCTAAAATAAGTAATATAGAGATTACTATAACTAATTCAGAAGAAGAGGCATTATTATTAGAATATAATTTGATAAAAAAATATAACCCTAAATACAATATAATTTTTAAAGACGATAAATCTTATCCATATATATTTATTTCTCATCATAAATGGCCCGGTATATTTTATTACAAAGGGAAAATAAATAGTAAAGGTAATTTTTTTGGACCTTATTTAAATTCTAATACTGTTAAAAATACAATTGATATTATTCAAAAAATATTTTTTCTAAGAACTTGTGAAGATTCTAGTATTGCTAATAGATCTAGACCATGTATTTTGTATCAAATTAATAAATGCTCTGCACCTTGTAAAGATAAAATTTCTTTAGAAAATTATTCTGAAAATGTATCACAAGCTATCAATTTCTTAAATGGTAAAACCAATTCTATTATTAAAAATATCAAGCAAAAAATGATACAAGCATCTAATTATCAAGATTTTGAATATGCTTCTAAACTTAAAAATCAACTTATTGCTCTTAATAATATTATTAAAGTACAGACAGTTAATAATGTTAAAGAAAGTGATATTGATGTAATTTCTGTTGTATTATTAAATAATCAAGCGTGTGTAAATTTATCTACTATTAGAAATGGACATCATTTTGGTGATAAATCATTTTTTCCAGATAATATTGAATATACAAATGAATCATCTATAATTACAGCATTCATTCAGCAGCATTATGTTAATATCGAATTACCAAAACATATTATTTTATCTCATAAAATAAAAGAAAAAAGTAATATTTTTTTATTAAAAAAATTTATTCCTAAATTAATTTATAAACCTATTGGTATTAAAAAAAAATGGTTAGAACAAAACATAAAAAATAATCATATAGCACTTTCAGCATATATTAATAAAAATGATAATAATATTAATAGATTATCATTATTTTTAGAATTAATAAATTTTAAAAAATTAAAAGATAACATAAGAATAGAATGCTTTGATATTAGTCATATGTCAGGAGAATCTACATATGGATCATGTGTTGTATTTGAAAAAAATAAAATGCAACCATCTATGTATCGTAGATATAAAATTGATAATATATCAATGAGTGATGATTATGGTGCAATGTCACAAATACTCTTAAAAAGATTTTCTAAAAAATTGGAAAATTTACCTGATATTATATTAATAGATGGAGGTAAAGGGCATATAAATATTGCTAATAAAGTATTAAATCAATTAAATTTAGCAAACATTTTAATAATTGGTGTAGCAAAAGGTAATGGTAGAAAACCTGGTTTGGAAAAATTAGTATTTACTGATAGGGCAGATATATTGTTAGGAGAAAAGTCTATTATATTAATGTTTATAAACCATATAAGAGATGAAGCGCATAGATTTGCAATTAATGGAATGAGATATAATTTTACAAAATTAAGAAAAAAATCTATCTTAGAATCAATAAATGGAATTGGCTTAAAACGTAGAAAAATGTTATTAAATAAGTTTGGAAGTTTATCATCTTTATATAATGCTACAATAGAAGAATTATCTTCTATTAAAGGCATATCTATGTCATTAGCTGAAAAAATATATTATACGTTCCATAATGATTAAATATTTTTATGTGGGATCCTATTTTTTTTGAATTTTATATTATTAATTATTAAAAATAATATGTATTATCATAAAACATTTTTTAATATACCAATTATTTTAACATGGTTACGTATAGCTATGCTACCAATAATATGTAGTATATATTACATGCCTATTTCTAGTATAGATAGAGATATTTTAGCTTCATGTGCTTTTATAATAGCATCTTTAACTGATTGGTTGGATGGTTGGCTAGCTAGATTATTAAAACAAACTTCATTATTTGGTGAATTTCTTGATCCTGTTGCTGATAAATTAATAGTTTGCTCTTCCTTGATAATATTACTCAATCTTGAGAGAGTTGATCAATTTGTAGTATTAATAATTATAGGAAGAGAAATCATAATATCATCTTTAAGAGAGTGGATGGCTAAAATTGGTTCACAATCTATTACTACTGTACATAAATTAGGTAAAATTAAAACTGTTTTTCAGATGTTTGCTATTGCCTTTTTATTTTATAATAAAGTATTTTTTGGATTTGATACTATCAAAATTGGAACATTTTTAATTATTATTTCAACGTTTTTAACGATATTATCTATGTTATATTATATAAAAAAAGTATGGTTAGTTATGAATGGTAAATAAAATATTATTTTATTGCCTTATTACACGGAGTATAGAATTAGGAAATTTTTTTGAATCAGTTCTCCAAGGATTTATGTCAATACCGCCTCTTCTAGTATATCTGCCATATATTGTTAATTTTTTTGGATTACAAATCGATTTAATATCAAAAAATATTCGTTCTATACAATGCTCATGGAAATCATTATGATTTCTAAATGATATGAGATACTTTAATAATGAATAATGATCTATAGGTTTTCCGGTATAAGATATTTGAATTGATGCCCAATCAGGTTGATTTGTTACAGGACAGTTTGATTTTAATAGATTAGAAACTAAGTGCTCTGTTATAATATGGTTAGAATCTATATTTTTTAAAATTTTTTCATCTGGAATATAAGTATTTGTTTGAATATCTAAGTCATCTAAACATATTCCTTTCAATTTCTGAATTTTATGTATTTTATGAAATTGATGTGGTTCTATGAAATTTAATTGTATTTCACTACCAATAGCTTTAGATATATCTTGAATTAAAATTTTATCAATATTATTTTCTATTTTGTTTTGATTAAAAGAATTTAAATATAATTTTAAAGATTTAGATTCTATTATATTAGGACTATTTGCTGGTACTATAATTTGTAATATAGCTATTTTCGGTTTGCCTTTTAAATTCAGCCAAGAAAATTCATACGCTGTCCAAATATCAAAACCTCTAAATAATATTTTTTTTGAAGTATCACAAAAGATTTTTGTATTATTTAGCCGAGGTATTGCAAATAACAATTTTGGGTTATATGCTACATTATAGCAATTTATTTTTTTGCTTAAAGGAGATTTATTTATTATATTCATAGTAATTTACTATATGATAGATCAATAATATTTATACAACACTAATAAGTATTATTAATATTTTAATATATATTTATTATGATCAATGTTTAATTGTTAAAGTTTTTTTATTTTATTGTATTTCAAAAGTTATTTTTATATCTTAACGTCTTATTAAGATACGATTAAGATTATAATATCTCTCTATGTTAAGGAAATAATTATGATCATGTTTGATGGTATAGGATTGTTGTTAACTTTGATAGCGATTTTTGGTTATATCAACCATCGTTTTATTAAGCTACCAGATACACTAGGAATTACTGCAGTTGGCTTAATAGTTTTTACTTGTTTATCATTTTTTGGACAATCTCATTCTAGCATGGTGCTAAAGGCTCAAAGCTTAGTGGAATTTATCAATTTTCCTGAATTAGTTTTTCATGGATTACTTGGCCTTTTATTATTTGCTGGCGCATTACATATAGATATTTCTAAAATGAATAAACAACGATTACCAGTATTTTTATTAGCTACTATTGGTGTATTAATATCTACTTTAGTTGTAGGCATAGCATTTTATATTGCTTTACATCTATTTTACAACTCAGTAAGTTTTTTATGGTGTTTAGTTTTTGGAGCTTTAATTTCACCGACAGATCCTATAGCCGTTTTAGCAGTTTTAAAAAATGCTAAAGTATCTTCTGATTTAGAAACTCAAATTGCTGGTGAGGCATTATTTAATGATGGTACAGCAGTTGTAGCTTTTATGACTTTATTAAGTTTAGCATGTGGTGCAACAGAATTCTCTGCCATTAATATAGTAATATCTTTAACCCAAGAAATATTAGGAGCTGTTATATTAGGATTAATTTTAGGTTATGGTGGAGCTATCATGATTGCAAAATTAGATAGTTATCCAGTAGAAATTTTAATTACTTTAGCATTAAGCACAGCAGGATATAGGTGTGCTGAAATATTACATGTATCTGCTCCATTATCTGTAGTAGTAATGGGTTTAGTGGTTGGTAATCATGGAATTTCTAAATTAAGTAAAGATAAAACTAGTGAACACTTATTTAATTTTTGGGGACTTTTAGATGAATTATTAAATCTTGTATTATTTGGATTAATAGGTTTAGAAGTTTTAGCATTATCATTTAAATTAACTGATATATGGATAGGAATTATAGCAATTCCTATAGTATTGATTGCTAGATATATTAGTGTAGTAAGTCCTATGATTTTACTAAAAAAATTTCATAATATTAGTACTAATTCAGTTAACATAATGACTTGGGGTGGCTTAAGGGGTGGTATTTCTATAGCTTTAGCTTTATCTTTACCTCAATTTGAAGGAAGAGATATGGTTGTTGGTGTAACTTATGTAGTAGTAATATTTAGCCTATTAGTACAAGCAACTACTTTAGGCTCTTTAGTGAAAATACTTGAAAAAAAATAAAACAATAAAATAATATACTCAAAATGAATTTTTTTGATAAATTTAATCTTAATAGGATATATATTTTTTTATTTATAGGTATATATTTTGTATTAATATCTAATGATGTTTATTCTAATAATATTTTAGATAAAAATATTATTATTAATAATTTTTTATTAGAACTTAGAAAAGATTCAGAAAAAAATGGAATCTCTGTAGATGATTTTGATAAATTTACTTCAAAAGTAGATTTTGTAGAAATTACTATTAATGCATCAAAAGATCAATTCAAAAAACAAGATAATTTTAAAGATTATATCTTAAGAATGATTAATACAAATAGAATTGCTAATGGTTACAAAATACTTACAAAATATAATAATGATATTCGAAACATTTGTAATACATACCATGTTGATCCAGAAATTTTAATTGCTATTTTTGGTATTGAAACTAATTATGGAACTATTTTAGGTAATACAAATATATTAAATGCTTGGTTTACACGTGCATATTATGAAAATAATCCATTATGGAAAAAAAATTTTTATGCATCTATTAAGATTCTAAGAGATGGTATAGTTAAACCAGATGAATTTTTAGGATCCTGGGGGGGAGCTTTTGGAATGACACAGTTTATACCAACATCATTTTATGAATTATCAGTTGATTGGGACAATGATGGTATTGCTGATCTATATAATTCAATACAAGACTCTCTAGCATCTACAGCTAATCATCTATATAAACGTAATATAAAATGGATAAAAAATCAACCACCTGTTATAGAAATTAGGTTACCAAAAAATTTTTTGGATAATTTAAAAATTTGTAAAGATGATTTTCATATTTCTGAAAATAAATATACTTTAGAAAAATGGTCAAAAATTGGTGCAACAAGTATAAAAGGCGAATCATTATATAAATTATATAATAGTTATATGAATGAGGAAGCTTTTTTATTATTACCATCAGGAATAAATGGTCCACAATTTTTAGCTTTAAGTAATTATCAGGCTTTATTAAAATATAATAATTCACATAAATATGCTTTAGTAGTTTCTATTTTAAATAATATCTTTAAAGGAGAAAATATATTACAATCCAATTGGTTTAAGTTATACAATAATTAAACTTCAGTATTTATAAATCACCAACCATATTGAGACAATTATTATGCGTTTTGATAAATTAACAATAAATTTTCAACGAGCATTAAGTGATGCTCAAAGTTTAGCTATAAAGCATGATAATCCATATATTGAAGCAATTCATGTTCTTATTGCATTATTAAAAGACCAAGATAGTAATACTAAATCTATTTTAGAAAAGTCTGGGGGAGCAATAAATAGATTATTAAGTATATTAGATCAGGAAATTAATAAATTACCTAAAGTAAATAATAGTAGTGAAAATATACAAATCAGTAAAGAATTAAATACATTATTAAATATTACTGAAAAAGAATCTATCCTAAGAAAAGATAACTACATATCAAGTGAATTATTTTTGTTATCAATATGTAATACAAAGATACAGATTGGTAAAATATTACATGATTCTGGTATTTATTATGATGCATTATTAAAAGTTATAAATGAAGTTAGAGGTAATAATAATATTCAAAACCCAGATGAAGAAAATAGAAATAGTCTAGCTAAATATACTCAAGATATTACAGATCTAGCAAAACAAGGAAAATTAGATCCTGTGATTGGTAGAGATGATGAGATTAGAAGAGCTATACAAATTTTGCAAAGAAGAACAAAGAATAATCCTGTACTTATAGGAGAACCTGGTGTAGGAAAAACTGCTATAGTTGAAGGTTTAGCACAAAGAATCATCAATAATGAAGTGCCTGAAAGTTTAAAAGGTAAAAGGTTATTGTCTCTTGATTTAGCAGCATTACTAGCAGGTACAAAGTATAGAGGAGAATTTGAAGAACGACTTAAATCTGTCTTAAAAGATCTATCAACTAGTAATAATTATATTATGTTTATAGATGAAATACATACTATGGTTGGTGCTGGTAAAACTGAAGGCTCTATGGATGCTGGTAATATGCTTAAACCTGCTTTAGCTAGAGGAGATCTACACTGTATAGGGGCAACTACTTTAGATGAGTATAGGAAATATATAGAAAAAGATTCTGCTCTAGAAAGAAGATTTCAAAAAATTTTAATTGATGAACCAAATATAGAATCTACAGTTGCTATTTTACGTGGCTTACAAGAAAAGTATGAAATACATCATGGAGTAAAAATTACAGACCCTGCTATTGTAGCTGCTGCAGAATTGTCTAATAGATATATCACAGATCGTTTTTTACCGGATAAAGCTATAGATCTAATAGATGAAGCAGCTTCTAAAATAAGAATAGAAATAGATTCAAAACCTGAAAAAATAGATAAACTAGATAGACGTATCATTCAATTAAAAATTGAAAAAGAAGCTGTTAAAAAAGAAAATGATGATATATCAAAACATCGTTTATCTATTATAAATGATGAATTAGAAAAGTTACAAAAAGAGTATAGTGAATTAGAAAAAATATGGAAATTAGAAAAATCTACTATTCAAAATTCTACTTCTTTGAAAGAAGAAATTGATAAAATAAAAGCTCAAATGGCAGAATTACAGAGAAGTGGTCAATATGATAAGCTTGCTCAATTACAATATGGAGAATTACCAATATTAGAAAAACGTCTTAAAAATTCTGAAAATATAGATTTGACAAATACAGAAGATCAACAAATTAAATTAATTAAAACTCAAGTTGGAGTAGAAGAAATAGCTGAAGTTATATCTCATGCAACAGGTATTCCTATATCAAAAATGATGCAAGGAGAAAAAGCAAAATTATTAAATGCAGAGGAAATTTTAAAGAAAAAAATTATTGGTCAAAATGAAGCTGTAAATCTTGTTTCAGAAGCTATTAGAAGATCTAGAGCTGGATTATCTGATCCCACTAAACCTATAGGATCATTTCTTTTCCTTGGACCAACAGGGGTCGGTAAGACAGAGCTTAGCAAAGAACTTGCTAATTTTATGTTTGATTCACAAGATCATATGATACGTATAGATATGAGTGAATTTATGGAAAAACATTCAGTTTCTAGATTAATTGGAGCTCCTCCTGGTTATGTTGGATATGAAGAAGGTGGTTATTTAACAGAGTTAGTACGTCGTCAACCTTATAGTGTAATATTATTAGATGAAATAGAAAAAGCTCATCATGATGTTTTTAACATATTATTACAAGTATTAGATGATGGTAGATTAACAGATAGTCAAGGACGTACTGTAGATTTTCGTAATACTATTATAATTATGACGTCTAATATTGGCTCACATTACTTACAAGAATCTGTATCTTATGAAGATGCTAAAAAATTAATATTAGATGAAATTAAGAATATATTACGTCCAGAATTTTTAAATCGTATTGACGAAATCATTATTTTTCATAAATTAGAAATATCTCATATTAATTTAATTACTAAAATACAAATTGATTTGCTTAATTTAAGATTATCCAAACATGATATTAAATTAAGTGTTGATGAAGTTGCTATAAATGAATTATCAAAAATTGGATTTGATCAATTTTTTGGAGCAAGACCATTAAAAAGAGCTATTCAGCATAATATTGAAAATCCATTAGCAAGCAAACTTATTCAAGGAGATTTTTCTCCTGGAGACAATATTTATGTTAATTTTAATAATGAAAAATTCATTTTTAATAAACATTCTAATGATAATAAATAAATAGTATGAATTTATGCATATTGATATTTTTAATATTATTAGTTATTTCATTGTTAACTATATTTATAGTACAAAAACTTATTTTAAATAATTTAAATAATTTAAAGTTTGAATTAGAAAAAGTTAGTAGTAATCTAAATATAGATATAGATGAATATATAAGAAAATTTCATATAGAATTTAATGAATTTTCACGTGACATAAGAATAGATTCATTAAATTCTAATAATGCATTAAAAAATAATATAAATTTTGAATTTAAAAATACTAGATCAGAATTAGTAGATTCTTTAAATAAATTTTCAAATCACTTTGCTAATCAAATTCAAAAAGTAATAGAAATCGATGAAAAACGTATGTTAGAAGTTAGAAATATTTTAAATAAAAATTTATATGATTTACAAAAAAACAATACTGATAAATTAGAAGAAATAAGAATCATTGTAGATGAAAAATTAACAACAACACTAGAAAATAGACTAGGTGAATCTTTTAAATTAGTATCAGAAAGACTGGAATCAGTACATAAAGGATTAGGAGAAATGCACTCTTTAGCTTCTGGAGTCGGTGATTTAAAAAGAATTTTAAGTAATGTAAAAACTAGAGGAATATGGGGTGAAATGCAATTATCTAGAATAATTACTGATATTATGACAGAAAAGCAATATGCATGTAATGTAAAACCTATTCCAGGCAGTGATGCAATAGTAGAATTTGCTATTAAGTTGCCAGGTACTTCAAATACTAATGTAGTATGGTTACCAATAGATTCTAAATTTCCTATAGAAGAGTATGAACGTTTATGTGAGGCATATGAAAATTCAGATTCTAATGCTATTAAAAAATCAATATTAGCATTAGGTAAAGCTGTTGAGTTACAAGCAAAGATAATATCTAATAAATATGTAGCCCCTCCATATACAACAGAGTTTGCTATTATGTTTTTACCAGCTGAAAGTTTATATGCTGAAATTTTAAGAATACCTGGTCTTTTGGATAAATTATATAAATTGAGAATTAATATTTCTGGGCCAAGTAATTTAGCTGCTATATTAAATAGTTTACAAATGGGTTTTCATACTTTAGCAATTGAAAGAAGATCTTCGGAAGTATGGCAAGTACTCAAAACAGTGAAAACTGAATTTTATAAATTTGGCGACACAGTAGCAAGTGTTAGAAAAAACTTAGAAAGTGCAACTAATAAATTAGATCAAACTGAAACAAGATCACGAATAATGTTAAAAAATTTAAAACACTTAGAAATATTACCAGAAGATAATAATATATCTGATGTTTTTGATGACAATTAATTAAATGGAAAATAATATATATGTTAGATGTTAATTTTTTAAAAAAAAATGTAGCTCATCGTGCTGTAGAGATTGTGATGGATAATATCAGATTTGATGATATTTTAGGTATTGGTACAGGATCTACAGTAGATATTTTTATTGAACAATTATCTAAATATAAAGATGATATTAAGTCAGTTGTAGCTAGTTCTATAAGAACCTATAATATTTTAAATAAATTTAATTTTAATGTTATAGAATTAGATGAAGCTCATAGTATACCATTTTATATAGATGGTGCTGATGAAATAGATGAATCTATGAATATGATTAAAGGTGGTGGTGGTGCTTTAACTCGTGAAAAGATTATAGCATCTGCATCTGAAAATTTTATTTGTATTGTAGACGAAAGTAAATTTGTGAAAATTTTAGGTACATTTCCATTACCAATAGAAATAATTGCAATGGCAAAAAAACAAATCTCAAATCAACTAAATAAGATTGGTGGTAAAGCTAATGTGCGTCCTAATTTTGTTACTGATAATAATAATATAATTTTAGATGTAGTTGGTTTAGATTTTGATAATTGCAGAGAATTAGAAATTTATATAAATAATATTCCTGGAGTAGTTACTTGTGGATTATTTGCTTTACAAAAAGCAAACCAAGCACTAATATCTACTCAAAATGGTGTATTAGTTAAGAATTCGCAAATATAAAAAATCAAGAAGAAAAATCAATTTCATCTTTCTCAAATAAATATTGAATCATTTGATCATGTAATAATTTTCTAGATTTGATATCTGATAAATTTAATCTATTTTCATTTATTATGCGAGTTTGCTGTTGTAACCAATTATTCCAAGCTTTTTGAGATATATTATTCATTATGTATATACCTATTTCTCCTGGGTATGGTGGATTATTTAAAGCTTCTAATTTTGTTTTTAATTTCATACATTTTACAAATTTCCTCATTTTATTATTCCTTATATTATTATGTTCTATTATATTTAATTATATATTTTTAATAAAAATTAAACTATTACGTAGTTTATTATATTGTTTTTGTTTTTCTAATGGCAAACTAGAAATATCTGCTTGATGAAATCCTCTTTTTAAAAACCAATGTGAAGTTCTAGTTGTCAAAACAAATATTTGTTCAATACCATTTAATTTAGCTTTCTTTTCTACATGTTTAAAAAGATTTTCTCCTTCACCTTTATTTTGTAATTCTGGTATAACTGTTAAACATGCTATTTCTGCCATCTTTTCTTCAGGAAATTCGTATAAAGCAGCACACCCATATATCATCATATCATGTTCTAATACAGTAAATTTATCTATATCTCTTTCTAAAATATTCCTAGATCTTTTTATTAAAATACCTTCTTTTTCTAATGGCTCTATTAATTTAATTATAGAACCTATATCTTCTATTTTAGCTTGGCGCATATAATCTAAATTATTAGCTACCACCATTGCTCCAATACCATAATGAGTAAAAACTTCTAATAAAATAGAACCATCTAAATAATAAGGCACAATATGAGCTCTTTCTACACCATTATTAACAGATTTATAAGCTTTATATAATAAATTTGTCATTTCTTTATCTAAACAATTAGACTTGATAATACTATCAACATCATTACAAGCAATTTCAATACCAGATAAATTACTATTTATTTCTATATTTTTAGAAGACGTAAGAAAAATTAGTTTTTCTGCCTTTAATGAAGTTGCAGCTTTTGTAGCTAATTCTTCAATTTTTAAAACAAAAGATTCACCAGTTGGTGAAAATCCTATAGCTGGTAATAAAGCTATTGTAGAATGTTTTTCTATTTCTGATTTGATAGCATCTACGTCTATTTTTCTAATATTACCAGCATATAAATAATCTATACCATCTATTATGCCCTTAGGCTTTGCTATTACAAAATTACCAGAGATTATTCTAATTTTAGCATTTGACATTGGTGTATTAGGTAACCCTTGACTAAAAGATGATTCGATATCTAATCGTACTTTACCAGAAGCTTCTTTAATGCATTCTAATATATTATGATTTATTGGTTCTAAATCATATGATAATATTTTTTCATTATTTTTTAATTTTAGTTGTTTATTAGCTTGTGGTATTGCATCATACACTAATACTAATCTTATTCCTAAAGCTGATAAAAGAGATAAATCTTGTACTAAAATATTTAAACAATTATCTTCTATTAACTCTCCACCAAAAGCTATTATAAAAGTTTTATCTTTAAATGCATGTACATAAGGTGCTACCTTTCTAAACCATTTTACAAATTGTATTTGTGCTTGTTGAGAATTTGTTGTATTTTCAATATCTGAAATAGAAGAAGACTGTATCATTTTTGACCTTTATTGCTGGATATCTTGAATTTTTATAAAATTTTTGTAAAAAAATTGTAATACAAGTAAAATTTTATTTTGCATAAAATATAAAAATTTATAATTTTCATTTTTTAAATATTATATTATCTAATATGAATTATATAAATTAATAATAATACGAACCATATCAATAATAATACTAAATATATGAATCTTAGTAATAAGAAAATTATACCATTTGTTCATTTAAGATCGCATTCTGAATTTTCTGTAATAGATGGAATTTTAAAAATAGAACATTTAATAAATAAAGCTAAAGATTTTAATCAGCCTGCAATAGCACTTACTGACTTGCATAATATTTTCGGCTTAGTAAAATTTTATAAGAAAGCTCGTGCATCTGGCATAAAACCTATTGCTGGATGTGAAGTTTATATGAGTGATTCATTAGATAGTAAAAGTTACTATCGAATAATATTATTAGTGAAAGATTATGATGGTTATTTAAATCTTTGTTCAATACTTACAAAATCATTTACAGAAAAAAAATATAAAAAATCAAAAGTACCTTTGATAATTAAAACATGGTTAATTGAAAATAATAAAGGTCTTATAGTTTTATCTGGTGCAAGATTAGGAGATATTGGGCAACTAATTGATTCAGGAAATATAGAGTTAGCAAAAAAGAGAGCAAAAGAATGGTCAGAATTATTTCCATCTAATTATTATATAGAATTATGTAGAAGTAATAATATACTTGATCAACAATATACAAATCATGCTCTAAAAATAGCTATGGAACTGAATATATCAGTTGTTGCAACTCATCCTATTCAGTTTTTAGAAAAACAAGATTTTCAATCTCATGAAGTTAGAGTATGTATAGCAGAAGGTGTATCTATAAATAACCCTAATAGAAAAAATAAATTTAGCGAAACACAATATTTTTTTAGTACTGAAGAAATGATTAATTTATATTCAGATGTACCTTCAGCTATAATAAATACCTCAGAAATATCAAAAAGATGTAATTTAATTTTACCGTTAGGTAATCCTAAATTACCTAATTTTTATCATAATAATATTGAGTTAAATAATAAAGAATCATTTAATAAACTATTATTAAATATGTCTAAAGAAGGATTAAATGAAAGATTCATAAATGATCTTCCCCATTTAAATGATAATGCAAAACAACAATATGAAGATAGATTGCAACATGAGTATAAAATTATTGTTCAAATGGGGTTTGCTAGTTATTTTTTGATTGTACAAGATTTTATTAATTGGGGTAAAAAAAATGGAATACCTGTTGGTCCTGGTAGAGGTTCTGGAGCAGGATCTTTAGTAGCTTATGCTCTTGGTATTACTGATATAGACCCTATAAATTATGATTTACTTTTTGAAAGATTTTTAAACCCAGAAAGAGTATCTATGCCTGATTTTGACATAGATTTTTGTCAAGATAATCGTGAACGTGTAATTGAATATGTTAAAAATAAATATGGAAAAGATTCTGTAAGTCAAATAATGACTTTTGGTACTTTTGGTGCCAGAGCTGTTATTCGTGATGTTGGTAGAACTTTAGATTTTCCATACACATTTTGTGATAATTTATCTAAAATGATCCCTTTTAATGCAATTGATCCATGGACTTTAGAAAAAGCTATTTCACAAGACGCAGCATTTAAAGAAAAATATGAACAAGATGAAGATGTAAAATATTTATTAGATATAGCGAAACCTCTGGAAGGATTAACACGTAATGTCGGCATGCATGCTGGCGGTGTTTTAATTGCACCAGGTAAACTAACAGATTTTTGTCCATTATATTGCCCTCCAGAACAACCTAATAATCTTGTTTCTCAATTTGATAAAGATGATGTAGAAGCAATGGGGTTAGTAAAATTTGATTTTTTAGGATTACGTAATCTTACTATATTAGATTTAACAGTTAAATATATTAAAGAATTAAATTCTAATCAAAAAAATTTAGTTCTTAGTAAAATCGACTTAAATGATTTTAATACATATCAAATATTATGTGAAAGTAATACTACAGCTATTTTTCAATTAGAATCTAAAGGTATGCGTGATTTATTGAAGAAGCTAAAACCTAATAATTTTGAAGATATTATAGCTATACTTGCTTTATATAGACCTGGGCCACTTGAATCTGGAATGGTTGATGATTTTGTTAATAGAAAACATGGTTTAGAAAAAGTGAATTATTTTCATCAATCTTTAGAGCCTGTTTTAAAAAATACTTATGGAATTATAGTTTATCAAGAGCAAGTAATGCTGATATCACAAATTATAGGAGGATACTCTTTGGGTAAAGCTGATTTACTTAGAAGAGCAATGAGTAAAAAAAATCCAGATGAAATGTCAAAGCATAGAAAAACTTTTGAAGAAGGTGCTATTAAAAAAGGTTATAGTAATATTTTAGCTAAAAAGCTTTTTGATTTAATAGAAAAATTTGCTGGTTATGGTTTTAATAAGTCACATTCTGCAGCTTATGCAACTATTGCATATCAGACAGCTTGGTTAAAAGCTAATTATCCAGCAGAATTTATGGCTGCTACTATGTCTTCTGATATGGATGATACTGATAAAATTAAATTATTATATCAAGATTGTATTTTTAATAATTTAGAAATATTACCTCCAAATATTAACCTATCTATTTTTAAATTTAAGCCAATTTATGATCTAAAAAATAATAAAAAAAATATATTATATGGTTTAGGTGCAATCAAAGGTTTAGGCTATTCTATTATTGAGGAAATCATAAAATCTAGAAATGAGAAAGGTCCATTTAAAAATCTTATAGATTTTTGTATGCGTATTGGCAAATCTATAAATAAAAGAGCTTTGGAATCTTTAATTAAATCAGGTTCTTTTGATTCAATAGAAAAAAATAGAGCTTTATTATTTAATTCAATACCTCTAGCAATAGAAACAGCTAATCAAGCATTAATAAGTACTCATCAACAATCATTATTTGAACATGATACTATCAAAAAAGATTTATCTTTCTATGATGATAGTTTAGTAAATGATTGGAGTTTAAATAAAATATTAACTGAAGAAAAACAGTCTTTAGGATATTGTATAAGTGGTCATTTTTTTGATATATGGGTAGATGAAATAAAAAAAATTATTCCAAATAGACTCATAAATATTCAACCAAAACAAGAATTACAATTAATATGTGGTATAGTATGCTGTATTAAAAAAATAGTTACTAAAAAAGGAAAAATAATATTGATAACTATAGATGATAAATCTTCTGTATTAGATGTTATGATTTATCATGATCTATATGATTTAAAAAAGGAAGTTATTATAGAAGATAATTTTTTAGCTTTTCAATGTTTTGTATATAAAAACGAATATAATGAAAATATTCGTATAATAGCTCAAGATATTTATAGCATACTCAATATTCGTGAAAAATATCTTAAAACAATACTTTTAACTGTGACATCTAAAAAATTAATAGATATAAATGCTTTAAAAAATATTTTATTAAATTATAAATCTGATAATTCTAATATATCAATATCAGTTAAATTTATAAATTATATAAAATCTTTTAGTTGTATATTAAAAATAGGAAGCAGTTGGAATATAACTCCTACAGATGAAGCATTATTTTCATTAAAAAAATTAGATGGTTGTGAAGATATAAAATTAATTTATTAATTTAATTATATCCATCCTCTATACCAATATATAAATATAGCAACATATTCTTTTATTATAGTTTTACTAGCTATTAAAGTAATATAATTAGGTACTATTAAATTGAATTTATTTTTTTTCCATATAATTTGAGAATGTGTAGGAGCTGCAATTATATTAGTGATTCCTACATTTAAAAAAGAAGCTTTTGCTCTAGGCATATGTAATGCAGATGTTACTAATATAATATTTTTTAATTTTAATTTTTTTATTTGCTCATTAACAAATAATGCATTTTCATGAGTAGTTCTACTTTTTTCTTCAAGATATAAATCTTCTCTTAAAATACCATTTTTTTTTGCTATATTAGACATATACTTAGCTTCACTTATCTTTCCATCTAATGATCCACCAGAGCATATTATTTTTTTAGATATTCCAGCAAAGTATAATTTTGCTGCTACATCTATTCTTGTAGTTGCTGTTTTTTTATCATAATTAGAAAACCAATTAGTTTGGCCATGTCGTATATGTCCTCCTAATACAACTATTGCATCATATTTAATTTTTTTATTTAGATCAAAAGGAGGATTGATATTTTCTAAAAATCCTCCTATTAATAATGAAGTTATTGGTAAAGACCAAATTGTTATCCAAAATATACTAAATAAATAAAATTTTTTAGCTATACTTTTCAATTTAAATTTTTGTAATATGCAAGCAACTATGCATATAGTTATTCCAAAATTTAAGGGAGGAATGAATAATGATAATGGTTTTATATTTAGCATATTATTTATTAAAATAAGTAATGAATAATATTTGAATAATTTAGGGAAATTTTAAAAAATTTATTTTAAATGATATTATTCTAATAGATGCTTGATTTATAAAAAATATTATATCTATAATTAAGAGTTAGCTGTTAATAGTATATCAATAACTAATTCTTTTACAATTAAATGATTTGCAAAACAATTTAGTAAAACCATTTAAATATATTTATTTTCATTAAAAAATCATTATTATATAAATATATTTATTTACAATTATTTTAATAAACTAGTTATTATTAATTTTTTGAGTAAAAATTAACATTTTTAAAATATAGGGAATTTATAAAAATCATATATTTTAATATATACATAAATAATCTAAAATTATGTATATATAAATGCTAATTAGATAATTTTATATTTCATGATTATATAAACCTTACTTCAAAAAATATTAATAATGTTATATTGTTCTTTATTGTATATTGAATTAATTTCTAATATAATTTTTTTATTAATATGATTACTAATAAATGAAATATAATTTTTTTCAATAAATATATCTATAATAGGTTTAGATGCTAGAATTTTTAATTTTTTTATATTAATGTCATATGAAGAATTAATAATTTTTCTACATATTTCATGAAATATTGTTTCAACTGTCTTTATCAAACCGGTTTTGTTACATATATTACATGGTTCAAACAAATTACTTAAATATGAATTTTTTTTGCGTTCTCTACTAATTTCAAGTAATCCTAAAGCAGTAAATCCTAATATATTTACTTTAGCTTTATCATTGATAATATTATCTTTTAATTCTTTTAATACTACATTTTTGTTATCTCTTTTTTTCATATCTATTAAATCTATTAAGATTATTCCGCTTAAATTTCTTAACCTTAATAGTCTAGCAATCTCTTTAATTGCTTCTAAATTAACTTTCAAATAAGTGTCTTCAGGATCTTTATTTCCAATAAAACTACCTGTATTAACATCTATAATGATCAATGCTTCTGTTTGATCTATAATGATATATCCTCCAGATTTTAAATTTATTTTACGAGATAATGAAATATTCATTGTTTCATCTATATTATAAATTTTAAACAAATCATTTTTTTCATAGTATTGAATTTTGTAATATATATGAGGCATAAATTCATATGCCCAATTTTTGAATTCATATGTAATTTTTTTATTATCTATAAATATATCTTGTATATTAGGTTCTATAATATCTATTAAAATATCTTTTAATGTATTTGATTGATTGAAAATTAAACAAGGTTTTTTATGTTCATCATATATATTTAAAT
>NZ_CP025628.1:507500-590000 GCF_003072465.1 Candidatus Kinetoplastibacterium sorsogonicusi
TTCATATGCAGATAACTTATCTTTATTAGGATTTTTTTTACCTAAAATAAAACCTATAGATAATAATATAAAACCTAATAAAAATGCTATTATTATAAATAACAATATGTACAAATATTCTTGTAAATTCATATACTATTTACCATTTTAAATTTTTATCCATTATTTTTTTGAATATACAATAGATATTAATATAATTTAAAAACGATGACGTAATCCTACTGCAAATGACTTACTTTTTGCTCCTTTTACAAATAGATGCTCAGTAGAATAAGAACCATATGCATATAAATTTGTTCTTTTATTAATATCATAAGTATATCCAATACTATATACATTTTGATCATCATTGCCATATGTAAGTAATAGACTGGTTGGTAAATGCTTATCTCGTATTACAACTTTTTGCCATGATCCGAATATATTAGTAGACTTATTAATAGATTTTTTCATACCAAGCATATATGAATCTGCATGAAATCCTTTTCTAAAGCAAAAACGATCTAATATCATTGCTGTAACATCTTTATAACCAGGAGCATTGAACATACCTAACCAACCATTACTCATCTTGCTATATGCAGAAGAAATTTTAATAGATCCTAAATCATAACTACCACCTAGCATATATGAAGATAAATCTTTTTCTGCATCATCGCCTCGTATATTGGATCCAATAATACGATCATAAGATGCAGCTAAAGTCAAAGGTCCACCTTTACTATAGCGCATACCAACTGTAATAGCACGATCATTATCAGATGTATACCAATCAGACAATGATGGTAAATCTTGAGTATCAGAGCAAAATGAGTAACCTAAACCCATTTGTATACCATTAATAATAGGAGTTTGATATAATGCCATATTATCATGACGCATATTCACTGATCCCATAGTCATACCTATAGAAGCTTGAGAAAATCCATACCCAAAAGGATCAATAGTAGAAAAATATTTAGATGAAATATTAGATTGACGGCCTAGCTCAATTTTACCAAAAAATTTATTCGAAATACCTACTGTAATTTGACGTCCAAACAAACGGTAATCTTTTGGGGCACCATCAGTAGAATTAACTCCACCTTCTATGGTAAAAATAGCACTCCAGTCATCACAAATATCTTCAACACCACGAAATCCCCAATGTGATCCACTTTGCACACCAGCAAGTGGACCAACACGACTTAAACTATGATGTTTAAGTTCAACATCTTCGACTTTAATTCTATTGTAACCAATACCAGTATCTAATAACCCATACAGGGTAACAGAAGTTTCTGCTACAGCGATACTAGTTAAACCAGTAAATAAAGCTGCAGCTAGCAGAGTTTTTTTCATCTAAGAAATCTCCGTTAATTTCAATAATAAGAGAAGCAATTTAGCAATAATGGAAACTAACAAAAATAAGTCACCCAAACAATTTTTTTTTAAAAATTGTGAATATTGCATCAAAATTTAGCCATAATAGCTACGTTAAAAAATAAAATACTAATTTTTTTGCAAAAAACAACAATATCTTTTATAAATTAAAATAATTAATAATATAAAAATCTATATATCATATTTATTATAAATCTAAATTAATTAAAAGATGTTATCGTTCTAAAATCCTTTTATATAAAACAACACATTTAAATTTATCAGTATACATAAATTAATTTATTTATATTAATTAACTTAAAATTTAATCATATAAATATGGTGCCGATGGCGAGACTCGAACTCGCACAACTTTTGTTACTACCCCCTCAAGATAGCGTGTCTACCAATTCCACCACATCGGCAATAGAAAATAAATTAATAAAAAATAATTGTAATAATTCTACCATAAAATTTATTTTATAAAATAATCTTAGTTAATATAATATTAAATTATTAATCAGTAGAACTATCTATAGAAGGTATCAAAGTTGCATTAACCTCGTTTTGTTGCATAATACTAATATTAGTATTATTTTTTTGATACATAAAATAACATAATGCTATTGTTGTTGAAAAAAAAATAACTGTTAACCATTTAGTTGTATTAAAGAGAAATGTTGATGCTCCAGCAGCTCCAAATATACTATTTGAAGATGGATATGAACCAAGATCAATACCCTTACCATTTTGCATTAATACAATAATAATAATTAATATAGAAGATAATATTTGTATAATTATTAAAAAATTTATAAAAGACATTGAAATACCTTAAAAATTTTAAGAAATTATTGAAATTTTTAAAAATTCATCAATTAATAATGAGGCACCTCCAATTAATACCCCATCTACTCCTGAAATATTTAGTAAATATGAAGAATTTTTAGAATTTACACTGCCACCATATAAAATACATGTAGATGTAACACCTAAATTATACAACCTTTTTTTTACATGATTATGAACTTCATAAATCTGTTCTTGTGTTGCAGAATACCCAGATCCTATTGCCCATAAAGGTTCATAAGCAAAAATTACTCTTGATAATAAATCTTTATTTAATTTAAAAACTTTTTTTAATTGTTTATCAATATATGCTAAAGTATTTCCATTATTACGAATATTTAACGTTTCTCCAAAGCAAACAATAGGAATCAATGAATTATTTAAAGAAATAACAATTTTCTTAAAAATAATAGATTCATTTTCATGTTGAAATAATCTTCTTTCAGAATGACCTATAATTACTAATTTACAATTAAAATCTTTTATCATAAAAGCAGATACTTGACCAGTATATGCTCCTTTATCATAAGAACTAATATCTTGAGCTCCCCATAGTATTTTACTACCATTAAGCAATTCATTTGCTTGAAATAGATAAGGAAATGGAACACAAATACCCATTTGATGATATTTATTTGAATTTATATTTTTTAATTTTGAGAGAAAAATGAAATTTTCTTTTAAAGAACCATTCATTTTCCAATTGCCTATAATAAACTTACTATTGATATGTGATTTATTCATATATTATGTAAATAGAAATAAACATTACATTGATAAAATAATTTTACCAATATGTTGACTAGACTCCATAAGTGCATGAGCTTCATTAACTTTTTCAAAAGGAAAACAAGCATAGGTTATTGGTTTTAAAAATCCTTTATCAAATGAAGGCCATATATGATTATATATATCATTAGCTAATATGGATTTTATTTTTTTAGGTTGTGATCTTAATGTATTACCAAAAATAGTCAATCTACGTTTTAATAACAAGCTTACATCAATATTAGTATATCTATTACCACTAAGCATGGATATAATAGACATACATCCATCATAAGATAATATATTGATATTTTTAGAAATATAATGTCCAGACACTATATCTAGTATACAATTAACACCAACTTTATTTGTTATTTTATTTATTTTATCTTCAAAATCATCAATATTGTAATTTATTACAATATCTGCTCCTAAATTTTTAGCAAAATTTGCTTTTGTATTACTTCCAACAGTAGAAAACACATAACATCCAAACAATTTTGCTAGTTGAATAGCAAAAGTCCCTATACCACTTGTGCCACCATGTATTAAAATAGATTGTCCAGATTTGATAGAACATTTTTTCACCAAATTATGCCATACAGTAAAGCAAATTTCTGGTAAACCAGCAGCATCAAGTAATGTAATATTTTTAGGTAATGGCAAACATTGATTTAATGAAGCGATACAATATTCTGCATATCCACCACCCTCTAATAAAGCGCATACTTTATCTCCTATAGAAAAACTGCTATTTTCTAAATCACCATCTATTATTGTACCACTTACTTCAAGACCAGGTATATTTGTAATACCTATATCAGGTTTATAATAACCTTTTTTTTGCAATATATCTGCTCGATTAATACCTGCATAAGCAACTTTGATTAAAACTTCTTGTTTAGAAAATGATGGAATGTGCTTTTTAGTAATATTTAAAACATTTTGTTGACCATTTGCAATAATTTCAATAGCAAACATATTAACTCCATTAAATAGTTTATTAATTATAAATATAAAATAATTTAATAGTTATATGCTACAAAAATGCTTTATATATTAAATAAACATATATGAAATATGTGGCGGAAGCTCAGGGATTCGAACCCTGGAGTCTTTTCAGACTGCTGGTTTTCAAGACCAGTGCATTAGACCACTCTGCCAAACTTCCCAATATGTTATATTATATATCAATATAATAAAATAATAAAAATTTTTTATATATATGAAAATATAATTTGATTATATTTTGCCTCTACTTTATAATAGACATAATTAAAATTAATATTTTATTTTTTTAAAGCACCCGTGGCGGAATTGGTAGACGCAAGGGACTTAAAATCCCTCGCTTTCGGGCGTGCCGGTTCGACTCCGGCTGGGTGCACCATGAATGGTTAAATTAATTTTTATTTGATATCATTATCTTTTTTAATATCTAATGATTTTGAAGATAATCTTATTCTGCCTTTATCATCAATATCTATTACTTTAACTTGAATTTTTTGATTTATTATTAAAATATCATTTATATTATTTATTCTATTATTAGATATTTCTGAAATATGTAATAGACCATCTTTTCCTGGCATTATTTGTACTATAGCACCAAAATCTAATAAACGAATTATATTTCCATTATAAATTTTACCAATTTCGATATCAGTCGTAATATCTAAAATCCTTTTTTTAGCATCTTCTAATTTAGATTCATCATTACTAGAAATTAGTATTGTACCATTATCAGAAATATCTATTTGTGCTCCAGTAGATTCTGTTAATAGACGTATTGTAGCACCTCCCTTTCCAATAATATCTCTAATTTTTTCTGGATTTACATTAATTTTTACTATTTTTGGAGCAAAATTTGATAATTTAGACCTAGAAAATTGAATGTAATTATTCATTACATTTAAAATATGTAATCTACCTTCTTTAGCTTGATCTAATGCTACTTTCATAATATCTTTATTAATCCCTTGGATTTTAATGTCCATTTGTAATGCAGTAATACCTACATTAGTACCAGCAACTTTAAAATCCATATCTCCAAGATGATCTTCATCTCCTATAATATCTGTTAATACTGCAAATTTATCTTTTTCCAAAATTAAACCCATAGCAACACCAGCTACATGATTTTTCATAGGAACACCTGCATCCATTAAAGATAATGAAGCACCACAAACTGAAGCCATAGATGATGAACCATTTGATTCAGTAATTTCTGACACTACTCTAATTGCATATTGAAAATTATCAGGATCTGGTAATAAAGATTCTAAAGCTTTTTTTGCTAAATAACCATGGCCAATTTCTCGCCTTTTTGGAACTCCTATACGACCAATCTCTCCTGTAGCAAATGGTGGCATATTATAATGAAAGATAAACTTATCTCGAGATTCACCCATTATATTTTCTATAATTTGCTCATCATGCTTAGTACCTAAGGTAGTAATTACTAAAGCCTGCGTTTCACCTCTAGTAAATAATGCACTTCCATGTGTTCTAGGTAATAATCCTAATTGAATATCTAAAGGCCTTACAGTTCTTGTATCTCGCCCATCAATTCTTGCTTCTCCATTTAATATTTTGCTTCTTACCAATGAATATTCAATATCAAATATTATATTTTCTATACAAGTATTATTAGGAAGTATATTTAAATTATTCTCATACTGTTTTTGTAAAGAATCTTTTACATAATTTTTTATTTCATTAATTTTTTTTACTCTGGATTGCTTATCTTTTATTTCATAAGCTAATGACATTTTATTACCAATAATATTTTTTATATTATTAACAAGTTCATCTGAATATATATTTGGTTCCCAATTCCAAACAGGTTGACCTGCTAACGATACTAGGTCATGAATAGCTTCTATAATTACTTGCATATTCTGATGACCAAACATTATTGCATCTAGCATAATATTTTCATTTAATTCGCAAGCTTTCGATTCTACCATTAAAACACCATCTTCTGTTCCAGATACTATTAAATCTAATGATGATGATTGAAGTTGATTTTCTGTAGGATTTAAAACAAAATTATTATTAATATATCCAACCCTAGCTATTCCTAATGGACCTTCAAATGGTATACCAGATATAGATAATGCAGCAGAGGTTGCAATTAATGCATTAATATCAGGATTAATATCAGGGTTTACAGATAAAGTATGTAATGTTATTTGAACTTCATTATAAAATCCTTTAGGAAATAACGGACGAATTGATCTATCTATAAGTCTAGAAATTAAAATTTCTCTTTCAGAAGGTTTTCCTTCTCTTTTAAAAAAACCTCCTGGAATACGTCCAGCAGCATATGTTTTTTCTATATAATCAACTGTTAATGGAAAAAAATCTTTATTTTCTTTAATCTCTTTATCAATGACTACAGTAGCTAAAACAACTGTACCATCTATAGAAGCTAATACAGAACCTGATGCTTGGCGTGCTATAACACCAGTTTCTAAAACAACTTCATGCTTTCCATACTGAAAATTCTTAGTAATTTTATTAAACATGAAAATACCCTTCAAAATAAAAAAACCGCAGTTAGACAAAATATCAAAATATGCCTACACCGCGGTAAAATAAACTTTTTTATAGATCACTTACGTAAACCAAGTTTTTCTATTAAAGATTTATATGTGGTGGAATTTTTAAATTTGATATAATTTAATAATTTACGACGACGACTCACCATTTTTAATAAACCTCTACGTGAATGATGATCTTTTTTATGTAATTTAAAATGTTCTGTTAATTCATTTATACGATTTGTAAGTAATGCAATTTGTACTTCAGAAGAACCAGTATCAGATTCTTTTCTTTGAAATTTAGATATGATATCTAATTTGTTAGTTAACATATATTATTGACCTCAAAAACTTGCGTTAGCTAAGAGGAATAGCTAACGTGATTAAAAAATATTCTCAATTATATAATAAGCATAAATGTTTTAATGTATACTATATGAAATATAATGAAAACTTAATAAAAAATACATTTATTTTTCATTATAATTGATTTTTAAACAAAAACATATCCATCCTGAAATACTGTAAAAAACAAAAATGGAAAATAAAATAATAGGAGGATTAATTTTGATGAAAGCTAACATTAATAAAAAAATCAAAATTTTGTAAAATGATAACATATGATTATATGATATATTTTTACCATTATAAAACTCAATATTAGCTAACATATTAAAACTAGTAAAAATAGTTAAATTGATAGCCATGCAATTTACAAAAAAAATATTTGATAATTTATTATCTACACATATCCACACAAAACTAGTAATTAAACCTGCAGCAGCTGGACTTGGTAGTCCTTGGAAAAATTCTTTAATAATATTAGAATTATTAAATTTGGCTAAACGTAATGCAACAGTAGTAAGATATATAAAAGTAGCTAAATATCCAAATGTTCCTAAATTTATTAAAATATAATTATAAATTAATATAGCAGGAGCTACACCAAAAGAAACCATATCAGATAAAGAATCATATTGCTTTCCAAAATTAGACTCTGTTTTAGTTAATCTTGCTATCCTTCCATCCATTGCATCAAATAGTATAGCAATAAATATTGCTATAGAAGATATTTCAAATTGGCAATTTATAGATTGTATTATTGAATAAAATCCAGCAAATAATGCTGCGGTAGTAAATATATTAGGCAATAAATAAATAAAGTGATAACGAGTATCTGAATCTAGCATGTAAAACCTAAATGTTTAATATTCAAATATGTTTAAAAGCATAAAATAGCGCGCTATTCAACTTTATTAGCGCGCTTTTAAATATTTTAATATTTAATTTTTAGATTTATCAACTAATTTATTAGCAGCAATCCAAGGCATCATAGATCTTAATTTATTTCCTACTTGTTCTATTTGTGATTCTGCATTAATTCTTCTACGAGATGATAATGTTGGAGCACCAGCCAAAGATTCTAAAATAAACTTCTTAGCATATTCACCTGTTTGAATTTCATGTAAACATTCACGCATAGCTTTTTTAGTATCTTCTGTTACAACACGTGGACCAATTTCATATTCACCAAATTCTGCATTATTTGATACAGAATAATTCATATTAGCAATGCCACCCTCGTAAATTAAATCAACAATAAGTTTTAGTTCATGTAAACATTCGAAATATGCCATTTCTGGAGCATATCCAGCATTAACTAATGTTTCAAAACCAGCTTTTATTAATTCAACAGTACCTCCACATAAAACAGCTTGTTCTCCAAATAAATCTGTTTCTGTTTCTTCTTTGAAGGTAGTTTCTATTATACCAGCCTTACCACCACCATTAGCACTAGCATAAGCAAGAGCTATATCACGAGCCATACCAGATTCATTTTGATGAATAGCAATTAAATGAGGTACTCCACCACCATTTTTATAAGTTCCTCTAACTGTATGACCAGGAGCTTTAGGTGCAACCATTATAACATCTACATCTTTACGAGGAATAACTTGACCATAATGAATATTAAACCCATGAGCAAATGCTAATACAGATCCTTTTTTCAAATTGTTATGAATTTCATTTTTATATACAGAAGCAATATTTTCATCTGGTAGTAATATCATGACTAAATCTGATGATTTTACTGCATCAGCAATTTCTTTAACCTGTAAACCTGCTTGTTCTGCTTTATTCCAAGATTCACCACCCTTTCTTAAACCAACAATTACATTTACACCAGAATCATTTAAATTTTGTGCATGTGCATGACCTTGAGAACCATAACCTATGATTGCAACCGTTTTATTTTTAATAATTGATAAATCAGAATCTTTATCATAAAAAACTTTCATTAATAACTCCATTTTATAAACAACATAAATAAACACTTATTTAAAATATGCTATATTTTAAATATACGTTCCCCTCGACTTATTCCAGAAACACCTGTACGTACAGTTTCTAATATATCTGTTGAATTGATAGAATCTATAAAAGACTGTAATTTATTTTGTGTTCCTGTTAACTCAATTGTATATGACTTACAAGTAACATCAACTATTTTTCCACGAAAAATATCGGCTAAACGTTTGATTTCTTCACGATCTTTGCCAACAGCACGAACTTTTATAAGCATTAGCTCTCTTTCTATATGAATACCATCTGTCAAATTTATAACTTTAACTACATCTATTAGCCTATTTAAGTGTTTAGTTATCTGTTCAATAATTTCCTCAGACCCTATACTGACAACCGTCATTCTAGAAAGAGTTGGATCTTCTGTAGGAGAAACAGTAAGTGTTTCTATATTATAACCTCGAGCAGAAAATAAACCAACAACTCTTGATAAAGCACCAGGTTCATTTTCCATAAGAACTGAAATTATATGCTTCATTATAGTCTCCTATAAGCCACTAGAAGTAGAGCTCATTATCATTTCAGTTAACCCTCTACCAGCTTTTACCATAGGCCATACATTTTCTGTACGATCTGTTATAAAATCCATAAATACTAATCTATTTTTATATTTTGAAAATGCTTCATATAAAACTGTTTCTACATCTGCAGGTTTTTCAATTTTAATACCTATATGACCATATGCTTCAACTAATTTGACAAAATCTGGTATTGAATCCATGTAGGATTGAGAATAACGACTACCATAATCTATTTCTTGCCATTGTCTTACCATACCTAAAAATCTATTATTTAAGCAAATAATTTTTGGAGTAAAGTTATATTGTTTACAAGTTGCTAATTCTTGAATATTCATTTGTATAGAGCCTTCTCCAGTAATAACTGCTATATCAGCTCCAGGATTAGCTTTTTGTACTCCCATAGCATATGGTAATCCAACCCCCATAGTACCTAATCCACCAGAATTTATCCATTTACGTATATCATTAAATCCATAATATTGTGCAGCCCACATCTGATGTTGCCCAACATCAGATGTAACAAAAGCATTACCTTTGGTAATTTCCCATAACTTTTCAATTACATATTGTGGTTTAATAACTTCAGTAGAATTAATATATTTAATACTATATTTTTTTCTCCATTCATTTATCTGATTCCACCATTTATCAAATGATGGTATATCATATTCCAAACTATTTGTTAATTGAGAATTAATTTCTATAAGAACATCTTTTACATTACCAACTATTGGAATATCAGCATATACTCTTTTAGATATACTAGATGGGTCTATATCTATATGAATAATCTTTCTAATATTCTTATAAAAATGGTCTACATTACCAATAACTCTATCATCAAAACGAGCACCTATAGCTACTAAAACATCACAATATTGCATAGACATATTGGCTTCATATGTGCCATGCATTCCAGGCATACCTAAATAATGCTTATCTTGAGAAGAAATAGAGCCAAGACCCATTAAAGTATTAGTACATGGTATATTCAACTTATGAACTAATTCTCTGAGTTCTTTATCAGAATCAGAAAGTACAATACCACCACCAGTATAAATTAATGGCCTTTCAGCTGAGAGCAATAGTTGAATAGCTTTTTTTATTTGACCTTGATGAGATTTATTGACAGGATTATAAGATCTCATTACTAAATTATATTTATTTGGTGTGTAATCACACTTAGCTAAACTTACATCTTTAGGTATATCTATAAGTACTGGACCAGGTCTTCCTGTTTTAGCAATATAAAAAGCTCTGTGAACTATATTAGCTAAATTTTTCACATCTCTCACTAAAAAATTATGTTTTACACATGGTCTAGTAATACCTATTGTATCACATTCTTGAAAAGCATCTTCACCTATAGCTGCAGTTGAAACTTGACCACTAATTATAATCATAGGAATTGAATCCATATATGCTGTCGCAATACCAGTTACAGCATTTGTAGCTCCAGGACCACTAGTTACTATGCAAACACCTACTTTATTAGAGGATCTTGAGTATGCATCTGCTGCGTGTACAGCAGCTTGTTCATGTCTGACCAAAATATGTTCAAATTTTTTTTGCTTAAAAATTGCATCATAGATATATAAAACAGCACCACCAGGATAGCCAAAGACGTGTTCCACACCTTCCTCTGCTAAACAATGTGCTAATATATCAGAGCCATTCATCTCCATCATATATTCCTTACAATATTTAGTGTACTTATAATTATTAATATTTTATTTCAGTACATTTTAATAAAAAATTTATATTTTAGTTTGTTATCAATCAAATAAATATCATATTTCATTGATTAAAATACTAAATAAAGGTTCAGTATTATGACTTGTAATTTAAATACTGAATACAAATATAACAAAATTATATAGTGGAACATTTGTACTGATATACTAATATATTGTTTAGAATAAGTATACCATTATGAATTTAAATTTGTATTTTAGATATAAATTATAATGATTCATATATAATTTATATTCATTTCAATATTAAACATATATATATTATATATGTTTAATATATAATAACCATTAAGAATAATTAAAAAAATTATTTTTTGGAGAGATGACAGAGCGGCTTAATGTACCTGACTCGAAATCAGGCGTACAACTTCTGTTGTACCGTGGGTTCAAATCCCACTCTCTCCGCCATATATTATATTTTGATAATCATAATAAAGATTGATTATTCATATATTTCTTTAATACATCAGGAATTAAAACATCACCATTTTCCAATTGATAATTTTCTAAAATAGCAATCAAAGTTCTACCAATTGCAAGTGCAGAACCATTTAAAGTATGTACAAATTCTAACTTGCCATTATTATTTCTATATTTAGCATGCATTCTACGAGCTTGAAAAGATTCACAATTAGAAATAGATGATATTTCTCTCCATGTATTTTGTGATGGAATCCATACTTCTATATCATAAGTTTTTGCAGATGAAAACCCCATATCTCCTGAACATAATAAAACTACTCTATATGGAATTTCTAACAATTGCAAAACTTTTTCTGCATGTTGTAATATATCTTCCATACATTGATACGAAAATTCAGGAGTTGATATTTGTACTAATTCTACTTTATCAAATTGATGTTGTCTAATTATTCCTTTTGTATCTTTTCCACTACTACCTGCTTCAGAACGAAAACAAGGAGTATATGCAACTAACTTAATAGGCATATCTTTTAAAGATAAAATGCTATCTTTTACAGTATTAACGAGTGGGATTTCAGCTGTTGATATTAAATACTGCTTTTCTTCTTTATCATATATATTGTTAATATTAGAACCTTTTGAAACAATAAACATTTCATTTTGAAATTTAGGTAACTGTCCTGCACCAAATAAAACAGATTGATTCACTATAAACGGTGTATAACATTCAGTATATCCATGCATTTGAGTATGCAAGTCTAGCATAAATTGACTAATAGCTCTATATAATTTTGCTATATTACCATGCATAAATGAAAAACGCGCTCCAGACATCTTAGCAGCAATAGATAAATTTAAACCTAATTTTTCTCCAATAACAACATGATCTTTAGGTACAAAATTAGAATTTTTTAGAACAAAATTACTACTAATACCTTTTGGTATCCATTTCTTAATTTCTTTATTATTTTCGCTATCTAAACCAAAAGGAACATTTTCATTAGGTAAGTTAGGAATCATAGAAAGAAAATCATTTAATTCTGATAAAACTAAATTTAATTCATTTTCTAAATTTTTAACTTTATCTATCAATTCCTTAGATTCTTTAAGCAAATTAGAATAATTTTCATTATTTTTCTTAAGATAACCAATTTTTTTAGCTAAATTATTCCTAATAGATTGATATTTTTCAGTTTCAATTTGAATAGATTTTCTTTTATGCTCTAATGTATCAAATTTTTTTTGATCAAAATTAAATCCACGAAATTTTAATCTATTTATAACTTTTTCAATATCTTTTTTTAATAAATTTAAATCTAACATTTCATTTAATATAAATTCTCATATTTATAATTCATATAACTTAAGAATAACATAATTATTTATCAAATTTTAATGGTATATTACTATATATGTTCATTTACATACAACATGATTATCTTTTTACATCTCTATAATATCTATACTTGATGATAAATTTAAAGAAAATTCTTTTTCATTAATATGATTATTATTTGTATTAATAATTTTAATTCTTATTGTTTTATCAAAAATATCTAATATATCTATATATGAAATTTTTTTATTTTCAAAAATAATATCCATATATTTAAATAAATGTTCATATTTATTATTTGGTGTAATACGAAAGGTATTAGATATATGGTTTTGATCATATAAAATTTCTGTAACTTGAAAATTTAATTTCAAGTTACATAGATTAATATCAGAAATATTTAAAAAATTATTATATACTATAACACTATTATGTTTTTTGTCATATATATAGAATCTGCTTTTATCTAATAAATATATATTATCTAATGTAGTAATTTTTAATTTATTATTTTTTTGAAATAATAAATTACCATTGTTATTTAATTTAATAATAAAATCGCATTTAAAATTATCAATTGAATTAAAATAATTATCAAAATCACTAATCTCTTTTGCAAATACAAAAAATATTTGAAATACTAATAAATAAATACTAAAACATAATTTTTTTATCATATATACTCATTTATTTTATAAATATTATAATTTTATATTAAAAATGAATATTGCCCATAAATTTTAATAGAGAACAATGAATCTCAATTTTGCAATATAATTTCATATAATTAATTAATCATTTTTTGTTACAATATTATTATAAAAAATATTATAGAAATATTTTTTAATTATTTTGAATATACATTCACTGAAAAAAATTAATTATGAATATTAATAAACATTCAAGACTAATTATTCTTGGATCAGGACCAGCAGGTTATACCGCCTCTATATATGCTGCAAGAGCTAATTTAAATCCTATACTTATAACTGGCTTAATACAAGGAGGCCAATTAACTACTACTAATGAAGTTGATAATTGGCCATCTGCATATAATGGAATTTTGGGCCCTGATTTAATGAATAATTTTTTAAAACATTCTAAACGTTTTGGCACAGAAATATTAAATGATAATATTACTGATGTGGATTTAAATTCTAAACCTTTCCAATTAATAGGTGAATATAATAATAAATATACTTGTGAAGCTTTGATAATATCAACAGGTGCATCTTTTAAAAAATTAGGTTTAAAATCAGAAGAAAAATTTTTTGGCAAAGGTATATCTAATTGCGCTACATGTGATGGTTTTTTTTATAAAGGTAAAGATGTCACTGTTGTAGGTGGAGGAAATACAGCTATAGAAGAAGCAATATATTTATCTAATATATGTAAATCTGTAACCTTAATACACAGGCATGATAAATTTAAAGCAGAGCCAATAATATTGGAAAAATTTTTTAAAAAAGTTTCAAGTGGTATAATAAAAATTAAATTATTTTGTACTATTAATGATATCCATGGTAATGATAGTAATATTTCTAGTTTAGATATTTTTAATGCTCAGCTTAATCAGCTTGAAACAATTAAAACTGATGCATTATTTATAGCTATAGGACATCAACCAAATACTTCAATATTCAAAAATAAAATAGAAATGTCTGAAAATTATTTACTAACTAAAAAATTTAATGATGAATTTGCCACTATGACATCTATAAATGGAGTATTTGCTGCTGGTGATGTACAAGATTCTATATATCGTCAAGCCATTACTAGTGCAGCATCAGGATGCATGGCAGCAATAGATGCTATAAAATGGTTAGAATATGAAGGTAAATAATTTATTAGATAAAAAAATAAATAATACGATTTTAGATGATTATAAAAATATAGATAAAATGTCTAATTTGGTAGGTTCAGTAATTCCACTAAAACCTAAATTTAAAGAATATTTAATAAAACATAACAGTAAAAATAAAAAAAATATTCAAATCAATGATTTAGATAGTAATAATATCAATCATTATTATGATAATATATCTGATGAAGTTGGAATTTCACACTTATTGTCGGAAGAAGGCGATTATATTAGACAAAAAGATAGTAAAGATCTATTAAAAAAACTAAAAAAATCTTTTTGGAAAATTCAAAATACTCTTGATTTACATGGTATGTATAAACAAGAATCAAAACAAGCTGTTATAAAATTTTTAAAATTATCATACCAAGATCGTTTAAGATGCATAAAAATTATACACGGTAAAGGCTATGGATCATATTATATGAAACCAGTGTTAAAAAACATGGTTAAAGTATGGCTTATACAAATTGAAGAAGTGCAAGCTTTTTCTTCAGCTTCAAAATTTGAAGGAGGAGATGGATCATTAATAGTTCTTTTAAAAAAATGGAGTGAGAATTTTTAATATGAAAAATTTTATATATTTAGCAATAGCTATAGTAACTGAAATATTATCTACTAGTGCATTAAAAAGTTCTATAGGGTTTACAAAATTATGGCCCTCAATACTTACATGTATATTTTATGCAATATCAATATATTTTTTATCGTTAACTTTAGAAGAAATGCCTATAGGAATAGCATATGCTATCTGGTGTGGAGTAGGAATAGTATTAGTATCTTTAGTAGGCACTTTCATATTCAAACAACATTTAGATAAACCTGCGATTATAGGGATAATATTAATTATTACTGGTGTAGTAATAATGAATATTTTTTCTAGCTCTGGAAATGATTAAAAAATTTCTATAATAAATATAGATGATTGAATCACATCTATATTTATTATTTATATTATATGGATATGTAACCAATCATTAATCCATATACTGCGATTATGCTACCAATATTTGTAATGATACATAATATTAATTCTCTATTTGTGAAAATGTTTTTTGAAAGTTCTAATCTTGTAATGATAAATAAAACACTACCAGGTCCATAAATAATAGAAGATAATAGCAGAAATTTTAAGCCACCTGCATATATTAACCAAGTTGCGTAAATAGTTGATGTTATTCCACAAAAAAAGTCAAATCTTTTTTGTAAATTTTCCGTTGATTTATATTCAATACTATTTGACTCAGCTGTTAATTTTACGCAATACATAGCTACTAATAAATATGGTATCAAATTCATGGAACTTGTTAAGTCTCTAGCTAGTATAAATGCTTCTTTAGAAAAAATAGTTATAAAAAGAAACAATTGTACTGTTATATTAGTCATCCATAATGAAGTAGAAGGTACTTGATTTTTATTTTCATAACATAAAAATTTAGGCATAGCTTCATCTTTAGCTGCAATAAATAGTATTTCTGTAGCTAACAAAGTCCACGATAAAAAAGCACCTAAGACAGATATTAAAAGTCCAGTAATGATTAATGCAGCCCCCCAATAACCGATTAAATGTTCTAAAATTCCTGCCATAGAAGGGTTTCTTAATTCTGATATTTCATTTTGATACATTACACCATAAGGTAGTATTGTAACCATAATTAATAAACACAAAACTGAAATAAATCCTAATAATGTAGCAATACCAACATCTTTTCTATTTTTTGCATATCTAGAATATATACTAGCTCCTTCTATACCTAAAAAAACAAATACTGTAATCATCATAGTGTCACGTACTTGTAAAAATATATTACTAATATTATTTTCTCCATTACCCCAAAAATTAATCATAAAAATTTTATGATCAAAATAAAAAGCAACAAAAAAAATAAAAATTATAATAGGAATCATTTTTGATATAGTAACTATATTATTAACAAAATCAGCTCCTTTTGTTCCTTTTAAAATTAGAAAATGAAATCCCCATAAAATAACAGATGAGAATAAAATAGCAGTTATAGTATTACCATTACCAAAGCTAGGACAAATATAACCTATTGTGGAACACATTATAATAAAATATGTCACATTACCTAAGCATGTTCCTGCCCAATAACCTAATACTGAAGAAAACCCTAAATAACTACCAAATCCATCTTTAGCATAAGCATATATACCAGCATCTAGATTAGGTTTTCTAATAGATAATGTTTGAAATACAAATGCTAACATCAACATACCTATACCTGAAATAAGCCATGCAATCAATGCGCCAAACGGACCAGTAACTTGAGCAAAATTTTGAGGTAAAGAGAAAATACCAGCACCAACCATTGAACCTATAACCATAGCAGTTAAAGTCATTAATGATGATTTCTGGTTATTAGATGAGTTCATGTACAACTCCACAGTTGATAAATAATCAATATAAAAATTAATATTACTTTTTACTATAAAATATATATAAAATATATAATTTTATTCAATGAAATTCAAAATATTTATATATTTTATATATATGTTGATAAAAAACGCCAAATTTTAAATAAATAATATAGTTATTTCAAAATAATACTAAATTAATATTATTTTGAATAATATTAATTTTTATTTAAAAAATTTTTTAACCCTTTCTATCCAAGACTGTGTTTGTGGTAAATGTTTTTCACTTCCTTCTTTTAAAGAAGCATCAAATTTTTTCAATATCTCTTTTTGATCATTACTTAATTTAATTGGAGTTTCTACTATTATATGACAATATAAATCTCCATTTGATAAACCTCTTACATTACGTATACCTTTATTTTTTAATCTTAATACACTATTAGATTGAGTACCTTCAGCAATTTTAATTTCTGCTTTGCCTTCAAGAGTTGGTATTTGTAATGTACCTCCTAATGCTGCTAAAGTAAAAGGTATAGTCAAATCACAATGTAAATCATCACCTTTCCGTTTAAATAAATTATGTGGTTTTATATGGACTTCAACATATAAATCTCCAGGAGATCCATTATTAATACCTGGTTCTCCATGTCCACTCAATCTAACTCTCATACCATCATCTATACCAGCTGGAGTATTTACTTGTAATGTTTTATTGATTTTTTTTGTTCCGCTACCATTACATACATAACAAGGATCAGGAATTTCTTTTCCACTACCATGACATTTATGACATGTTTGTTGAACACTAAAAAATCCTTGTTGTAATCTTAATGAACCCATGCCATTACATGTTCTACAAGTAATGGGTGCAACACCTTTTCTTGAACCAGTACCATTACATGAATCACATTTTTCCCATCCTGGTACACGTATTTCAGTACTAAATCCTTTAGCAGCTTGTTCTAATGTTATATCTAAAGAATATTTTAAATCAGAACCTTTAAAACTAGAATTACTACTTCTTCTTGAAGAAGATCCAAAAATATCTCCAAAAATATCTCCAAATGCTTCTGCAAATCCACCCATGCCATTATTCATATTATTTGGATCTATTCCTGCAGAGCCAAATCTATCATATGAAGCACGTTTTTCAGGATCTCCTAAAATTTCATAAGCAGACTGTATTTCTTTAAATTTATCTTCTGCCTCTTTATTATTAGGATTACGATCAGGATGATATTTCATAGCTAATTTTCTATAAGCTTTTTTAATATCATCATTTGAAGCATTATTAGAGATACCTAATATCTCATATAAATCACGTTTCGACATATATTTATATACTCTTTTTTCAAATTTATTTAAAAACAAAAAATCCGGTAATATAATACATGTTACCGGATTTCAATCATAAATAAAAATTTATAAACTATTTATCTTTATTAACTTCTTTAAATTCGGCATCAACAACATTATCTGTATTTTCTTCACTTGCTTTATTATCATTACTATTTTGCTGATTATTTTCTGTAGACTGTTTAGCTTGCATATCAGCATATAATAATTCACCAAGCTTTTGAGATGCTGTAGTTAAATTGTTAACTTTTTCTTCTATAGATGCTTTATCACCATCTTGTAATGATTTTTCTAAATCTTTGATAGCATTTTCTATTTTATCTTTGTCAGAAGCATCTAATTTATCCCCATATTCAGTTATAGACTTACGAGTACTATGAATTAAAGCATCTGCATTATTACGTACTTGTGCTAATTCAGCTAGGCGATGATCTTCCTCAGCATTTATTTCTGCATCTTTAACCATTTTTTGAATTTCTGCCTCTGATAATCCAGAATTAGCTTTTATAGTAATTTTATTTTCTTTACCAGTTCCTTTATCTTTAGCTGATACATGCAAAATACCATTTGCATCTATATCAAAAGTAACTTCTATTTGAGGCATACCTCTTGGAGAAGCAGGAATACCTTCTAAATTAAATTCACCTAATGCTTTATTATGAACTGCTATCTCTCTTTCTCCTTGATATACTTTAATTGTTACAGACGGTTGATTGTCTTCAGCAGTAGAAAATACTTGTGAATATTTTGTTGGAATAGTAGTATTTTTATTAATCATTTTTGTCATAACACCGCCTAAAGTTTCAATGCCTAATGACAAAGGAGTAACATCAAGAAGTAATACATCTTTTTTATCTCCTGATAAAACAGCACCTTGCACAGCAGCACCAGCTGCTACAGCTTCATCTGGATTAATATCTTTACGTGGATCTTTACCAAAAAATTCTTTTACCTTTTCTTGTACTTTTGGCATTCTAGTCATACCACCAACTAAAATCACATCATCTATTTCAGATACAGATATACCAGCATCTTTTATTGCTATCTTACAAGGACTGATACTGCGATCTATAAGATCTTCAACAAGTGATTCAAATTTAGCTCTAGAAATTTTCATATTTAAATGTTTTGGCCCAGAAGAATCAGCTGTAATATATGGTAAATTAATCTCTGTTTGTTGAGAGGATGACAATTCTATTTTAGCTTTTTCTGCAGAATCTTTTAATCTTTGCAAAGCTAACATATCTTTAGTCAAATCAATACCATTTTCTTTTTTAAATTCACTAATAATATATTCTATTAAATTTTGATCAAAATCTTCACCACCAAGAAAAGTATCACCGTTCGTAGATAAAACTTCAAACTGTTTTTCACCATCAATATCAGCTATCTCTATAATTGAAACATCAAAAGTACCACCGCCTAAATCATAAACAGCTATTTTTTTATCACGCTTGTCTGATTTATCTAAACCAAATGCTAAAGCAGCAGCAGTTGGTTCATTTATAATTCTTTTTACATTTAGTCCTGCTATACGACCAGCATCTTTTGTAGCTTGTCTTTGGCTATCATTAAAATAGGCTGGTACAGTTATAACTGCTTCTGTAACTTCTTCACCTAAATAATCTTCAGCTGTTTTTTTCATTTTACGTAAAATTTCAGCCGAAATTTGTGGAGGAGCAATTTTTTTATCTCTAATTTCTATCCAAGCATCTCCATTATCAGCTTTAATTATTTTATATGGCATTAAAGCTATATCTTTTTTTACAGCATCTTCACTAAATTTTCTTCCAATTAATCTTTTGCTTGCATATATAGTATTTTTAGCATTAGTGACTGCTTGTCGTTTTGCTGAAGCACCAACTAATATTTCTCCATCTTCCATATATGCTACTATAGATGGTGTAGTGCGAGCACCTTCAGAGTTTTCTATAATTCTGACTTGTTTACCATCCATTACAGCAACACAACTATTAGTAGTTCCTAAATCTATACCTATAGTTTTTCCCATTTCATCCACCTTAAAATAATTCATCTAATTATAAATTTATGATAAAACATTGCGCATTATACAAAATTAAATATCTTTAATATTTATGTGGAGTCACTATTTCTATTTTCAAGATAACGATCTCACAATAGCAAGAAAAAATTTTTAATAATAAATATTATTTATTTGTATTAATTTCTATGCCAGAAGATACTGATACTAATGCTGGACGTATAATTCTGTCATGTATAATATACCCTTTTTGCAAAACATCGACAATAGAATTAATAGGCTGATCTGAGGATATAGAAGACATTGCTTGATGCATATGAGGATCAAATTTATCTCCAGATTTAGGAAATATTTCTTTGAGAAAATTTTTTTCAAAAGCAGAACTTATTTGTTTTAAAGTTACCTCTAATCCTTCTTTTACTACATGAATATCACTATTATAATTAGATAATGCTGCTTCTATACTATCTTTAACTGGGATTAAGCTTTCAGCAAAATTTTCTATACTAAATTTACGTGCTTTTGCAACGTCTTCATTAGATCTTTTTCTTACGTTATCTAGCTCAGCAAATGTTCTTAGTATTTTATCCTGTTGTTCATTTATTTGAGTTTTTAATTTTTCTATTTCTATATTTAAATTATTTATTATGTTTTGCAAATTTTCTTCATCAGTATTATTTATTCCTTTTAAATCATTATCAATTGTATCTTTTAATTCATCATTTGTTTCAAAATCTTGAGAATTTTGATTTTCATCAATTTTTAATCTATTCATATCATCTTTTTTATTATTAATTTTCATACAATTACCCTAAATTTTTAAATGATTTATTTTAATTTGTATATATATACTATGATATATATTTCAAGTATATGATTTTAGCAAATATAAAAAATAGTTTATTAATTCCAATTTTTTATATTATTTTTTATAAAATCTGACATTCCATCTAACCATAAGTTATTATCATTAGGAGCCGAAATATAACGAAAAATCTTACCACCAAATTCTAAAAATTCTTTTTTATAACCTTCTTGTACATCTTCTAATGTTTCTAAACAATCTGAAACAAATCCAGGGCAAATAATATCAACACTACTCACCCCATTTCTAGCTAATCTTTTGACTACATGAGATGTATATGGTTTTAACCATTTTCCAAATCCAAAATGGCTTTGAAAAGAAATCTCTATATCTTCTTTAGGTATATTTAATTCATTACATATTAAATTAGCAGTATCAATACAGTCATAATAATAAGGATCTCCTTTATTAATAGAATTAACTGGCAATCCATGAAAACTTATTATTAATTTTTCGGAACGACCTTTTTCTTTCCAAAAAGATGAAATCTTTTCAGTTAAAAATTTTATATAAAAATTTTCATTATAAAATCTTTTAATAAAACGTATTTCTGGCAAATCACGAACATTACGTATACAGTGATATACTTCACACATAACACTAGCAGTAGTAGTATAAGAATATTGAGGATATAATGGTAAAATAAGTATTTTGTTACATCCTCCTCTAATTAAATCATTCAATGATTCTTTAATAGATGGCTTCCCATATCTCATACCTAAAGATAATTTTACAGAATTATTAGATTCTTCATTATCTAATCTATTTTCTAATCCTAATAATTGTCTTTTACTATATACACTTAATGGAGAGCCATCTCTCATCCATATTTTTGCATAGCTTTGCTCAAGTTTTCTAGATCTTAATAATGAAACAAAATATAATATAGGTATCCATATTAGTCTAGGCAGATTAATAACCTTTGGATCTGATAAAAATTCCATTAAATATTTTCTAATATCTTTACTATCAAAATAATCAGGTGTACCTAAGTTAACTAACAAAATTCCAGTTAGTTTATTTTCTTTTTTAACTAAATCTGAATTTCCTAATTCATCATTTACTTTAAATTTTAAATATTTTTTAAAATTATCTATTATTGCCATAAAAGTTAACTCCATAAATAAAATGATGTGATTTTTATCATTGTAAATTACAAACATTTATAGTGTTTTAAAAATATCATATTAATATTACTATCTACATAAAATATATAATTAAGTTAGTGTAATAAAATCTTATATAAACATATTTTGCTATTTCATTTATAATGAAAAATATAATGTAACATTGTTACTATATATCATTATTTAAAATATTATAATAATCTTTATATATAACTAGTGTTATATATAAAATGTATTCAAGAGTAATAGTATGCAATTTGATAAAGTAGCACTAATAGGAAGATATCAAGATACCGGATTAGATGCACCATTAATAGGATTAGCCGAAAAATTAATCAAAACTGGTAGAAAAGTAATAATAGAAGCTGAAACAGCTAAAAATACAAATTTAAATAATTATGAAATAGCTTCATTAAAAGAAATAGGTGAAAATGTATCATTAGCTATAGTAATGGGCGGAGATGGAACTGTACTTGGAACTGCTAGATCATTAGCCCCATATAACGTTCCTTTATTGGGAATTAATCATGGAAAATTAGGATTTATTACAGATATACCAATAGAAGATGCTTATATAGCTATTATGAATATAATTAATGGTAATTTTTTCATAGAAGAAAGAAAATTACTACAAGGTTCAGTATTAAGAACAGGTAAAAAATTATTTTCTTCTACAGCTTTAAATGATATAGTCATAAACCGTTCAAATAACGGCGGAATGATAGAGATAAAAATTGATTTAAATGGAGAATTTATGCATATACAAAGGGCAGATGGTTTGATTATATCTACTCCTACTGGCTCTACTGCATATTCTTTAGCTGTGAATGGACCTATTTTACACCCAAGTTTAGAAGCTATGTTAATTGTACCAATTGCTCCACAAACTTTATCAAATAGACCTATCGTAATTCCTTCTTATAAAACTTTAGAATTAACATTAATTTCTTCTGGTAGAATAAATAAAAAAGCTAGTGTTCATTTTGATATGCAACCATGGTCTGAATTAAAATCTGGAGATAAAATTAAAATTCAATCAGCTAAACATTCCATTAAATTAATACATCCGTCTGGCTATAGTTTTTTTTCAACATTGAGACGCAAATTACATTGGAATTTAATGCCACAATTCTCTGAATATTTTGAAAAATAAATCATCACAATGTTAAAAATATTAAAAATAAAAAATTTTGTTACAATTGATAGTATAGAAATAAATTTTAGCAATGGATTAACAATTTTATCAGGCGAAACTGGTGCAGGAAAATCAATCATTGTTGATGCAATATCTTTAATTGCTGGAAATAAAATAAAAAAAAATTTTGTAAAATTTAATTATGATAAAGCTGAAATTACAGCTATCTTTGAAAAAAATATTTTAATAGAAAAATTTTTGCAAAATAAAAATATACAATCTAACAATACAATTATCAAAATAAAGAGAATAATATATTCAAATGGAAAAAGTAGAGTATATATTGATGATATGATTTATCCATTAGCTCTATTAAAAGAACTTGGATCACTTTTAGTAATTATACATAGTCAAAATTCATATTTATCAATAGATGATCAAGTTACTAAACTTGATATAATAGATTCATATTGTAATAATTTGCCATTAAGAGAAAAAGTTATTAATTTGTGGTATCAAATTAAATATTTAAAAGAACATTTAATAAAGCTAGAGAAAAAAAATAGATTGTTAGAATCTAGGTACTCTCAAATTTATGAAGAATTTCAAAAATTAAAAGATTTAAATTTACAAAAAAATGAAATAGATTTTTTAAATAAAATATATAAAAAATTTTCTAATATTGAAATAGTTAGTTCATTAATTAATAAAATATTTAATGATCTTGATTCTGATAAAGATTCGATAATTTCAAAAATTAATAATATATCTAATAATATTAAAAGCTTAAATAAATATGAAGATAATTTAGAAAATATTATAAAAGAAATAGAAACTATTAAAATTAGTATTAGCGAAATAATTTCTTACTTTAATAAATATATTTCTAATATTGATAGCAATAAGTATGATATTAAATATATAAAAGATAGATTAAATTTAATTAATAAATTTGCTACATTATATAATGTCATTCCAGATAAGTTATATGATTATTATCAAAACATACAACAAGAGATTAAAAATTTTAATAAATTAGAAGATATTTCTAATGTTATTAATGAAATTAAAATTTTAGAAACAGAATTAACTGAATCATTAAATATTTTATCTCAAAATAGAAAATACGCGGCTAAAAATCTTAGTAATGATATATCTAAAATTATGAATTTACTATCTATGAAAAATAGTACATTTCAGATTGATATAAATGAAATTGATCATTTTAGATATGGATTTGATTCTATAGAATTTTTAGTAAATACTAACGTAGGAATGGATTTAATTCCTATATCAAAAGTTGTATCTGGAGGAGAAATGTCTAGAATTTTTTTAGCTATATCTTTTGTAGTAGGCAAAATTCAGAAAGCAGATTTTATAATTTTTGATGAAATTGATAATGGAGTTAGTGGTGCTATAGCAGAAAAAATAGGTAAAATATTACATAAATTAGGTGAAAATTCTCAAATATTATGTATCACACATTTACCACAAGTAGCTATTTATTCAAATGAACATTTTTTAGTAGAAAAATTTATTGATAATTCTCAAAAAACCATATCCATTATAAAAAAATTAAATTTTTTAGAAAAAAAAGAAGAAATAGCAAGAATGTTAGGAGGCATAGAAATAACAGATACGGCTCGTGCACATGCACAATCAATGTTAAATAAAATATCTAGAAAGAAAAATAAAAGCATATAATTATAATGGTAATACATATAGGAGAAAAAATGATCACTGCAATATCTGGTGTAAGTGGTAAAATGGGTAGAATGCTAATACAAACAATTAATGATAATAATATAATTAAGTTGGGAGCAGCATTTGATAAAAATCCAAATATTATTGGTAAGGATGCTGGTAGTTTAATAGGCATTCAGACTAATATAATAGTTACTGAAAATTTAAATGAATTATCTAAAGTAGATTGTTTAATTGATTTTTCCCGCCCTGATAACACTATTAAAAGTTTAGAATTTTGTATAAAAAATAATACTAATTTAGTAGTAGGTACAACTGGTTTTAATGAATATGAATTATCACAAATTAAAAGTGCCTCAAATCATATAGCAATATTTTTATCTCCTAATATGAGTATTGGAGTAAATGTCACTTTAAAATTATTAGAAATTGCAGCTAAAATGTTAAAAAATGATTATGATGTAGAAATTAATGAAGCACATCATAATCAAAAAGTTGATAGCCCTTCTGGTACTGCCATCAAAATGGGAGAAGTTATTGCTAATTCATGGGGTCAAAAATTATCCGATATAGCTATTTGGTCTAGATATGGAAATATAGGTCCAAGAAAAAATGGTACAATAGGATTTTCTACAATTAGAGGTGGTGACATTGTAGGAGACCATACAGTATATTTTTGTGGAACAGGAGAAAGAATAGAAATTAGTCATAAATCTAATAGCAGAAAATCTTATGCGGAAGGGGCTATAAAAGCTGCTTTATTTTTAGAAAATAAATCTAAAGGCTTGTATGATATGAATGATATTATAGAGTATAATCGATAAATTCATACATAAACTGGTTCTTTTTCAAGTAAAATTCCAAATTTACTAAGAACAGTGCTTTGAATAGCTGAGGCAAGATTAATTATATCAATTGCCTTGGCATTTCCTTTGTTTATAATAATTAGAGCATGCTTATCATCTACATATGCATTTCCAATATTTTTTCCTAAAAATCCACATTTTTCTATTAACCAACCAGCTGATACCTTATAAAAATCATTTTGTGTATAAACTACAATATCTGGAAATTTCAAAAATAATTGTTTATACGTTATTTGGTCTATTATTGGATTTTTAAAAAAACTACCTACATTACCATATATTTTATAATTAGGTAATTTTTTGTTTCTTATATTACAAATTATTTCATATACATCTAATGCTGAAAGAGATTTTTGATTCTTTATATATTTTTTTAAATTATTATGATTTAAATTAGGAACCCAATATTTTTTTAATTTTAATGTTACCGATAGTACTATAAATCTGTTTAAATTATTTTTCAATTTGAATATACTATTTCTATAAGAAAACTTACAATCATTCAAATACATATTTACTAATTTACCATTAAATATATCGATGGCTAATAAACTATGAAAATAATCACAAAATTCCACTCCATATGCACCAATATTTTGAATAGGAGCAGCACCAACAGTACCAGGAATTAATGCTAAATTTTCCAAACCATAATATCTATTAGAAATAGACCAAAATACAATATCATTCCATAATTCACCAGCTGCAATTTTTAAAAAAATATCTTCATGATTTTCTTTATAAATTTCTATACCTTTTAAATTTACTTTAATAACTAAATCATAGATATATTCACTTAATACTACATTACTGCCTGATCCTAAACAAAATATTTTTGAAAAATTTTTTGATATTTTTATCAATTCCGGTATATCTGAAAAATTGTCAAAATTTATATATGATTCTGCAATAGAATTTAACCCTAATGTATTTAGAAATCGTAAATTTTTTTTATTAATGCTTATTTTATGAATATTTAAATTATTGCTAAGATTATCCATGATACAATAAGATGATCCATGATATAAAAATTTATAAATTATTGAAAAAAAATTATAAATAATACTATTTATATGTTATAGTTATACTTATGTTATTATACAATAGAAATTGTATATATAATATGATAATATTATGCATATAATTATGTTAATTATGTGTTTCTTTATATTTGTTGTTTATTTTGCGGGAATAGCTCAGTTGGTAGAGCGCAACCTTGCCAAGGTTGAGGTCGCGAGTTCGAGACTCGTTTCCCGCTCCAAATTTAATTTTATTAAATAAATTAATTTGGCGCGATGGCAGAGTGGTTATGCACCGGACTGCAAATCCGTGTACGTCGGTTCGATTCCGTCTTGCGCCTCCAAGAAAATATCAACTATATCTTGTGAAAATTTTCTGATTATATCAATATGTCAATAATATTCAAATCATATCCATTTATAAAAAAATTACTATTTTCTGTAGATGCAGAAAAAACTCATATATATGTATTAAAAAATTTGCAAAAATTATCTTATTGCAAATTTTTTAGAAATTTGATGTTATCAAATTTCATAAAAAAACCAACTAAAATAATGGGTTTAAATTTTAAAAATCCTGTTGGATTAGCTGCAGGAATGGATAAAAATGCTGAATATATAGATTCTTTAAGTTTATTGGGTTTTGGCTTTATAGAAGTTGGAACTGTAACACCTTTGCCTCAATCAGGTAATACAAAACCTAGATTATTTAGAATTGAAAAAGATAATGCAATAGTTAATAAAATGGGATTTAATAATTTAGGCATAGATATTTTTTTGCAAAATATTAAAAATAATATTTGGCAAAAAAATGGAGGTATCTTGGGAATTAATATAGGAAAAAACGCTATTACACCTATAAGTCAAGCAATAGATGATTATATAATATGTATGAATAAAATATATAATTATGCTGATTATATAACAGTAAATATTTCTTCTCCTAATACTAAGGACCTTAGATCTTTGCAAAATATTGATTTGCTAGATTTATTTTTATCTAAAATATCAGATAATAAGCATTTATTATCTGATAAATATGGACGTTATGTACCAATAGCTATAAAAATAGCTCCAGATTTAAGTGATGAAAATATAAAAGATATTTGTAAATTGCTTATTAAGCATAAAATAGACGGAATAATAGCAACTAATACAACTAGTCAATTACATTTATCTGATCATTTACCTAAATTTGTTAATGAAGGTGGTTTATCTGGTCAGCCATTATTTAAAAGATCAACACAAGTTATTTCTATAATTAAAGAAATAGTAGAAGATAATATATCAATAATAGGATCAGGTGGTATTATGACAAAGTATGATGCTTTAGAGAAAATTAATAATGGTGCAGATGCAATACAATTATACACAGGCATAATTTATAAAGGACCCAATTTAATTAATGATTGTATAAAAGTATTTCATTGATAATCTATTTAATACATTAATATATATGCCTTTAATTATTCCAAATAGCAATGATAATAATTTCGTTTCAAGTGATATGATTGTGTGCTTTTGCGCATCTTGGTGTTCAACATGTATTGATTATAAAAAAAAATTAGAAATTTTTTCTAATTCTATAACAGAATATTCATTTATATGGTTAGATATAGATGATCATGAACATTTAATTGGAGACATTGAAATAGAAAATTTCCCTACTATTTTAATAAAAAAATCAAATAAAAATGTATTTTTTGGTACTATTTCTTCTAATATTCTAGTTTTAGAAAAAATGTTATCAACTTTTAATGAAAATAAATCTACTTTATTTAAAGATATTATTAATATAGATTTAAATCTATAAACTTTTTCCTCCTAATAAAATAGCTTTTTGATTTGAAAAATTATTTTGTTTTTTATTTTGTATGTTTGAATAATTTGAATCTAAAATTTGATTAATAATTTTATTATTATCATTTAATAAAACACACTTTTCTGAATTTTGTATAGAATATTTATTAATTAAATCAAGATTTAATAAATCTTTTTTATTTGAAAGATATTTTATATTAACATTTTCTTTAGATATTAATTTTATATTATTGATAATTTTTTCATCTTTTTGGAAGCAAAAAGAAATGGACTCACCTTTGATGCCTGCTCTTCCAGTTCTACCTATTCTATGTATATAATCTTCTAATGTAGATGTGATATCATAATTAATAACACAAGATACTAAAATATCTAATCCTCTTGAAGCTACATCAGTAGCTACTAATACATTAAATTGGTCATTTTTAAAAGCATTAATAGTAGTATTTCTATCTTTTTGTGATTTGCCACTATGAAGAAAATCAGAACTAATATTTGCATCAGATAAAAATTTATTCAATTCATATACATCTGATTTTTTATTAGCAAAAAGAATAACTTTACGCCATGTATGATTTTTTAATAAATATAAAATAGTATTTTTTCTAAGATCTTTACTTTCAGCAATATAAATTGTTTGTTTTATAGTATCTGCTATAGTATTAAAATCATTCAATTTAATTTCTATAGGATTTTTTAAATATGCTTGACTTAATTTATTTATTTCTTTGTTAAAAGTGGCTGAAAATAAAATAGTTTGTTTATTAACTGGTAATGCTTGAATAATTTGCTCGACGTAATATGAAAATCCCATATCTAACATTTTATCTGCTTCATCTAATACAAAGAAAGATAAATAATTAAAATTTATATTGCTAGATTTTATATGATCTATTAATCTACCAGGTGTTGCAACTAATATTTCACACCCAGAATGTAATATTTTATTTTGTTCTTCAAAATTTACTCCTCCAAATATTACACAACTACGTAACATCGTATTGTTACAATATTTTATAATATTTTCATGTATTTGTGAGGCTAATTCTCTTGTAGGTGTTAATATTAATACTTTAATTTGGTGTTTAGCAGGAGACATACTGGGATTAGACAAATGAATAATTTTTTGTATAATTGGTATTAAAAATGCGGCAGTTTTACCAGTCCCTGTTTGTGAAGATGCTATAACATCGTAGCCATTTAATATAGCTGGAATAGATTTATTTTGTATAGCAGTTGGAGTTGTATAGCCAAGGTAACTTATATTCTCTAATAGTTTGGTATTTAATCCAAAATCAGAAAATTTATTGTTAATTATATTTGTATTAGATAAATTTTTAGAAAGAATTTGATTCATTAATATTGCAATTTTATTTGTTAATATGTTTATATTAAAAACATAGTAATTATATTTCTTAATATATAAAATATAATTATAGCATTAATATTCTAATAGATTAAAAATTAACAATTTTTATGTATTTATTATATAATCAAACAATAATCTGACATCTTAAAATTTAATATTATGAATACTATTAACAATCATATTGTACAAAAAAGAATTATAGAGATAAAATCAAAAGATGTTTCAATTTGTTGCCCTATGCCTAACGAAAATATTTGGAACTTACATCCAAAAATTTTCTTAAAAATTACAGCTCCAGATAATAAAGTAAAATGCCCATATTGTAATACAGAATATAGAATTTTTGTTAAATAGTAAATTTTATTTTTTATTATCATGGGTATAATAAATAAAGCAATATTTCCAGTTGGAGGTATGGGTACAAGGTTATTACCTGCGACTAAAGCTATGCCAAAAGAGATGTTATCCATTATAGATAAACCAATTCTTCAATATGCTGTAGAAGAAGCTCTTAGGTCTGGTATCACAGAATTAATTTTCATAACAGGAAGAAATAAACTAATAATAGAAGATCATTTTGATACGTCTCCAGAGTTAGAACAATATTTATTAGAGAAAGAGAAATATCAACTACTAAAAAATATAAAATCTATTTTGCCTAAAAAAGCTATTTGTATATATCTAAGACAATCAGGCCCTTTGGGTTTAGGACATGCTATTTTGATAGCTGAAAAAATTATAGGTAAAAATCCATTTGCAATAATCTTACCAGATGATTTAATAGATTCAAAAATACCTATTACAAAAAAATTAATTAATATTTATAAAAAATATCAACAAAGTATTTTATGTATTGAAAAAATAAATGTTTATGATAGTGTAAAATATGGTATGGTTTCTTCAAAATCATTAAATCAAGTTTTAGGTCAAATTAATCATATTGTGGAAAAACCTCTTCCTATAAACGCACCATCTAATTTAGCTATAGTAGGAAGATATATATTGAATTATGATATTTTTGATTTTTTAAAAAAAACTCCTAAAGGTATTAATAATGAAATACATTTAACAGATGCCATCAGTTTAATGATAAAAAAACATACAGTATTAACATATAAACATCGTGGTATTAGATATGATTGTGGAAGTAAGCAAGGATTATTTAAAGCTAATATTGAATTTGGCATAAAATATCATAATTTGACGATTTAAATTTTATAATATTATTGATATAAATAATTTAATTTAAAACCATAAAAACAAATTTTTTAATTTTTCAAATATAAATTAAGAATTTCTTATGTATCAAAATAAATATAGTGTAGTGATATTAGGTGCTGGACCAATTGGATCATTATTTGCAATAATGTTATCTAAAAAATGCAAAAAACTAGAAAAAATTTTATTAATTTCTAAAAAATTTACATATGATGATAAAAGAATTTTGGCTTTAAACTACGGTAGTGTACAAACTCTTAATCAATTTAATGTATTTCCTAATATACATAGTCATATAAAGAATGTTCATATATCATACAAAAATCATTTAGGTAGAGTATTAATAAATAATACAGATTTTCAAATTCCCTTTCTTGGAAGTGTAATATCATATAAAGATTTATGTAATTCATTACATAAATCTTTATTAAATTCTAAAATTAATATTATTTATGAAGATAATGTATCAATTATAGAACAAAATGAAAAACATGTAATAATTAATGTAAATAATAAAAATATTTATTCTGAACTACTTATAAAAGCTAATGGTATTAATGTTAATGAGAATTGTATTAGCATTAATGATATTTGTAGAGAATATAATCAATATGCACTTATTACAGAAATAAAATCTAGTTATAATAAACGTTATTGGGCATGGGAAAGATTTACACAATTAGGTCCTATTGCAATATTACCACATCCATATAAAAATGGTCATTTTTCTGTTATTTTGTGCACTTCTAAAAATTATAGTGCATATTTACTAAATTTGAATAAATATGATTTTTCTACCACTTTGAATGAAATATTTGGTTCTCGCTTAGGAAGATTGGAAGTGATTGATGATAAACATATTTTTCCATTATATTTAAAAATTAAAAAAAATATTATTGATGGTAGAATTATTTCTATTGGTAATGCTGCACAAACATTACATCCTATTGCTGGACAAGGTTTAAATTTAGGTATAAGAGATGTGGTTTATTTAGTTAAATATATTACTCCATGGTTGAATGAGCAAGAAGAATTTTATAATATGGCACTGAATATATTTAATGAAAAAAGAAAATGTGATAGAAATTTAACTATCAAAACAACAGATATTTTATCCAAAATTTTTTTAAATACTGATAATTTTTCACAAATATCATTAAGTTTTGGAATGATTATGATGAGTATGATTACACCAATTTCTTATCCATTATCTAATCATATGGTTTATGGATTTAGAAAATAAGTACTAAAATGTAACATATTTTATTTTTAATTCAAAATATTATATGTAACAATATATAATATTATTATACTATAAAACAGAAAAACATGACAAAAAATCATATATTGAAAGAATGTGTACGTAATTCTTTAATAGAATATTTTGAAGATTTAGGTTCTTATCAACCAAAAGGAATATTAAAGATGATTACAAAATGTATAGAAGAACCAGTTATAGAATTAATTTTAGAAAAAACTAAAGGAAATCAATCACAAACTGCAGAAATTTTAGGTATTAGTCGTAATACTTTAAGAAAAAAAATGTTACTACATAACATACATGAGTAATTTATTATTTTGTATGTATATTTTATAATTATCTTTATCAAATATAAATTTTATGAATATAAAAACTGCATTATTATCAGTATCTGATAAAACAGGCATAGTAAAATTTGCTAAGACATTAGAATCACAAAATATAATTTTGTTATCTACTGGTGGAACTTCATCTTTATTAAAATCTCATGGAATAAAATTTTTAGATGTATCAGAATATACTAAATCTCCTGAAATATTAGATGGACGTGTTAAAACATTACATCCAAAAATACATGCTGGTATTTTAGCTAAAAGAAATGATAAAAACCATTTAGATTTATTAAAATCAAATGAAATATTACCTATAGACTTAGTTGTAGTTAATTTGTATCCTTTTGAATCTACTATTGCATCTGATAATTGTAAATTATCAGATGCAATAGAAAATATGGATATAGGTGGACCTACTATGATAAGAGCTGCTGCTAAAAATCATGGTGATTCAATAAATCCTGGTGTTACTGTTGTAACAGATATAAATGATTATCAAGATATTCAAGACGAAATTCTTAAAAATGGATTTATTTCATATAAAAAACGTTTACAATTATCAATAAAAGCTTTTGCTTTAACAGCTAAATATGATGGTAAAATAGCTGAATTTCTTAGCAGTCTAAATATGGATGACGAAATTGCTTTATTAGAAAATACAATATCAAAAAAGAAATGGCCTGATGTACTCACTATGCAATTTTTTAAAAAGCAAGATTTACGTTATGGAGAAAATTCTCATCAATCAGCATCTTTTTATATAAATAATTATAATAATGCAACGATTAGTAATGCTATTCAACTTCAAGGCAAAGAACTATCTTATAATAATTTAGCAGATGCAAATGCTGCTTTTGAATGTTTATTAGAATTTAACGATCCTGCATGTGTTATTGTAAAACACAATAATCCTTGCGGAGTTGCAATTAGTAATAATATTAAAAATTCTTATCAAAAAGCATTTTCTACAGACCCTATATCAGCATTTGGTGGTATTATTGCTTTTAATCGTATAGTTGATTTAGATACTGTAGAATTAATTTTTTCACAGTTTATAGAAGTTTTAATTGCTCCTGATTATACTCAGGAAGCTATAGAAAAATTATCTTTCAAAAAAAATATAAGAGTATTGAAAACATCTAATAATATTAAACCAGAACTTATAAATTTTAAAAAAATAAGTGGTGGATTATTAATTCAAGATTATGATAATAGTCAAATTTCAAAATCTTCTATGAAAGTTGTAACTAAAAAACACCCTTCAGATCAAGAAATAGAAGATATGATATTTGCTAGTAAAGTCGCAAAGCATGTGAAATCAAATGCTATAGTATTTGCTAAAAATGGTATGACATTAGGTATCGGAGCTGGACAAATGAGTAGAGTAGATTCTGTCAAAATAGCTACTATAAAAGCAAATAATGTTGGATTGAAATTAGAAAATTCTATAGCTGCATCAGATGCTTTTTTTCCTTTTAGAGATGGTATAGATCAAATAGTAGCAGCTGGCATTAAATGCATAATTCAACCTGGAGGAAGTATTCATGATGAAGATATTATTTTAGCTGCTAACGAACATAATATAACAATGGTTATTTCTGGTATCAGAAATTTTTGTCATTAATGAGAATTTTGGGGATAGATCCAGGTCTTAGACATACTGGTTTTGGAGTAATTGATATTGTAGGGTCTAAATCATTATATGTTATTAGTGGGACTGTTGATGTACCTAATAATTTAACTATGATTAAAAGATTAAAAATTATCATGGACAGCCTTAAAGAAATAGCTTTAGAAACCAAGCCTAACGTAGCAGCTATGGAAATAATATTTTTAAATAATAATCCTGCAACAACATTATTGTTAGGACAAGCTAGAGGTGCAGCTATGTGTGCTATAGCAAATATGTCAATTCCGTTATATGAATATACTGCTTTACAAATAAAAAAATCAATTGTAGGTAACGGAAGGGCATCTAAATATCAAATTCAAATCATGGTAAAAAACCTTTTATCTCTTAATAATATACCTTCAGAAGATTCTGCTGATGCTTTAGCATGTAGTTTATGTCATGCAAATACGTTTTCGATAAAAAATAAATTATCAATCAATCAAAATATGATAATTGATAACTATATAAAAAAAATAAAAAATGGCAGATACATAATATAATGAGATACATAATATAATGATAGATAGAATAATAGGTATTTTTGTAGAAAAATCTCCAAATACAATATATGTAAATGTACAAGGCATAGTTTATAGTATTGAAATTTCTAATAATATTTTAGAAATATTGCCTAAATTAAATGAACAAATATTAATATTTGTTCATTTAATTATTAGGGAAGATGCTCACACATTATATGGATTTAAAAATGCAAATGAAAGAAATATTTTCAGAATGTTAATTAAGGTAAGTGGTATAGGTCCACGTACTGCTTTAGCCATACTGTCTAAAATTTCTATTGAAGAATTATCAAAAATTATTATTTCAAGAGAGTCTTATAAATTAACAACCATTCCAGGTATAGGAAAAAAAACAGCTGATAGATTAATATTAGAATTAAAAGAAAAATTCAATGATATAATTATAAATGATATATCAAAGCAAGATTATGTAAATAGTAAAAAAGATATCTTAGATGCTCTTATTGCTTTAGGTTATTCAGAAAAGGAAGTAATCTCAGTTCTAAGTAAACTTTCTGATAATATAGATGTATCAAATGGAATTAAAGAAGGGCTAAATTTGTTATCTAAATAAAATTTTTACTGATAAATATACTCAAATGATTATTAAAAAAGACTCTTTATCAGTTATTGATAGTGATAAAGATAGATTAATTACACAAAAAATTATTTCTAATAATGAAGAATCAATAGAAAGAGCATTAAGACCAAAATCTATAGCAGACTATGTTGGGCAACAAAAAGTAATTGCTCAATTAAAAATTTTCATAGAAGCAGCTAAAAATAGAAAAGAGTCATTAGATCATGTACTATTATTTGGTCCTCCTGGATTAGGAAAAACTACTTTAGCACATATTATATCATATGAAATGGGTGCAAATTTAAAACATACATCAGGACCTATTTTAGAAAAACCCGGTGATTTAGCTGCTTTATTAACTAATTTAGATCAAAATGATGTACTGTTTATAGATGAAATACATCGTCTTTCACCTGTAGTCGAAGAAATATTATATCCAGCACTTGAAGATTTCAAAATAGACATAATGATAGGAGAAGGTCCTGCAGCTAGGAGTATTAAAATAGATCTAAAACCTTTTACATTAGTTGGTGCTACTACCAGAGCTGGAATGCTAACTAATCCACTTAGAGATAGGTTTGGTATAGTATCTAGACTTGAATTTTACAATACTTCTGATTTAACAAAAATTATAAATAGAAGTGCTAAATTAATGAATCTTAATATAGATATAGAAGGATCTAATGAAATAGCAAAACGTTCTAGAGGAACTCCTAGGATTGCTAATAGACTTCTAAGAAGAGTACGAGATTATTCTGAAGTTATGTCTAAGGGATATATTAATATAGAAACTGCAAATTCCGCTTTATCACTTCTTGAAGTAGATAAAAATGGTTTAGATATGATGGATAGAAAGTTATTAGAATCTATTATTTATCAATTTAATGGTGGTCCAGTTGGTATAGATAGTTTAGCAGCAGCAATCAGTGAAGAAAAAAGTACAATAGAAGATGTTATAGAACCATATTTAATCCAAAATGGATATATACAACGTACTAATAGAGGACGAATTATAACAGAAACAGCTCTAAATAATTTAAAAATTAATAAAAAACAATAAAAATTAAATTTTTGGGTAGATATAACTTAAAAAGTAATCTAAATATTATTATGGCAATTTTAGAACCATTAACGAAAGAAAAAACTAATTTTATTAAAAATATAATAGAAAAAGATTTAAAAAATAACTTATTCAAAAATAAATTATGGGCAGGATATCCAGCTCCATCTTATAAACAAAATAAAAATAAAATTGACAAGGCAAAAATTCGTACAAGATTCCCACCTGAACCAAATGGTTATTTACATATTGGGCATGCTAAAAGCATTTTTTTAAATTTTAGTTTAGCATTAAATTATAATGGTAGATGCCATTTAAGATTTGATGATACTAATCCTGATAAAGAGAATTCAGAGTATGTTGAATCTATTATAAAAGCTATAAAATGGCTAGGATATAGTTGGGATACAGATGGTGAAAATAATTTATATTATGCAAGTGATTATTTTGAATATATGTTTGAATTTGCTGAAAGTATGATAGAAGGCGGATATGCTTATATAGATGAACAAACTCAAGATGAGATTAAATTAAATAGAGGTACATTAACAGAGCCTGGCAAAAATTCTCCTTGGAGAAATAGACCAATCCATGAATCTTTATCTTTATTTAGAGACATGCGTGATGGAAAATTTCCTAATGGACATTTAGTTTTGCGAGCAAAAATAGATATGAGCTCACCAAATATTAATTTAAGAGATCCTATAATATATCGTATACGTCATATTGAGCATTATCGTACTAAAAAAAAATGGTGTATATACCCTATGTATAATTGGGCTCACCCAATAGAAGATGCATTAGAAGGTATCACACACAGTATATGTACATTAGAATTTGAAGATCAACGTCCATTTTATGATTGGACTCTTAATATTTTATATAATTTAAATAAGATTAATAAACCATTTCCTAGACAATATGAATTTTCAAAATTAAATTTAACTTATATAGTTACAAGCAAAAGAAAATTATTACAATTGATTGAAGGTAATTATGTAGAAGGATGGGATGATCCTAGGATGCCTACTATATTAGGATTATGTAGAAGAGGATATACTCCAAACTCTATACTTAATTTTTGTGAAAAAATACCTATCTCTAAATCTGAATCTACTATTGACTATTCTATTCTTGAACAATCATTACGTGATGAGCTAGAGCTAACTGCAAAAAGATTCATGGCTGTAATTAATCCTTTAAAATTGATAATAACTAATTATCCTGAAAATAAATCAGAAATTTGTTATGCACCAGTGAATCCACATAATCCGTCTGATGGAATCCGTAAATTTAATTTTTGTAGAGAATTATGGATTAATTTTGATGATTTTTTAGAAAATCCTACTAAAGGGTATTTTCGTCTTTATCCTGGAAATATAGTAAGATTAAAATATAGTTATATAATAAAATGTACAAAATGCATAAAAGATCAAAATAATAACATTTTAGAAGTACATGCTGAATATATAGAAAATACAAAAAGTAATACTGAAGGATCTAATAAATTTAAGGTAAAAGGTAATATTACTTGGGTAACTCAAAAATATTCTTCACATGCTAATGTTATATTATATGATAGATTATTTAATGATCCATATCCAGATTCTAGTGGTAAAAATTTTTTAGATTATATCAATGATAAATCTAAAGTAGAAGCTAAAATTTGGTTAGAAGAAGGTATAGTCTTAGATCATAATGATTATTGGCAATTCGAAAGAATGGGTTATTTTAAATTAGATAAAAAACAAACAAATCATATACCTATCATAAATAGAATAGTTACATTAAAAGATTCTTGGAAAAATTCTAAATAAATGAATACTACTACACAATATTTATATTCAATAATAGACTTCAAAGGTATCACATTATATGCAATAAAATTAGTGATTTATTCTAATGATATTAATTTGATTAATATTAATTTAAGACAGCATATATCTAAAAATCCATTATTTTTTCAAAATGAATCTTTAATATTAGATTTAACAAATGTAAATGATGATATAGATGTAAAAGAATTACTTAATGTATTAAAACAGCATAAATTAAATATAATTGGTTTTAATGCAATAGGTAATAATTATAGTAATTTAATTATTTATGGTATCCCTTATATAGATAATACTTATATTAATAAAAATTATAATAAACAAACTAGTATTCAAGAACCTACATTGATTATTAATAAACCATTGAGATCAGGGCAAAAAATATATGCAAAAAATGCTGATTTAGTTATAATAGGAATGGTAAGCCAAGGAGCTGAAATCATTGCAGATGGTCATATTCATGTATATGGACCATTAAGGGGTAAAGCAATAGCTGGTGCTAACGGGAATGTGAAATCATGTATATTTACAACTCAATTAGACGCCGAGTTATTATCTATATCAGGTATTTATAATATGTTAGATAATAAGTTAAATAAAAATATATATAATCGTCCAACATTAACTTATTTATATAATGAAAAATTATATATTGAATCAATTTAAATAAGTTAATCTAATCTATTAAGTTTGAATATTTTTTTGTAATAAAAAATTTTAAAGGTCAATTTATAATGGCACGTGTAATTGTCATAACATCAGGAAAAGGTGGAGTAGGAAAAACTACTAGTAGTGCAAGTTTTTCTGCAGGTTTAGCTATGCATGGATATAAAACAGTAGTTATTGATTTTGATGTTGGTTTACGTAATTTAGATCTCATTATGGGATGTGAAAGAAGAGTAGTATATGATTTTGTAAATGTTATTAATAATGATGCTACACTAAATCAAGCATTAATTAAAGATAAATTAGTACAAAATTTATATATTTTACCTGCTTCACAAACTAGAGATAAAGATGCTTTAACTAAAGATGGTGTAGGAAAAATTATAAATGATTTAAAAAATATGGGTTTTGAATATATAGTATGTGATTCACCTGCAGGTATAGAAACAGGTGCTTTAATGGCTGCATATTTTGCTGATGATGCAATTATTGTTACAAATCCAGAAATTTCTTCTGTAAGAGATTCTGATAGAATATTAGGTATATTGTCTTCTAAATCAAAGCGAGCTATTAATAATGAAGAACCGATAAAAGAATTTTTGTTAGTAACACGTTATAATGCTAAAAGAGCTATAAACGGAGAAATGTTATCTATTTCAGATATAGAAGATATTTTAAGAATAAATTTAATTGGAATTATACCAGAGTCTGAAAATATCCTAAGTGCTTCAAATCAAGGTATTCCTGTTATTCATATGGATAATACTGATGTATCAATAGCATATAAAGATTTAGTATCTAGATATCTAGGAAATGATATAGATATGAAATTTATAAATTATGAAAAACCAGGCATATTAAAACGATTATTTAGAAGGAAATAAAATGTCTTTTTTATCATTTTTTTTAGGTACGCCAAAAAAGTCTGCATTATTAGCAAAAGATAGATTAAAAATAATCTTAGCTCAAGAAAGATCTGAAGGATCTATTGATTATTTACCTCAATTACAAAAAGAATTAATTGAGGTAATTTCTAAATATATAAAGGTAAATCCCGAAGATATAAAAGTTAACTTAGAAAGAGATGGATCTCTAGATATTTTAGAAGTAAAAATAGAAATGAATCAAATTAAATAATTATTTCAGACCTTTATATTTAAAGGTCTTTTTTTGTAATGATAATTGATTCTTATATTTTTCATATTCACTATAATTACCATCAAAGAATGTTATATTTGAATTTCCTTCAAATGCTAATATATGAGTTGATATCCTATCTAAAAACCATCTATCATGACTAATTACCATAATATTGCCAGCAAATTCTAATAGTGCATCTTCCAAAGATCTTAAAGTTTCAACATCTAAATCATTAGATGGTTCATCTAATAGTAAAAAATTACCACCAGTAACTAAAGATAGTGCTAAATGTAATCTACCTCTCTCTCCACCTGACAAAAATTTGATTTTTTTATTTTGATCACTACCTTTAAAATTAAATTTGCTTAAATAAGCTCTAGAAGATAATTCAAATTTTCCAATTTTTATAATATCAGATCCTTTTGAAAGAACTTCAAATACAGTTTTTTCTGAATCTATAAAATCGCGTAACTGATTAGCAAATGATATTTTTACTGTTTTACCTAAAATAACTTCACCTGAATTAGGTTGTATTTTACCTGTTATAATATCAAATAGAGTAGTTTTACCAGTACCATTAGCTCCTATAATTCCAACAATTGAACCTGCAGGTAATTTAAAATTTAAATTTTTTATTAAAATATTATTGTTATATGACATATTAATATTTTTTAATTCTAATACTTCATTACCTAAGCGTTCACCTACTGGAATAAATATATCTTGAGTTTCATTTCTTTTTTGATATTCAAATGAAACAAGTTCTTCAAATTTATTTAAGCGAGCTTTAGATTTAACTTGTCTAGCTTTAGGATTTTGTTTAATCCATTCTAATTCTTTTAATATCGTTTTTTTACGAGAATTTTCTGAATTTTCTTCCTGTGATATACGTAAATTTTTTTGCTCTAACCAAGAACTATAATTTCCTTTCCATGGAATACCGATCCCTCTATCCAATTCCAAAATCCATTCAGCCACATTATCTAAAAAGTATCGATCATGTGTAACCGCAATTACAGTACCATTAAATTTGTATAAAAATTTTTCTAACCAATCAACGCTTTCTGCATCTAAATGATTAGTTGGCTCATCTAATAGTAATAAATCTGGTTTAGATAGCAATACACCACATAAAGCTACTCTCCTTTTTTCACCTCCTGAAAGATAACCTATTATTTTTGAAAAATCAGGAAGTCTAAGCGCGTCTGCTGCTATCTGTATACGATTATCTAAATCATCAATTCCACTAGAAGCAGACGCAGATAAAATTGCTTCTAACCTTGCTTGTTCAGAAGAAAGAAAATCAAAATCAGCATTTGGATCAGCATATAATTCATATATATTATTTAATTCTTGTCTTGCTTTAAATAAATTATCTACACTACTTTCTATAAAATCTTTTACTGTAATATTAGAATCAATAATAGGATCTTGTGGTAAATAACCAATTTTTATTCCTTGCATAACATTTATATTACCATCTATTTCTTGATCTATACCTGCAATGATTTTTAATAGAGTTGATTTTCCTGCTCCATTTAAACCCAAAACGCCTATCTTAGCTCCAGGTAAAAATGATAAAGATATATCTTTTAGTATAGTTTTACCGCCTGCAATGATTTTGCTAACGCGGTTCATTGTATATATATATTGAGCCATTTGTAACTATTAATTTTTCTTTATTTTTTCTAGCATTTTAAAAATAGTTTTTCCAGAAGTAGAAAATAACCTTTTAAATGTTTTACCAAGACAACGTCTTTCTAATGTATTTTTTCTAACACGTTTTATTTCTGCCATTATATTAATCCTCATAATTTTAAATGTATAGTATAATCTTACTTATAATATTATAATTTATTTTATTGTACAGTATAAAAATAATAATATTATTATATTAATTTTATTATAATTTTTGTATAGGTCATTTATGCAAAATAGCATTGAAGTATATGGAGCCAAACAAAATAATCTTAAAAATATTGATATTAGTATAAAAAAAAATCAATTAATAGTTATTACTGGTGTATCAGGTTCAGGTAAAAGTTCTTTTGCATTAGAAACAATTCATGCAGAAAGTAATAGATTATATATAGAAACTTTTTCAACATATATTAAACAATTTTTAGATAAAATTAATAGGCCTAATGTAACTAAAATTAATGGTTTACAACCTTCAATAGCAATTTCTAATAAAAACCAAATTAAAAATTTTTATCATACTATTGGGTCAATTACAGACATTAATATGTATGTAAGATTATTATTTTTGCATAAAAGCAAGTTATTTTGTAAAAAATGCAAAAAATTGATAAAAAAATACGATACCAATTTAATAATATCAGATTTACAATCAAAATATTATGAATTAAAAAATCATATTGTATTTATTACATTCCCAATCATTATTCCTGAAAATTTTTATATAGAAGACATTTTATCTGTTTTATTAAAAATAGGATATAGTAGAATTTTTTATAAAAAAACTTCTAAAGAATTTCATGTATTTCAAATATCAGATATTTTAGAAAATATAACAAATTATGATATTAAAGATATAATATATGTCATACAATATAAATCTAAATTACCTATACAAATAGAAAAAGATCATTTTTTGTTAGAAAATATAAATAAATCTTTAGATCAAGGAAAGGGGAAAATTTTAATTTTTTTTACGAATAATGATGTTATAAATATTGAATTGAATTATAGCAATAGTCTTTATTGTTCTAACTGTAATATACATTACAATGAAGTAAATCAAAATTGTTTTTCCTTTCATTCTCCAGTAGGTGCTTGTGAATATTGTAAAGGTTTTGGGCATACTATAGAACCAAGTTTAGACTTAATAATACCTAATCAAAATTTAACCATAAAAGAAGGTGCAATTAAGCTTTTACAAATTAAATCACACGAAAAATATAAAAATGATTTATTAAAATTTTTAAAAAAATTTAATATTCCATTAAATATACCATGGAAAGATCTTTATGATTCACAAAAAACTTTAATCTTATATGGAGAAAAACACCATGATACTCAACATAATTTTGTTGAATCTTGGGAAAATTATTGGTATGGAATAATACCATTTTTTCATTGGTTAGAAACTAAATCATATAAAATTCAAATTAAAGTTTTGCTATCAAAATATAAAAAAAGAATATTATGTACTCAATGTAAAGGAACTAGGATAAAAAATGAATTTTTATTATGGAGAATTGGTAGTAAAAATATAAAATTATCAGAAAATTTAAATGAACAAATATTAGATAGTAATAAAATTTTAAATAATCCAAATGGATTAAATATAAATGATATTATGTCTTTAGAAATATTTACATTATATAAGTATATACATTATTTATACTTGCATGATAAAGAAAATGAAACACATAATGTATATTTAGATCTTTTATCTAGATTACAGTTAATTTTAGATTTTGGATTGGGGTACTTAAATTTAAATAGAACAGTCAATACTTTATCTAGTGGTGAATTACAAAAAATTATAATTATAAAATCATTAGGCAATAATCTAACTAATACAATATTTATAATAGATGAACCTTCTACTGGTTTACATAATAGTGACATAGATAAATTAATTAAAAATTTCCATAAATTACGTAGTAATAATAATACAGTTATTGTTATTGATAATAATCCGAAAATTATTTTATCAGCTGATACAATTATAGAAATAGGTCCTGGTCCTGGCAAAGATGGTGGTAATATTGTATTTAATGGTGATATTAAAAATTTTATAAATTCTAATACATTAACAGCACAATATATTAAAAAAGAAAAATTAATAGTACGTAATATTTATAATTTTCAAATAGATCAATTACCAAAAATTATTGTTCAAAATATTTGTGTAAACAATTTAAAAAATATTAAAATTGAACTTCCTATTGGTAAACTCACATGTATTACTGGTATATCTGGATCTGGTAAATCTACATTGATCAACAATGTTATAAGCAAAATTTTAGAAAAATCTAACAATTTTATATGTACTTCAGGAATTGAAAATATCAAAAAAGTAATTTTAGTAGATCAATCTAAAGTAATTAATACAAAAAAATCGATTATTGCAACTTATATCAAAGTTTATGATTTAATTAGAAAATTATTTGCTCAATTATCAACGTCTATAGCAAAAGGATATACTCAAGGATCGTTTAGTTTTAATACTGGAAATGAAAGATGTTTATTTTGTAATGGTATTGGTTATGAAAATATAGATATAAAGTTTATATCAGATATACATTGTATATGCCCAGAATGTAATGGTACTCGTTTTCAATCTGACATCCTAAATATAAAATTAGAAAACTTGAAAATTAATAAAAAAGCTAATATATCTGAAGTATTAAATATGTCTATATCTGAAGCAGTTGAATTTTTTACAGATATTAATATTTTAAAAAAATTGAGAAAAATTCAGGATATAGGGCTAGGATATATATTATTAGGACAATCTTTAACTACATTATCTGATGGTGAATTACAAAGATTAAAGTTAATTACATATATATCTAATATTAATGAAAATCAAAAAGATAGTTTGTTTATTTTTGATGAACCTACAAAAGGCTTACATTTTGAAGATATTAATAATATATTATCAATATTTTATGATTTATTAAAATTTCAAAATACTATTATAGTAGTAGAACATAACTTAGATTTTATTAAGATTTCTGATTGGATTATAGAGTTGGGACCTGGTAGTGGATTAAATGGAGGCGAAGTTGTAGCTACTGGTAAATTAGATGATATTATTAATAATAATGTATCATTAACAGGATTAGAATTAAAAAAATATATTGACTACATTGATAAATCATCGATTTTAAATCAAAAATATATAAATAATATACATAAAAAATCAATTAATAAGATTAATATTATTAATGCTTATGCAAATAATTTAAAAAATATTAATGTTAAAATACCATTAGGATGCTTAAATGTTATTACAGGTGTTTCAGGATCAGGAAAATCTTCCTTAGCTTTTGATATCATTTTCAATGAAGGTAAGAAAAAATATTTAAATACAATAAGTTTAAATAAATTTTCTGTTATAAAACCTTTGGAAAAAAGCAAAGTACAAGATGTATTAGGTATACCTCCAACTATTGCACTAAAACAGCATCATAATATAGGTAATTGTAAATCTACAATTAGCACTTTGACTGATATTTATTATTTTTTTAAACTATTATATTCAAAATTAGGTTTACAAATTTGTAATCAATGTAATAAACCAGTTTTTAGTTATAATTTAGAACAAATTATAGCTTTTTTATTAAAAAAATATAAAAATAAAATTGTAATTATTACAGCTAATTTAGTAGCTGATAGTCACGTTATATATGATAATATATATAAAAAAATTAAAAATTATTCTTCTGATTATATATTAATTGATAATAAAATATGTTCTGCATCAAGTTATACATCTCTCATTAATAATACAAAAAAACATACTATAGACATAATAATAGAAAAAATTTTAATAAATATTAAAAATAAAGATAAAATAATTAATATATTAAAAGATGCAATATTTATAAGTAATGGTATTATTAATATATATTTGAATATAAATGATCAAAATAATAATGATTTAATAGTTAATAAAAATTTACTTTTATTTGATAAATGTTCTATACCTATAAAAAAAATATGCTTGAATTGTAATATATTATTTCCTGAATTAACTTCACAATTTTTTTCATTTAACTCGAGATATGGATGGTGTACTAATTGTTTAGGGACTGGTATTGATAATAATCAATCTTTAGAAAATAATGAAGAAAATTTATGTACATCATGTAATGGTAGTAGATTAAATGTAAAAGCATCTAATGTAACTTTTCAGAATGTTTCTATAAACAAAATATCTGATATGACGATAAAAGATTTATTTATTTTTTTAGGTAAAATAAATATAAAAAATAAACGTGAAAAAATAATATATTCCAATATTTTTAAAGAAATAAAACATAGATTAAAATTTATGATTGATATGGGTCTAGATTATTTAAAATTAAATAGATCTATTAATACTTTATCTGGTGGTGAATTACAACGTGTAAAATTAGCTTCTTACCTAGGATTAAATTTAGAAGGTATATGTTATATACTTGATGAACCAACTATTGGATTACATTCTATAGATACAAAAAAATTATTAAAAGCATTATATAAATTAATTCATAAAGGTAATACTCTTATAGTTGTAGAACATGATGAAGATATTATAAAAAATGCAGATCATGTTATAGATATTGGTCCTTATGCAGGTCAGTATGGTGGTAATATCATTTTTCAAGGGAATCCTATAAACATTAAGAATTCTCATAATTCAATTACCGGAAAATATTTAAATAAGGAATTTCATCATTTTATTTGTAAAAAAGATTTATATAAATATTCCCAAAAAGATACATCAATAATTATAAACAATATAAACTTTAGAAATTTAAAAAACTTAAATATTAAGTTTTTACTTAATAATTTATGTGTAGTGACTGGAGTTTCTGGATCTGGAAAGTCAACTTTAGTTAATGATATTTTAGTTAAAAATTTAATTATTTATAATAATAAAATAAAAAATTTTTTTGGCTGTAAAGATTTGGTCATGAACGAAGATATAAAAAATATAATAAAAATTAATCAAAGTTCTATAGGGAAAAATTCTAAATCTTGTCCTGCAACATATATGGAATTTTGGGATGATATAAGACAACTATTTTCAAATACAAATCAAGCTAAAATAAATGGCTGGAATATCAAACATTTTTCATTTAATACAGGTGAAGGTCGTTGCAAAGTTTGTGATGGATATGGATATATTGAATTAGAAATGATTTATTTGCCTAATACTAGTATTGAATGTTATGAATGTCATGGCAAAAGATTTAGTAAAAAAATTTTAGAAATTAAAGTTCATAACAAAAATATAGATGAAATATTAAATATGGAAATAAGTGATGCATTAAATTTTTTTACATTTCATAAAAAAATTTACAATAAACTTCATATTTTAAAAGATTTTGGTTTAGGATATTTAAAAATAGGGCAATCATCTAAAACTTTATCAGGCGGTGAATCTCAAAGATTAAAATTAGCATATGAAATATCTAAATTTAATTTTAATAAAGATAAAAATATAAATAATTTATATATATTAGATGAGCCTACTATTGGTTTATCAATGTATGATGTTATAAATCTTATAAATATATTAAAAAATATTTTAAAATATGGAAATAGTACTATAATAGTTATAGAACATAATTTAGAACTCATATATCATGCAGATTGGATTATAGATTTAGGTCCTGGTGGTGGAGATAAAGGTGGTAATTTAATGTTTCAAGATAATTTAAATAATATTTTATATAACGAAAAATATAAATCTCATACTAAAAGTGCATTGATAAAATATATCAAGAATTTTAAATAATGAAATATTAATCTAATAATGCTTTATTTAAAATAATACCTGCAGCTATAAAACCCATAGAAGCAGTTACTGTAATAATAGATCCATAACCATGACAAGATAAACCTCCTATAATTTTATCTTTTTTCATAATATTGCAATCTTTGATTTTTGCTACTTGATCAACCCATATTACAGGTATATTCATTTTTTTTCTAATAATATTTTTCTTAAAATGTTTAGGAAAATTAAAATTTTTTCTTAGCTCATAACGTAATTTAGATAATAATGCATCATTCTGAGAATAACATAGATCACTATACTTAATTAATAAAGGATTATCTTTTCCTCCAGCAGCACCACAGGACAATATAAATTTATTATGTTTTTTTGCATACAAAATCATTGCTATTTTAGCTTTAATATTATCAGTACAATCAATTAAAAAATGAAATTTTATCTTTGATAAAATTTCATCTATATTATTTTCTAATAAAAAATCTTCTATACAATTAATTATACAATTAGGATTAATATGTTGAGCTCTTTCTTTCATTGCATATACTTTAGATTTTCCAAGATTAGGAATAGTAGCATGTATTTGTCTATTAATATTAGATTCTGAAATATGATCCATATCTATAATAGTAATATTTAAGACTCCAGAACGTACTAAAGATTCTACTACCCAAGATCCTACTCCTCCTATACCAACTACTACTATGTTCAATGTTTGTAATATATTTTTAGCATTATTACCATATAGTCTATAAGTTCCAGAAAATAATCTGTCATAATTAATTATATTTTTAGATAACATAAAAATTTTAATGAGAAAATGATATAAATATTAATAATATTTATTATAAAATAATATTTTATATTTTATTTGGATTTTTTATATGAATAACAATAAAATTTATGATAATGATATTTTTAAAGAACATATAGATTTTAATAAAAAATCACTTGATGAAGAAGATTTAAATCTTTCACCATTTGTACAATTTGATCAATGGTTTAAAGATGCATTAAAAGATAAAGAAATAAATGTTAATGCTATGTCTTTATCTACAGTAAATATAAAAGGATTTCCGTCTTCTAGAATTGTATTATTAAAAAATTTTAGTGATGAAGGTTTTGTATTTTATACAAATTATAATTCTCATAAAGGAAAAGATATAGAAAACAATCCAAATGGATGTTTATTATTTTTTTGGCAAATTAGTGAAAGGCAAATTAGAATAGAAGGTTCAATTAAAAAAATAAGTTCAGAAGATTCAGATAAATATTTTGATACTAGACCTATTCAATCAAAAATAAATACATGGGTTTCTAAACAAAGTCAAAATACTAACAAAGAAGAACTTATGGAAAGATCTAAATTCTTTCAAGATAAATATCAAAATCACCCACCTAGACCAGCTCATTGGGGAGGATATATATTAAATCCAATATATTTTGAATTTTGGCAAGGACGTACTTCAAGATTACATGATAGATTTTCATATATAAAAAATAAATCTCACACATGGGACATTAATCGTTTATTTCCATAAAATTAAGATTTTCAATTAAATATTATGATCAATATAGCTAATATAAATAACTTGCAAGATACAATTATCATTGCCCAGAAAATTTCAAAATTTATTTTAAAAAATGGGCATGCAAATAATATTAATATTCACTTAAATGGACCGGTTGGTATTGGAAAAACTACATTAATAAGATATATATTACAAAATTGTGGAATTAAAGCAAGAATCAAAAGTCCAAGTTTTAATATAATAGAATATTATTCTACAGAAAGTTTTAAATTTTATCATATTGATTTTTATCGATTAAATAACAGAGATACATCAATTTTATTTGAATTAAAAGATTACATAAAAAATAATTCTATTTTATTAATTGAATGGCCTGAAATTTTTTTAGATGATTTACCTAAACCAAATATATCAATTGTATTAGAGTATATTAATAAAAATCGTGTAGCTAAAATTTTTGCAAAAGATCATATAAAAATATAATGATAAGTAAATTCAAAATAAATTATGTAAAATTTATTTTATTTATGTTATTTATATTATTTTATGGAATATCTACTTTTTCATATGCTAATTCAGCAATTGATGTGAGAATATGGCATTCTAATGAATATAAACGTATTACTATAGAATTAGACAATAATATTAGTGTTAAAAAATTTTTTTTAAAAGATCCTAATAGATTAGTAGTTGATATTCATAATTTAAAAATAAATAAAATTATTCAAAAGATATCATCTTTAATAAAATGTGATGATCCTTATATAATTAAAATTAAAATTGCACAATATGAACATAATATTGTAAGGGTAGTATTTTATTTAAAAAAAGATATAGAACCTCAAATATTCATTTTAAAACCTGTATCTAATTATAATTATAGACTTATATTAGATTTATATACAAAATCGAAACAAGATTCTTTAATGTCTTTAATAGATATAACTAAAAAAAATAATATTATTAAAGATCCTATTGATGATATTATTAATAGCATAGAATTTCGTAGCCATAGAAAAAAATTTAATATTGTAATAGATCCAGGACACGGTGGTGAAGATCCAGGAGCAATTGGAAAAGTAGGACTATATGAAAAAGATATTGTATTGAGTATAGCTAAAAAATTAAAAATTTTAATAAATAATACTCCTAACATGAATGCATATCTTACTAGAGAAGGTGACTATTTTGTTCCTCTAAATGTAAGAATAAAAAAAGCTAGAATAATGAAAGCTGATTTACTAATATCAATACATACTAACTCATGGTTTAAATCTAATGCTAGAGGTACATCAGTTTTTGTATTATCCAATGTTGGTGCATCTAGCACACAGGCAAAATGGATTGCTAATAAAGAAAATTCATCTGATCTAATAGGTGGTATTAATTTGACAACCCAAGATCAAAATATAGCTAAAATATTGCTAGATTTATCTACTACATTACAAATTAATAATTCTATTAAGTTAGGTAATTTTTTATTAAACGAATTTAAAAAATTCAATGTTTTATACAAAAAAAATGTCGAGCATGCAAATTTTGCCATTTTAAAAATCCCTGATATTCCTTCAGTTTTAATAGAAACAGCTTTTATAAGTAATCCTTTAGAAGAACAGTTATTAAAATCAAATGATTATCAAAATAATATTGCAAAAGCTATTTTAATTTGTATAAAAAAATATTTTGATATTAAAAATTAAATATATATTATGATAAAACGCTTACCAATTATAGAAATGTCAGATACATTATCTAATCAAATTGCTGCAGGAGAAATAATACATAGACCATCATCTATTTTAAAAGAAATTATAGAAAATTCTATAGATGCATATGCAGATTCTATTGATATTTATCTCGAACATGGAGGGAAAAATAGAATTATAGTAAAAGATAATGGATATGGAATTGAAAAAAATGAATTATATTTAGCTATAAAAAAACACTCTACAAATAAAATTTATAAAATAGAAGATTTAGAGACAATTTCATCTATGGGTTTTCGTGGAGAAGCTTTAGCCTCTATTAATACTATAGCAGATATTATTATAATAACTCGTACGCAAAGTGATGAAAATTCATGGAAATTTGATGTTAAAAATAATATCCTAAAAGCAACTCACGGTTTTATTGGAACTACTATTGAAATAAAAAATATTTTTCATAATATACCTGCTAGAAGAAAATTTCTTAAATCAGATAATAATGAATTAAGAAATTGTTTAGATATTTTTGAAAAAATTGTTTTATCATTTAATGATATTTCATTTTCTTTATATCACAACAAAAATTTACTATATAAATATAAAAAAAATATTAAAGAACAACGTATAAAAGAAATTTTAGGAGGTGAATTTATACAATACTCCATAAATATAGATCATAAATCAGAATTTTTAAATATATCTGGTAAAATCATAAATCCATCTTTTTTAGATTCTATTATTAGTAAACAATATATTTATATTAACAATAGATTCATAAAAAATCGTATTATTAGTCAAGCTATACAAAATGCATATAAAGATGTTATTTATAGTAAAAATAAACCAAGTTATATTATTTTTATAGAAATTAATAGTAAATATCTCGATATAAACGTACATCCTTCAAAACAGGAAGTACATTTTTATGATAGTAATCATGTATATAATATAGTTAAAACATGCATAGAAACTTTTCTTAATAAATTAAATAATATAAAAAACAATAAAATATTATATTCAAACATAAAAAATGATTGCAATCAGTTTATACCGTTGTTATCTCAAGAAGAGACTTATAATGATAAAAATCATCATCTAAAAAATATAAATATTGAGAAATCTATACAAAATAATTTATTAGAAGATAATGTTAGCAAATATAATTTAGGAACTGCTATTGCGCAAATTCATGGCATTTATATTTTATCACAAAATCAAACAGGAATTATATTAGTAGATATTCATGCTGCACATGAAAGAATTATATACGAAAAAATGAAAATAGATTTTGATAATAAAAAAATTACACAACAAAATTTATTAATACCAATTATAGTAAATATTCCAAATAAATTTTTACTCGTATTAGAAGAACATATTCAATATATTAATTCTATAGGTTTTGATATTAGAATCATTGGGTATAATAAATTATCAATATTAAGTATTCCATCTATTATACAAAATCAAGATATAAATAAATTAATGATAGAAATATTATCAGAATTATATAAATTAGATAATAGTTATAGTTTTAAAGAAAAAATTTATAAAATTCTTGCAAATATTGCATGTCATAATTCATTAAGAGCTAATAGAAAATTAAATATTGAAGAAATGAACAATATACTTAGACAAATGGAATTAACTAATAAAGCTAATCAATGTAATCATGGTAGACCAACTTGGTTATATTTTTCGTTAAAAGATATAGATAAATTATTTTTTAGGGGAAAATAAAATGAATAAAATTATTTGTATAATTGGACCTACTGCTTCTGGTAAAAGTTCACTGATAAAAAATATAGCAAATATTTGGCCTATAGAAGTAATTAATATGGATTCAGCAACTATTTATAAAGGTATGGATATAGGAACAGCTAAACCATCTACAAATGAAAGAAGAATAATTAAACATCATCTTATTGATATAGTAAATCCATTTGAATATTATTCTGTTGCTAATTTTTCTGATGATGTAGAAATTATCATCAACAATGCTAAAAATAGAAATAAAATACCAATTATAGTTGGTGGTACTATGATGTATTATAATGTACTTCAAAATGGACTAAATAAATTACCTAAATCAGATTATCATAATAAATGTCTTATTATAGATGATATCAAAAAAAATGGTTTAAATTTTGTATATCAAAAATTACAAAAATATGACCTAGAAACTGCTAATAAGTTAAATCCTAATGATTCTCAAAGGATTATAAGAGCGTTAGAAATATATATAACTACTGGTAATACTATGAGTAGTATCTTATTAGAAGAAAAGAAAATTAATAATAATTTAAAAAACAAATATATTACTATTAGTTTAGAACCTAGAGACAAAAGTATTTTACATAGTAGAATTGAAAAAAGATTAAATGATATGATAGAGAATGGATTAGTTGAAGAAGTGCAAAAACTTTACAATTGTAAATTTATGCACTCAAATTTGCCTTCAATGAAATGTATAGGTTATAGACAAATATGGTCTTATTTATCTAATCAAATTAGTTTTCAAGATGCCAAAAGTCAAATAGCTTTTGCAACAAAAAATTTAGCTAAAAGACAAATGACATGGATAAAAAAATTTAATAATAAAATTATTATTGATTGTGCATCTAAAAATATAGAAAAAGTTTTAATAAAAACAATATCAGAAATTTTAGAAAAAAATTGATATATATTTTTATAATATATTAATTTTTGAGTTATTATTTGTTTCTATAATTTTACCTATAACCATTGCATTTTCTCCATTTTCAGATAAAAAGTTAATAACTTCTGATTGCATATCAGGTTCAATTACAATAATCATACCAATACCACAATTAAATACATTAAACATTTCGTCATCTTCAACATTACCTTTTTGTTGTAAAAAAGTAAATAATGGAGGAATTTTCCAAGAATCACGATATATTTCAGCAGATAATTGATTTTTTAAAATACGTGGTATATTGCCAGATAAACCTCCTCCAGTAATATGAGCTAAACCCTTGATAACTTTATTAGAAAATTTTTCTATTAAGGATAATATTGGTTTTACATAAATTCTAGTTGGTTCCATAATAACTTCATGTAATGGTTTACCATAAAAGTCTTCATATATATCTATATTTGCATTATCAATTATTTTTCTAATAAGAGAATAACCATTTGAATGAGCTCCACTAGAACTAATTCCTATAATTAAATCACCATTTTTAATACTATTACCATTAATAATTGAATTTTTTTCAACAGCACCTACAGCAAACCCGGCTAAATCATATTCACCTTCAATATACATACTAGGCATTTCTGCTGTTTCTCCACCTATTAATGCACAACCTGCTAATTGACAACCATAAGAAATACCATCAATAACATTTTTTGCTATATTAATATCCAAGTTACCACAAGCAAAATAATCTAAAAAAAATAATGGTTCTGCGCCTTGTACTAATATATCATTTACACTCATAGCTACTAAATCTATACCTATAGTATTATGTTTATTTAACTGAAAAGCCAAACGTAATTTAGTACCTACACCATCAGTTCCAGATACGAGTACTGGTTCATGAAATTTTTTAGGAATTTGAAACATTGCTCCAAACCCACCTATACCAGCTAAAACATCATTTCTATGAGTACGTGCTGCCATTGGCTTAATAATATCAACCATAGAGTCACCAACTTCTATATTTACACCAGCATCACGATATGTCATTGATTTTAATTTTGTTTTATTCATTAATACACCACCAAAAATATAGTTGTTTAATATTAGTATGTGAAATAATATTATTAAATATTGCTATGAAATAATCTATAGAAGTCATAATAAATACGATATGTTGTAATAGTACAATAATCAATTATGTTATTATTATATTATATATAAATATATTATATATATGAAATATTATGCATAAATTTATAAAAAAGTATATATTAATTGATTTTAATATGATTAAATTATTTTTAAATCTTATTTAAAAATAATTTAAAAAATTTTATTAATAATTGTTTAAGAAAAACAAATGAGTAGCCAATTATTACTCGATATTTTAAAAACACCAAAACAAACATTTAAAAATTATATTGTTGGAAAAAACAGTGAAGCTTTATCTGCCATAAAGAATATTTCTTCAGGTAGAGCAATATATTTATGGGGACCTTCTGGATCTGGAAGAACTCATTTATTAAAAGCAATACAACATGAAACAAATGGTATTTATTTTAATCATATTTCTAAAATAGATTCTATAAAAAATATTTTAGAAAATGAAAATAATCAAAATTTTTCTAAATTTATATTAATAGATAATGTACATCTTTTTGATAAAACAAGACAGTCATTATTATTTACTTTATATAACAAATGGCGTGAAATCGCAACAACTACTAATGCTTTTACAATTACATTGTCTGGTAATTTATCTCCAATGTTTATGCATGTAAGAGAGGATATTAGAACAAGATTAGGATGGGATCTTATTTTTAGATTAGAACCTTTATCAGACTCTGATAAATATACAGCATTAAAGACTCAAGCTGAAGAAAGAGGATTAAAAAATATTGATAATGTTCTCCAATGGATGTTAAATCATTATGAAAGAGACATTAGAAAACAAATCATAGTATTAGATGCTTTAGATCGTTATTCTCTTGAAACTAGAAAACCAATAACTATTTCTTTATTGAGAAATATGCTTTTATCACAAGGAATTTATTTATTATGAAATATAATAATTTAGTTTTATTTGATTTAGACAATACTTTAATCCCTATTGATAGTGATTATCAATGGGTAAATTTTTTAGCTGATAATAGCGATATTTCTAAACTAGATGCTAATAAAATAAAAGATACAAATAATCAATTAATGAATTTATACAATAAAAATCAATTAAAAGCTGATCAAACTGCTAAATTTATGTTAAGTTTATTAGCAAAGATTGATGTTGTAAAATTAGCTGAATTACATGAAATTTTTATGTTAAAAATTATTAGACCAGCAATTAAAAAAAATGCAATTTCATTAGTAAAAAATCATTTAAAAAATAATGATATATGTGTAATAGTCACAGCAACAAATGAATTTGTAACATATCCTATAGCAAGAGCATTTGGTATCCAAAATTTAATAGCTACAAAACTGGAATATAAATTTGGTAAATATACTGGTAATTTAGATGGTATTATAAATTTTCAAGAAGGAAAAATTCATAATGTAAATAAATGGCTAGAACAATTTGGTCAAAAAATTAGTGATTTTAAATGTTCCTATTTTTACAGTGATTCCTTAAATGATTTACCTTTATTAGAAATAGTAACACATCCTATTGCTACAAATCCAAGTTTAGAATTACGTCAATTAGCAACAAAACGTAATTGGAAAATAATTGATTTATTTACTGATGAAGATAAGAATATATAATGAGCAGTATAATAACAAAATTTTTTAATAAAATTTATAATTTTTGTAATAATAAAAAAGAAAAAATTATATATAGTAAAAATCATAAAATAAATATATCATTAATATCAAAAAATGCTATAAAAATTTGTAAAAAATTAAGAGATTGTGGCTATGAAGCATATATAGTTGGTGGTGCTATAAGGGATATTTTAGTAAACATAAAGCCGAAGGATTTTGATATAGCTACTAATGCAACTCCAGATGAAGTAAAGTGCATTTTTAGAAAATCTAGAATTATTGGCAAAAGATTTAAAATAGTGCATGTAATAATGAATCAAGAATTAGTAGAAGTTTCAACATTTAGAACATTACCTTCTTCTAAACAAATATTGGATAAATTTGGTCGTATTATAAGAGATAATAATTTTGGTTCACAAAAAGAAGATGCTGAGAGAAGAGATTTTACTATAAATGCATTATACTACGATCCTATAAAAGAAGATATAATAGATTTTCATAATGGATTTAAAGATTTAAAAAATAAAAATATAGTTATTATAGGAGATGCTGAGAAAAGATATAGAGAAGATCCTATTAGAATGCTTAGAGCATTCAGATTTGCATCAAAATTAAATGCAAAAATTTCAGATAATACTCTGAAACCTATACGAAATTTAGGTTTTTTATTAAAAAACATTCCATGTTCAAGATTGTTAGATGAAATTATAAAAATATTTTCTAGTGGACAAGCAGTAAAAAATTTAGATTTTTTAATAAATTTTGGATTATACCAGCAAATATTTTTATATGTAGATAAAAAAAATTATAAAGAATTTTTAAATATAGTTTTAAGTTATACAGATAAAAGAGTATTAATAGGAAAAAGTATCAATCCAAGTTTTTTATTAGCATCTATATTATGGCCATTAGTATATGATTTATGGCAAATTATTCAAAAAAAAGAAAAATATATTCCTGCATTAGTCATAGCAACTAAACAAATATTAGAAAAGCAAAATAAGAAAATGAATTTACAGCAAAAATTTTGCTCTGAAATTAGAGAAATTTTTTTTATGCAGCCAAGATTTGAAAAAATAAATAAAAAAAATATATCTAAAATGATTAAACAAAATAAATTTCGAGCTGCATGCAATTTTTTTCTATTACAATCTATATTTATGAAAAAAAATTTGCAATTGGCAAATTGGTGGATGTTATTAGCCAATTCTAATGAACTAGAAAAAGAAAAAATGATTCAAGAAATTTTTAATAATAAAAATCTTTTAATAACAAATAATTGTCATAAAAATGCTTTATCATAAAATACACACTGTATATTTAAGTTTGGGATCAAATTTAGGAGATAGTCTTTTTACAGTAAAATTGTCTATTATATATATTCAAAATATACAAGGTATTTTAACCTGTAAAAGTTCCCCTTTTTATAAAACAGAACCTATAAACTCTACAGGATCATATTATATAAATACAGTATTAATGATTAAAACTACTTTATCTCCTCATATTTTATTAAAAAAATTGCAATTTATTGAGAATTTACTTGGAAGAGTAAGAAATTTTAAAAATGAACCTAGAACAATAGATATAGATATATTACTTTATGACAATTTAAAAATCAAAACAAAAAAACTTATAATACCTCACCCTTTAATGCACTTAAGATTATTTGTTTTAAAGCCTTTATTTGATATCAATCCTTTAATTAAATTACCTATGGGAAATATTCATATATTTTTAAATAAAACAAAAAATCAGTTAATTGAAAAAATATAAATATTTTTAATATGAGATTAACTAAATAACATTATTATATCATTTTTAACATTAATAAAATCAAATAAAATATATGATCACTTTTCAAAATTTAATATTTAAATTACAAAATTACTGGGATCAAAATGGTTGTTCCATATTACAGCCATATGATATGGAAGTAGGAGCAGGAACATCACATACAGCTACTTTTTTAAAATCAATAGGTCCAGAACCATGGCATGCAGCTTATGTACAACCATCTAGAAGACCAAAAGATGGAAGATATGGTAATAATCCTAATAGATTACAAATGTATTATCAATTTCAAGTTGTATTAAAACCAGCACCTGTTAATATCATTGATTTATATATAGAATCATTGAAATATATAGGAATTGATACTAATAATGATATTAGGTTTGTAGAAGATAATTGGGAAAACCCCACTTTAGGTGCATGGGGTTTAGGTTGGGAAGTATGGCTTAATGGAATGGAAGTAACTCAATTTACCTATTTTCAACAAGTTGGAAGTTTAGAATGTATTTTAACTACTGGGGAAATTACATATGGTTTGGAAAGAATAGCAATGTATATTCAAGGTGTGGATAATGTTTATGATATTATTTGGAATGTTAGAAAAAATAATGAAATCATTTATTACCGTGATATTTCTCAGCAAAATGAATTAGAGCAATCTTATTATAATTTCGATTATGCATCTATAGATATATTATTTAATCATTTTAGTGATTATGAAAAAGAAGCCAAAAGACTAGTAGAATTGAACTTAATTTTACCTGCATATGAAGCAACTCTAAAAGCAGCACATTTGTTTAACTTATTAGATGCTAGAAATGCTATAAGTGTAACAGAAAGAGCTAATTACATTAGTAAAATAAGAAATTTATCTCGGATAGTTGCAAAATCATATTTAATGTCAAGAGAAAAATTAGGATTTCCTTTAGCAAAAAATAAATAAAATAATATGAATATAAATAACAAAAATAAATATTTATTAATAGAACTACTAACTGAAGAACTACCAGCATATTTAGAAAATCTTAGTGAAGAATTTGCTAAAAATGTTTACGATAATCTTAATAAATCAGGTTTTTTATCTAATAATTCTAGTTATCAAATTTTTGCAACACCTCGTAGAATTGCATGTCTATTTCATAATATCTTAGATGAAAGTCCAAGTTTTATCAATAAAGAAAAATTGATGCCTAAAAAAATTGGAATAACTCCAGAAGGTCAAATATCCAATATTTTATTGAAAAAATTACAAAAAAAATTCAATATAACAAACATTAATTTAGACTGTATATCTGTAGAAAAACATGAACAGCAAGAATATGTATTTTTAATAAATCATGTAAAAGGTCAATTATTAAAAAATTATTTAAAAAATATATTAAAAGATTCTTTAAATAATATTAATTTACCTAAAACAATGAGTTATCAATTAGATGATGGTTTAACAACTATCAAATTTGTTAGACCAGTTAGAAATTTATTAGTTATGCTAGATGATAATCTCATTTGTACTGAATTATTAGGATTAAATGCTACAGATTATACATATGGTCATAGAATTATGACTAATAATTCAAAAATAAAAATTACACATGCAAAAGATTATGAAAAAATTTTAGAAATAAAGGGTAAAATAATAGCATCTTTTGAAAAAAGAAAGTCTATTATCAAATATAAATTATTAGAGAAAGCTAATTTAATTGATGCTACTTTATTATTTGATAACCCAGAAACAGAAAAACTATTAAATGAAGTTACATCGTTAGTAGAATATCCTGTGATATATTTAGGAAAATTTGATAATAATTTTTTAAAGTTACCAAATGAATGTTTAATTTTAACAATGAGATTACATCAAAAATATTTCCCTTTATTTTCAAAAAAAGAAAAATCTCTAATTCATAATTTTTTAATAGTAAGTAATGTTGATAACAATAACATTATTATTGGCAATGAACGTGTTATAAAGCCAAGATTATCAGATGCACATTTTTTTTATGAACAAGATTTAAAAATATCATTAAAAGAAATGATATCCCGCTTAAGTAAAATAATTTATCATAATAAATTAGGTTCTCAATTAGATAGAACAAATAGAATAGTATTTATTGCTAAACATATTGCTAAAATATTAAATGCAGATATCAAGTTATCTGAGCAAGCTGCTAATTTATCTAAAATTGATTTATCTACTAATATGGTCAATGAATTTCCAGAATTGCAAGGTATAATGGGATCTTATTATGTTTTACAAAAAGGTTATGATCAACTTGTGTCTGATGCATTAAAAATGCAATATAATATTAAATTTTTTAATCCAATAAATAAAAAAAATATTATATCAGCTATTCTTTTTATATCAGATAGAATAGAAATGTTATTAGGTTTATTTAGCATAAATATGAAACCAAATGGAGAAAAAGATCCTTTTGGTTTAAGAAGGGCTGCTTTAGGTATTATTAGTATATATGAAAATATGTACGATTTAAATAGTATAGAAAGTAAAGAATTTGAATTAAAAGAATTATTATATACTTCAGCAAAAGCTTTTAATAATATAGATAATAGTGTTATAGAAGAAATAATCCAATTTATTTATGAAAGATATAAATATCAACTTTTATTAAAATTTCCAAAAAATATTATTGAAGCAGTTATATCTGTCCAGCCTCCTTTTAATCAAATAGCAAAACGTATTAATGATTTAGAAAAATTTGCTAAATTATCAAAAGCTAATAAATTATTTTCTATTAATAAAAGAATTAATAATATTATTAAAAATTTTAAAAATAATGAGTTTGTAATAGATATTAATTTATTAAATGATAATATAGAAAAAAAATTAGTAGAAAAAATTTACTATTTAAAACCAATTTTGCGGAATTATATTATAAATCAAGATTTTTTTTCTTATTTGAATAAAATATGTGAAATTACTAATGAAGTTAATATTTTTTTTAATGATATTTTAATCATGTCTGAGCAAATTGAATTGAAAAATAATAGAATTGCTATTTTGATAGAAATTAATAATATTATTAATAATAATATTAATATATCTAAACTGAACTGAAATATTATTAGATAAAAATGATATCTTTCATAAAGTATATTTTTATTTCATAAAAACTAGATATATAGATAAAAATTACTAGATATATAGATAAAAATTAGATTAATAAATAATTAATCTATATTGGTATTTAATAAAATTTAATTTATATTAGATAATTGTAAATATTACAAAATATTATGATACAGTAACTTTTAATATGATAATATATTGCTGTATAAAAAATTATCTGTTACTCTGTTGCTTTTTCGATTTTTTAGCAAAAATTATATACATAATAAATTATTAAAAGTGTTGATTGAATGAATAAAGTTTGGATTTCTTTGTTTTTGATATCTGCATTATCTAGTATATATCAAAGTTTAATATTAGGTAATATAGATGTTTTTCGCTTAATAGTTCTTAATATGTTTAGTATGACTAAAATGTCTGTTGATATTATGCTGATACTATTTGGTACTATTACTTTGTGGTTAGGTTTACTTAAAATTGCAGAAAATTCTGGATTAGTAAACAAAATTTCTAATTTTATTTATCCATTGTTTGAAAAAATAATGCCAGAAATACCAAAAAATCATCCAGTATTTGGTACTATTACTATGAGCTTATCAGCTAATATTTTAGGGCTAGATAATGCTTCTATTCCAATTGGATTGAGAGCTATGAAAGAATTGCAAAATATTAATCCTTATCCAGAAGAAGCTAGTAATGCTCAAATAATGTTACTTGTACTAAGTGCATCATCTTTAACAATTATACCAATAAATATATTTATGTTTAGAGCACAGCAAGGATCTATCAATCCTACGTTAGTATTTTTACCAATTATTATATCTACTAGCATTTCAACTTTAGCAGGTTTTTTTACTGTTGCTTTTTATCAAAAAATCAAAATATATGATCCAATTATATTAAAAACTATAATTTTATTTTCTTTATTTATAGGGATATTAATTGCAATTTTACTAAATTTATCTGCAGTTAGTATTTCAATACTATCTTCATTATTAGGTAATTTAACATTATTTATATTAATAATAAGTTTTATACTATATGGAACATATAAAAAAATTAATGTATATGATGCTTTCATTGATGGTGCAAAAGATGGATTTGATGTATCTAAAAATATTTTGCCATATTTAATAGCTATGCTATGCGCAGTTGGAGCGCTAAGATCTTCAGGCGCGTTGGATTATATATTGTATATAATTAAATACATATTTAATATACTTCATTGTGATTCTAGATTTGTAGATGCATTACCAACTGCAATTATGAAACCTTTTTCTGGAAGTGCTGCTAGATCTACTATGCTAGAAACTATGTCACATTTTGGAGTAGATAGCTTTCCCGCATTATTATCCGCAGTTATGCAAGGTAGTAGTGAAACTACTTTTTATTTTTTAACAGTATATTTTGGATCTATAGGCATAAAAAATTATCGACATGCTTTAGTTGGGGCTTTAGCTTCTGATATTGTAGGTATGACAACTGCTATATTAGTATGTTATTGGTTTTTTGGATAACACATTGTAAATTTTTAATTACCAGATCCATGACAGAATTTATATTTTTTACCACTTTTACAATAACATTTTTCATTCCTACCAAGTTGTAAATTTTCATTTTTTTCTGTATTAATAATTCTATTTATAGAATCATTAATATTTATATTAGAATTAATTTGATTATTAAAATATTCATATGATAATTTCATTAAATTTTTAACTAATTTTTGATATATATTATTTAACATATTTGAAAATAGATAAAAAGCATCTTTTTTATATTCTTGTATAGGATTTTTTTGCGCATATCCTCTTAAATGTATACCTTGACGTAAATATTCTAAATCTGATAAATGATCTCTCCAAAATAAATCAATTGTTTCTAAAAAAGTAATTTTTTCTATTTCTACCCAACTTTTACTTATTTTATTTTTATAATAATTATTTATTTCAAAAATAATAAACTGCAATAATTTTTCTTCAGATATATGAGGATTTGTATTAATTATATCTTGTATATCTAATTTTATACCTAATTCAATATACATTGTTTTTTCTAAATCTTGTAAATTCCAATTTTCTCTATAAGAATTAGGAATAATATATTCATGGTATAAATTAGTAACTACATCTTTTATTATATTATCTATAATTATTCTAATTTCTTCAGGAGAAGCATTAATAATTTCATCACGTTGTTTATATAATGTACGTCTTTGTTCATTATCTATATCATCATATTCTAATAAGTGTTTTCTTATATCAAAATTAAAACGTTCTACTCTACGTTGAGCTGATTCAATAGCTTTATTCACCATTTTTGCCTCAATAGCTTCATATTTAGGCAATTTTAGTTTTTCCATTATAGAGCTAATTTTATCACCAGAAAATATTTTCATTAAAGGATCTTCTAATGATAAATAAAAAATTGATGATCCAGGATCACCTTGTCTGCCAGATCTACCTCTTAACTGATTATCAATACGTCTAGAATCATGTCTTTCTGTTCCAATTACTCTTAATCCACCTAAATTTTTTACTTTTTTACTTTCTAATTCATGTTCTAAATATAACTTATTTAAAGCTTGAGATTTTTCTGATTCATTCAATATAGAATCATTTTTTATATGATTAATATATTTATCTATATTCCCGCCTAATACTATATCAGTCCCTCTACCTGCCATATTAGTTGCAATTGTAATACATTTTATTTTTCCAGCTTCTGCAATAATATTCGCTTCTCTTAAATGTTGTTTAGCATTTAAAATATTATGTGGCAAATTTTCTAATTTAAGTTTATTTGATAAAAATTCAGAATTTTCTATATTAGTAGTACCAACTAACACAGGTTGACCTTTTTCATAACAACTTTTTATATCACTAATAATCGCATGAAATTTTTCTTCTTTAGTTCTAAACACTTTATCATTTTCATCTTTTCGTATCATATTTTTATTCGTAGGAATAATTACAGTTTCTAAATTATAAATTTCTTGAAATTCATAAGCTTCAGTATCAGCAGTTCCAGTCATACCAGATAATTTTTCATATATTCTAAAGTAGTTTTGAAATGTAATGGAAGCTAAAGTTTTATTATCAGATTTAATACTTACTTTTTCTTTTGCTTCTATAGCTTGATGCAATCCATCAGACCATCTTCTACCATGCATTAATCTACCAGTAAATTCGTCAACTATTATGACCTCATTATTCTTAACAACATAATGTTGATTTTTAAAAAATAAATTATATGCACGTAAAGAATTAATTAAATGATGCATTAAAGATAGATTTTTAGGATCATATAATGATTCTTCTTTTGATAATAAATTGAATTTAATGAGCATTTTTTCTGCTACTTCTTGACCAGATTCAGAAAGATAGACTTGATTATTTTTTTCATCTATCCAAAAATCACCTTGTGGTTCTACTGCATTTTTTTTAGGCTCATATGGCATTTTTTTTAAAAAATGTGAAATTTTATCTATCAAATTATATATATCTGTATTATTTTCTGCTTGACCAGATATAATTAAAGGTGTTCTAGATTCATCTATTAATATAGAATCAACTTCATCAACTATTGCATAAAATAAACCTCTTTGACGTTTATTATCTATGCTAATTTCCATATTATCTCGTAGATAATCAAATCCAAATTCATTATTTGTTCCATAAGTAATATCTGCTTGATAAGCAAGTTTTTTCTCATAATCTGATTGTTGTGATACAATAGTTCCAACAGACATTCCTAAAAAATTATATATTTTACTCATCCATTCAGCATCACGACGTGCTAAATAATCATTTACTGTAATAACATGTACACCTTTACCTGCTAAAGCATTTAAATATACTGGTAATGTTGCTACTAAAGTTTTACCTTCACCTGTTCTCATTTCAGCTATTTTACAAAAATGTAAAGCAATACCACCTATTATTTGTACATCAAAATGACGCATATTTAATACACGTTTACTTACCTCTCTTACAATTGCAAAAGCTTCTGGTAATAATTCATCCAAAGATTCTCCTGCTATATATCTATTTTTTAGATATATAGTTTTTTCTTTTAACTCATTATTAGATAATGCAGATATAGAAATTTCTAAAAAATTTATATTGGATAAAATTTTTTGATATTTATTTAAAAGTTTTTGATTTCTACTTACAAAAACTTTTTTAAAAAAAGATGATAAAATCATATTAAATTCTTTGAATAAGATTCAATTAAATATTAACAATAAAACCATTTTTAATGTTATAAAATAATTATTTATAAAATTAGTAATTTGATTACAGGTAATGCTAACATGATTGAAGAGTATACATCAAAATTAGAAGCAGATACAAACATGCCAACATCATTGATAAGCTCAATAAAAAATAATAATATTATAGAAGTAGCTAATTTTTATATAAATTTACAAAATATTATTAGAAATATACTTCCTAATAATATAGCAAAATATTGCTATATTGGTTATATAGAAAATAACGAAATAATAATCAAAGTACCTAATTCTGCTTATGCATCAAAAATAAGACAACTTTCACCTTCAATTATTTATCATTTAAAAAAAATAAATTTTCAAACAAATAATAGCTTACCAATTTCTATTATAATCAAGATACAAAATGATTTAGTAAATTTAGAATATAAAAAAATTAATAAAAGTATTCCTACTTTAAGTAAAAAAGATATTAGTAATTTTGAAAAATTAGTATTTCATATAAAAGATATAAAATTAAAAAATGCAATAAACACTTTAATTAAAAATCATCAAATATTATCTTAACAAAATTAAACATTAATCATATGTTATCTATATTTATAGATAATATATGTAGCTTAATAAAATATCATAATTTAAAATTTAAAGTTAATCTAATTAATACTAATTTTAATTGATCTAATTAATATAAAAATTTTAGATTTTGCCATATATTCTAATTTCGAATAATTTTGCATTTTTTAGATTAAATAAATAATAGGATAAATACTTTATATATACAAAAAATCTTTCATACTCTAATCAACTTGCTTCCTAAGAAAAGAAGGTATATCAAAATGATCTACCCCTGAATCTTCTAAAGCTTTAATTTGGGAAGAAGCTTGATTTCGAAGATTTTTGTTCAATACTTGATTATCTGATTTTTGTTCATTATTAGTGTTAATAACATTTTCTTTGCTATTTTTAATATTTTTATCTATTATATTGGAGTTTTTATTATCTAAATTTTTTCCAAGACCTGTAGCAACAACAGTAACCCTTAATTTATCGCCCATTGTATCATCATAAGCATTACCAAAAATTATCGTTGCATCTTCAGCAGCATAACTTCTAATAGTTTCCATAATTTCTCTAGTTTCTCTCATTTTTAATGATTTTCCAGAAGTTATATTTACTAATATACCTTTAGCACCGTGTAAATCTACACCTTCTAAAAGTGGACAAGCTATAGCATCTTCTGCTGCGATACGTGCTCTATCTACACCTTCTGCTGTAGCTGTACCCATCATAGCTTGTCCTTTCTCTCCCATGATAGTACGTACATCTTCAAAATCTACATTAACATTACCTTCTACATTAATAATTTCAGCAATACCAGCACAAGCATTATTTAAAATACTATCAGCAGATTTAAAACAGTCTTCTTGAGTTGCATCTTCATCAAGCAAATCGTAAAGTTTTTCATTTAATACAACTATAAGAGAATGTACATGTTTTGATAATTCTTTAATACCTTCTTCTGCCATTCTCATTCTTCTATTACCTTCAAAAGCAAAAGGTTTTGTTACTACACCAACAGTTAAAATCCCTAATTCTTTTGCTATTTCTGCTACTATAGGGCTAGCACCAGTTCCAGTACCTCCACCCATGCCAGCAGTTATAAATACCATATTAGCACCATTTAATGCATTACGAATATCTTCACGAGCTGTTTCAGCACAAGCACGACCTTGATCTGGTTTAGCACCAGCCCCCAAACCAGAGCGTCCTAAACGAATTTGTATTGGTGCTTCTGTGATAGCTAAAGCTTGTGCATCAGTATTAGCACAAATAAAATCTACACCTTTAACTCCACTACGAATCATATGATTAACAGCATTACCTCCAGCACCACCTACACCAATAACTTTTATTATTGTACCATTAGGATTATCTGCTAATATTTCAAAATTCATTATAATTACCTCTATTTATTATTTAGGTCATATAAATTTATATTATATATGTATGTTTTATTACATTAAATTTAATTAATAAACCAATATTTAATTTTTTTTAAAAATTTTTTAATATTAATATTAGCGTATTGCAATATATTCAAATTATTTTCTTGAAAAGTTTGTTCACTAGCATCTCTTAATAAACCTATAGCAGCGGAAAAAGCTGGATCACGAATAATATTCGATAATGAACCATTATAATTTGGAATACCTATTTTAATATTTTTTCTAAAAATATTTTTTGCTAAATCTGTAATTCCAAATAATTTTGCTGTTCCACCAGTTATTACAATAGAAGAAATTAAATTATCATATTTTCCTTCAAGAATTATTTTTTTTATTAAAATAAATAATTCTTGAACACGTGTTTCAATAATTTCTTCTAATAAATCTATTGTTATGTTATTAAATTCAATATTATCAATAATTTTTTTTATTGCTAAGAATTTGTTTGGATCTTTATAATTTAGCTTTATAAACTCAGCTTGTTCAAAAGAAATTTGATAAATAGTTGCTATATCATTAGTTATATTATTACCAGCTATAGAAATTACTTTGTTATAACACACAACACCATTATAAAAAATAACTATATCAGTCGTACCTCCACCTATATCTAATAGAATAACACCTAATTTTTTATCATCTTCTGTTAAAACTGCATTACTTGATGCTAATGAGTGTAAATATATATCTTTTAATTTTACTTTACATTTATATATACAATTTATTAAAGTGTTTAATACACTAGAAGAACTAGTAACAATATGAGATTTAACTCCTAAAGTTGATGAAATAATACCTAAAGGATTAGTAATATTATTGTTATTATCGATAATAAAATTTTTAATAATGACATTGAGCAATTGTTGACCTGATGGAATATTCATATTTTTTGCAACATTAATTACTTTTTGAATATCTAAATCTGTTATTTCCGAATTATTAACAGAAATCATACTTTCTGAATTAAAACAATTAATATGATCACCAGTAATAGTTGTATATATATAATTTAACTTAACTTTTGCCATTGATTCTGCTATATGAATAGCAGAAATGACATCATTAATAGTGACTTCGATATTGACTATAATACCTTTTTTTACTCCTGACGATATTTTATGACCAATACCAATAATTTCAAAATTTTTTTTTGAATTTATCATTGCTAATAACACAACTATTTTAGTTGTACCAATATCTACTATTCCTACAATATTTTTATGTTTAACATTCATAAGATTTTATATAATTAAATCTATATAATATATAAATTTAATTTTTATTAATGATTTTATTATATTTACAAGATGCACTAGAAAGTATTATTATACATAAATCTTCATAACTTAAACCACTTGCTTGTGCTGCTAATGGTAATAATGAATGTTCAGTCATACCAGGAACAGTATTAATTTCTAATAACCAAATTTCATTTTTGTCGTCAAGAATCATATCTATTCTAACTGATCCTTCACATTTAAAAATTTTATAAGATAACTCACAAAAATTTATAATCTTGTCATATATATATTTATCAAGTGATGCAGGGCAAAAATATTGAGTCTCATTTGAAAAATATTTATGCTCATAATCATAATTATTGTTTGGGGTAATAATTTCAATAATAGGTAAAATATTTATATCATTAATACCATTATTAATTATTCCAACTGTTAATTCTCGACCATAAATAAAATTTTCTATTAAAATTTCTTTATCATATAATAAAGCTTGATCAATAGCATGTTTTAAATCATTTATAGTTATTGCTTTTAATATCCCTAAAGTAGAACCTTCAGATGCAGGCTTTACAATTACAGGAAAATCAAATGATTTTTTATAAAAATCAGATTTTGTATTTTTATTAAATATCGTAAAAGCTGGTGTAGGTAAATTATATTGCATCCATATATATTTGGTTATAATTTTATTCATACATAAACTAGAAGTTAATGGACCACTACCCGTATATGGAATACCAATTAACTCTAATGCACCTTGAATAATACCATCTTCACCATATCTTCCATGTAAAGATATAAAAGCTCTTTTAATACCTAAAGATTTTAATTCACATATATTATTATATTTTATATCAAATAAACAAGCATCAATATTTTTAGAAATTAATGCTTTATAAATTGCTTTACCAGACATAAGGGAAACATCTCTTTCTGCAGAATATCCTCCACATAATATAGCTACTTTACCAAAATTCATATTGATTTTTTCCAAAATTCATGTACTTTACTAATAGATCCAGCTCCCATAATTATAAGAACATCCTTATCTCTTATTATATTCATTATGATTTTTGGAATATTTTCAATATTTTCGACAAATATTGGTTCAATTTTACTAAATACTCTTAAAGCTCTAGATAATGACCGACCATCTGCTGCAATTATAGCTTTTTCTCCAGCACTATAAACTTCGGTAAGTAATAGAACATCTACATTACTTAATACTTTAATAAAATCTTCAAAGCAATCACGTGTTCTAGTATATCTATGTGGCTGAAAAGCTAATACTATTCTCCTGTCAGGCCATATTCCTCTTGCTGCATCTAAAGTAGCTTGTATTTCCATAGGGTGATGTCCATAATCATCTATTATAGTAAATAAGCCACCACCATTATTTTTATTAACATTAAAATCACCAATATAACTAAATCTACGACTCACTCCACGAAAATCTTTTAATGCAAGGCATATAGAATGATCCTTTATATCTAATTCAGTAGCAACTGCTATTGCTGCTAAAGCATTTCTAACATTATGAATACCTGGCAAATTTAAAGTAATATCTAAAGGTTTTTTTTCAATACCATTAATATTTTTACGTTCTACATGAAATAACATGCGAGTCCCAATACACTGAATATTACTAGCTTTAATATTAGCATCATTATCCAAACCATATGTAATAGCAGTTCTAGAAATATTCGGAATAATATTCTTTATATTAATATCATCTATACATAAAATTGCAGTACCATAAAAGGGTAATTTATGTATAAAATTAATAAAAGTATTTTTTAATATATTTATATTATGATTATAAGTATCCATATGATCAATCCCTATGTTGGTAACTATAGAAATTATTGGAGATAGATCTAAAAATGAAGCATCAGATTCATCAGCTTCTACAATAATATAATCTCCTTGACCAAGGACAGCACTAGTACCTATTGCATTTAACTTTCCTCCTATTACAAATGTAGGATCGAGTCCTTCATAAGCTAAAATACTAGATACAAGACTAGTTGTAGTAGTTTTTCCATGAGTACCAGCAACAGCAATTCCTCTTTTCAAACGCATCAATTCTGCTAACATAATTGCACGAGGTACTATTGGAATATTTTTCTGTCTTGCATAACATACTTCAGGATTATCATTTGAAATAGCAGATGAAACAACTAATACATCTGCTCCTAATATATTTTCAGATGCATGACCTATATAAATATTCGCTCCCATAGATTTCAGCCTAGATGTAATATTAGATTCAAATAAATCTGAACCACTAATAGTATAGTTAAGATTTAATAATAACTCAGCTATACCATTCATACCTGAACCACCTATACCTACGAAATGAATATGTTTTATTTTATTTTTCATTAATATTATCTTTTAATAATTCACAAAAATCTGCAAGATTTTTACTAGCCATTGGTTTAGAATATTTCTGAATATTTATAGCCATATTTTGTAATTTTTTTCTATCTAAATCTTTTAGCCACAAAGACAAATTTTTTGGGTTTAAATCTTTTTCTTCTTTTAACCAAGCTACATTATTTTGTTCCAAAAATTTTGCATTTTCTAGTTGATGATTATCCGCAGCATATGGAAATGGTACAAATAATGTAGCAACTCCAATAGCGCATATTTCTGCAATAGTCATACCACCAGATCTACATATTATTAAATCATTTTCTGACATTTGATATGCAATATCTTCTATAAATGGAATACATGTTGCTCTCACATTATATTGAGAATATATATTTTTCAAAGAATCAATATGTACTAAACCAGATTGATGTGTAACAATTGGTCTAATATTAAAATTAATTAATGATAAAGCTTTTGGTATAAGAATATTGAGAGTTTGAGCACCTAAACTACCTCCTAATACTAAAATTTTTAAAGGACCTGTTCTATTAGAATATCGTTTTAATGGATCATTATATAGCAAAATATCATCTCTAATAGGATTACCTATATAATATGAATCTTTAAATACATTTGGAAATCCACTAAATTTATATTTAATAAATTTTGCTAAAACTTTATTTGCATATCCAGGGATAATATTTTGTTCATGTAATATGACTTTATATCCCATAAGATAAGCTATAAAACTGCATGGAAAAGAAACATATCCTCCAAAACCTAAAACTATATCAGGTTTGAATTTTTTTATTAATTTAAAAGATATAAAAAATGATTTTAAAAGTGTAAAGATAAATTTTAAAAATTCTATTAACTGAAATTTATTACGTTTTAATCCAATACAATTAATTGAATAAAATTTGATGCCATGTTTAGGAACCAAAAATGCTTCCATATTATTAGAATTTCCAACCCATATAACTTCCCAATTACTTTTCATTAATAAATTAGCTATAGTAATTCCAGGCATAATATGTCCACCAGTACCTCCAGCAGATATAATAATTTTTTTGTTTTTAATCATTCAAATATAATTCCTATGTAGATATTAATTCTATGAATAAATCATATATTAAAATAAACATAATTTAACATACTTTATATTTGAGAATTTTTAGCTAACTGTAAAACTTCTTGACTAAATGTTTCACCACGCTGTTTATAACTTGAAAACATATCTAAACTTGAACAAGCTGGAGATAATAATACAATATCACCTTCACAAGCATTTTGATATGCTTTTATGACAGCTTCTTTCATATTATTAGCATATATATATGTTATATTATCATTATCTAATATCTTAGCTATATGATATGCATCTATACCAATTAAGATAATTATTCTGATATTTTTTAAAAATGGTAATAATAATGAAAAATCTTGACCTTTGCTAATACCACCTAAAATAAGTACTTTTTTATTATTATAAGAATTTAAAGCAGCTATAGTAGCTCCGATATTTGTAGCTTTGCTATCATTAATATAATCAACATTATTAATTCTGCATATAAAAGTGTTTCTATGTGATTCACCTAAATATTTTGGTAAAAATGAAAAAATTTTTTCTATTGGAATACCAATAGATCTAATTAATAATAAAGCTGCTAAAACATTTAGATAATTATGTATACCTTTAATAAATAATAAATCACTATCTATAATGTATGAGTATTTGTTAAAACTATGATAAGATACAAGCAATTTTTTGCAATTATGATTAATAATACCCATATCATTAGTATATTTTGGCTTACTAATACCAAAACTATAAATATTTTTCGAATTAATACTGTTTAAATTATTAAGAATATATTCATCATCTCTATTTATAATTAATATTTTAGCATTTTTTGCTATACTAATTTTACTTTTTATATAATTATCTAAATTTAGATGCCAATCAATATGGTCAGGTGAAATATTCAAAATTGTAGCTACATCTATATGTAAATTATAGGTAGTAGTTAATTGAAAACTAGATAACTCAATTACCCAAACATCAGGTAAATTATTAGAAATAATAGCATATTCAAGAACTGATATTGCTGATTTTCCAATATTACCTACTGCAACTGCATATAAACCATAAGAATTAATTAAAAACGAAGTTAACGTAGTTACAGTAGTTTTACCATTTGTACCAGTAATTGCAATCACTTTAGGTTGATAATTATTTTTCTTTTTTAAATTCAATAAAGCTTGAGCAAAAACTTCAATTTCACTAATGATTTCTATATTATTTTTGATAGCAAGATTTAGTAAATTACTAAATGAACTATTGCCTAATGATATACCTGGACTAACTACAATTTTAGAAACATTATGCAATACTGAGAAAATATTATTATGATTTATGACGTAATCTATATTTTTATATTTTGCAAATTCTTTTTTAGTTATTGATAAATTTAAATTTTGATCAACTAATCTAATTGGTATGTTATTTTTAGCAAACCAATGAGCAACTGCTTTTCCACTAATACCTAAACCTAATATTAAAATAACTGAATTTTGATTAATATTTTCTATCATTTCATTTCTATAAAACATAAACTTATAATAACTAATAATATATTTAAAATCCAAAATCCAACAACGATTTTATTTTCTTCATATCCAAGCAATTCAAAATGATGATGTAAAGGAGACATACGAAATATTTTTATACCCTTACCAAATATTTGTTTAGTAAGTTTAAAATAAATAACTTGTAATAAAACCGACATAGTTTCTATTACTAGCAAACCACTCATTATAAAAAATACTACTTCTTGTTGAATTATTATAGCTATAGTAGCTATTAATGCCCCTAAAGGTAAAGAACCAATATCTCCTAAAAATATTTTAGCTGGATAACTATTAAATAACAAAAATGCTAAAGATGCCCCTAATATGGAAAAACTTATTAGAGTTAATTCATATATATCATTACTATAATCAATAATAAATTTATTTACTAATAACCCTTTAAAAAAACAATATGATAATAATGCTAATGATAATGAAATAACAGCTACTAAAAATATTACCAAACCATCTAAACCGTCAGTTAAATTTACAGCATTACTTGAAGCTACTATAATAAATGTAGTTAATATTACAAATTGCCAAAAATTCAAATGGATATTAAAATTAATAAAAGGTATAAAAATTGATCTATCAAATAAAAAAAAATTATCAAATATTTGCCAAAAATATGTAATATTGGTATTTTTTAACATAGCTAAAGCTATAAAAAATGCTGTTATCATTCCGAAAATTATTTGCAATAATAATTTATTAATTGCTGATATACCTTGAGCATCTGACATGATAATTTTTTTATGATCATCTATATACCCAATATAGCTGAAGCTTATAATAACAAAGATTAATATTAAAACAAATTTATTAAAAATATTACACCACATAATACAATTTATTAAAATTGATCCTAATACTAAAATTCCACCCATAGTGGGTGTTCCTACTTTCAACAAATGTGATTGAGGTCCATAAGTTCTTATAGATTGCTTTATTTTAATTTGAATTAATTTTTTTATAAAAATTTGACCTAAAAATATTATTGATAAAAATGAAGTTAATAATATTATTATAGATCGCAAAAATAAATTATTTAAATAAAACCAATTTTGAAAATATATAATTAACATAATTATCTATTTATTCCTTGTTTAAATAATTGTATATATTATCTAAAATTTGTTCCATATGCATAAATCTTGATCCTTTAATTAAAATATTTGCAGAATTAATATTTTTAAGAAAATTAATTATTTCTTGTGAATTTTTTAAGAATAATTTAGGATCTCCAAATCCATCAGATATATATTCACTATCTTTTCCTACAGAAATTACAAAATCTATATTTTTTTTCTTAGCATACGCTCCTATATCAAAGTGGAGTTTATAACTATCTAAACCAACTTCACCCATATCACCACATATTAAAATTTTTATGCCTGATAAACTGGATAAAACATCTATAGCAGATTCAAATGAATCTGGATTAGCATTATATGTATCATTTATTAATACAAAATTTTTTATATAGCAGAATTGCAAACGACCATATATAGATTGAAATTTTTTTATCGATTCAAGAATAAAATCAATTGGAATTTTTAAAACTAAACATCCTGATATAGCTGCCAAAGCATTACGAATATTGTGAATTCCTGGAATATTTAATTTTAATTTAACTGGTATATTATTATTTATAAATAAATCAGATTCTGTTTTATCATTGATAATTTTAATATTATCAGCATATACATCTAATTGTTTATATAATCCAAATTTAATAAAATTTTTGTCATTTATTATAGAATTCCAAATATTAGAATAATTATCGTCTCCTGGTAATATTATAGTACCTGATTCTGATAAAGAATTAACTGCAGAACCATTTTCTTTAACAACATTTTCAATAGATATTAAAAATTCCTGATGCTCTCTTTGTGCATTAGTAATTATTACAATGTTAGGAGAGCATAAATCACTTAAAGGTTTAATTTCATTTATATGATTCATACCAATTTCAATTACTGCAGCTAAATGATTTTTTTTCATACGCAATAAAGTAATAGGAACCCCAATTTCATTATTGAAATTATCTATAGTAGATAAATAATTATTTCTTCCATACCATTCAGATAATATTAAAGCAATTATTTGAGTAGTTGTTGTTTTACCATTACTTCCAACTACAGCTATTAATGGTATATCAAATCTTTTTCTCCAAGATTTACTAATCTGTTTAAGAACAAAATTTGTATCATCTCCTAATTTTATTTGAGGTAAAGAAATTTCATTATCAAAATGATCAACAATAGCTGCACATGCTAAATTATTTTTAACTTGATTTAAAAATTGGTGACCATCAAAATTTTTGCCTTTTATAGCAATAAAAATATTACCAGGTTTAATAGTACGAGAATCAATTGAAAAGTCTATATTAGAATTATATAATAATAATGAAAAAGTTGCCCATTGATAATCATCAAAAAAATGCTTTTCCCCTTCTATTTCTTGATACTTTTCATGTCCTTTACCTGCTATAAGAATAATATCATCTTCATGGCTATTCCAAATAGATGACATAATAGCTTCTGCTCTATCAGTAATAATGGTAATATTTTCTGTAACATTATATCCTGAAATAATATTTTTAATTATGCAATTAGGGTCTTCATAACGAGGGTTATCAGTAGTTATGATAATTTTATCAGCTAATTTTAATGCAATTTTAAACATCAAATGTCTTTTACCTTTATCTCTAGAGCCACCACATCCAAAAATACAACATATTTTTCCTTTTTTTCTTTCTTTCATTAATGGTTTTAATGAAGTTAAAGCAGTTTGTAAAGCATCTGGAGTATGAGCATAATCTATAATTACTAAAGGTATATTTTTTGCTAAATATTTTTTTAATTTTTGATTTATTTCAACTTTTTGTAAACGACCTTCAACATAATTTATTATTTTTATTAAACTAGCAATACAATCAATTTTTAAACCTAATTGAATTAATACTGATATAACTAGTAACAGATTATATATATTATGTACCCCTAATATAGGAGTGCATATTTTTATATCTATAATATTATTACTTACATAAAAAGTAGTTTTATTAGCATAACACTTAATATTATATGCAAATATATTTGATTGGATTTTTTTATTAATACTATATTTTATAATATTTATATTTTTATCAATACATCTTATAATATCTTTGCTAAAATTGTCATCTATATTTATAACTATATGCTCTATGTTTTTGCGTTTAAATAATTTTAATTTAGATTCTTTATAGTGAGACATTGATTTATGATAATCTAAATGATCACGTGTTAAATTTGTAAAACAACTAATATATATTTTAATATTACCTAAGCGATTTTGTTCTATACCTATAGAGGAAGCTTCTAATACTACAAATTTTGCTTTTGATAAGACCATTTTAGATAATATTCTATTTAAGCTGATAACATCAGGAGTAGTATTTCTTAAATTATAAGATTGACCGTTAGGTAATTTATATCCTAAAGTACCTATTACACCACATAAAATATTATTATAATTTAAAATATTAGCTATCCAATTTGCACAAGAAGTTTTTCCATTAGTACCTGTAATAGCTATTACTTTAAGCTTATTAGAAGGATTATCATACCAAATATTAGATAATGCACTTAATTTATCTGATAAATTTTTTACACTAATCAATAAATGCTCATATTTATATTTAAATTCTTTGGTAAAAATATCACTAAATAATTTATCATAAATAATAGCTTTGGCACCTAAATTTATTGCTTCTTGTATATATAATATAGAATTATGATTATTTTTAGCAAAACTTACACAACAAACAAACACATCTCCAAAATTTATATCTTTGGAATTTATATATAAATCTGCATTTTTAGAAACTTTTTTGATTAATAATTTAACAATATGATATATATCATCATTTTGATTAGTATTTATCATAAATATTTGCCTTTTACATAATTAATATATATTTTTAATTATGAATTTATTTGCAAAATTCTTAATATAGCTGACCTTGATCTAGGATTTAATTTTATTTCATCTTTATCAGGTGTAATTTTTTTTAATTTTTTTGCAACAGGTGATGGAATATTAATATCAGAAATAGGAATTTTTTTGTATATAGGATCTATATTAGAAACTTTATTATAAAATTTTTTTACTATTCTATCCTCAAGAGAATGAAAACTGATTATTGCTAAAATACCACCTGGTTTTAATATATCAATAGCGGTTGGTAATGTATTTGACAATTCTTCAAGTTCTTTATTAATAAAAATACGTAATGCTTGAAATGTTTTAGTAGCTGGATGTTTTCCTGGTTTATTATTTTTGATAACATCAGATATACAACTTACTAATTCATTAGTAGTATTAATTGGATGTAATTGACGAACAGCTACAATTTTTTTTGCAATTTTAAAAGCATGACGCTCTTCACCAAACTTTGAAATAACTTTATATATTTCCTCCAAAGTAGCACTTGACAACCATTTTGCTATTGTCATACCACATGAATTATCCATTCTCATATCTAATGGACCATTTCGCATAAATGAAAATCCTCTATTTGCTTGATCTAATTGAGGAGAAGATACTCCCAAATCTAATATAATTCCATCTATATTTTTTAAAACACCAAAATTATATAACTCTTCTCTCATTGATGAAAAACATGCATGTATCACATGAACTCTGTTATCTATTAAAGATAGTTTTTTTGCTTCCAAAATAGCTTGAGGATCACGATCAAAAACAAACAGCTTTGAATTTGGACTAATAAATTTTAGTAATTCTTTACTATGACCTCCACGACCAAATGTACCATCAACAAATATTTTTTTTTCATTTTTACTTAATATATTTAAATTTTTATTAAATAATGATGAAATTAATTGTTTCAACATTACAGGATTATGTTGATATTCCATAAATAATATATAAATTCAATTTAAAAATAGTAAGATAAATCTATAGGCCGGATTCTGTATGCTTATTAAAGCTGACGATCATCTATCTGCATAAGTTTTTACAAACTTACTGTAGCCATCTACCCACATGCTTGAACGGTGCAATTCTACATGATAAAATCATACGCATGTCTATTTGATGTTGCTCCGAATAAAGGTTACCTCGTTTCACCATACTGAATAAATCTAGTATACTCGTCTCTGTGGCCCTATTTCTAAATAATATTAATATTTTGACGGCTGTTAGCCGCTATTCTGCCCTATGGAGTCCGGACCTTCCTCGATATTATGTTTTGAATAATATCGCGATCGCCCAATTTATCTTACTTATTATCATTTTAATGATATATGCTATATTATACAAGTCACAAATATATTTATATTATTCCACTAATTTCCAATCTAATAATTCCCCAGCACCAAGAGGTACAATTTCAATATTTCTATTCAATTTTTTTGGAATTATATGAGATTGTTTTATTAAATTAATTTTTGTAGAATTATACGGTAATCCATAAAAATTTGGACCATTAAAACTAATAAATTGCTCTAATTTATCTATACAACCTACTCTATCAAAAATAGTTGCATACATTTCTACTGCATAACAAGCAGAGTAACAGCCAGCACAACCTGATTCATTTTCCTTGTTCTCTTTGCTATGTGGAGCGCTATCTGTACCAATAAAAAATTTTGTATTATTAATAGTAGCTGCTTCTATTAATGCTAATCTATGTTTTTCTCTTTTTAAAATTGGTAAACAATAAAAATGTGGATTTAATCCATGATTGAAAATAATATTTCTATTATAAAATAAATGTTGAGGTGTAATAGTTGCAGCTATTGGATCTTTTGCAGATTTTACATATTCTACAGCATCTTTTGTTGAAATATGTTCTAATACTATTTTTAATTTTGGAAATTTTTCTTTCAATGGAATAGCAATATTTTCTATAAAAATTAACTCTCTATCAAATATATCTACGGTTTTATTAAATACTTCTCCATGAATTAGTAAAGGTATACCTAATTCTTCCATTTTATATAAAACTAATGAACATTTACCAAATAGATCAGTAACACCATCAAATGAATTAGTAGTTGAACGAAATGGATATAATTTTACACCAAAAATAACTCCAGAACGGAAAGCTAATTCAATATCTTTTTCAGAAGTATTATCCGTTAAATATATTGACATTAAAGGTTCAAAATAATTATGAATTTTTAATTTTTTTATAGCATTAATAATACGTGTTTTATAATTAATAGCATCCTGCGTATTTTTAATAGGATTAACTAAATTTGGCATAACTAAAATACGTGAGAAATTTTTTAAAGAGTCTTTTACAACACCCTCTAAAATAAAATCATCACGTAAATGTACATGCCAATCATCTGGTTTTGTAATAGTAATTTTTTGCATTTTATAATATAGGAATTATAATAATTTTATTCAAGAATATATTCATCATTATATATTAATGATAACCATCCCTTTACTATACGATAAGTTGTCCATAATGTAGTAACAGTTATTAATAAATAACCAATATAAAATTTCATAAATATAAAAGAAAATAAATAAAATGGCAAAGAAATCCAAAAAGTCCTTAGTAACCAATCAAAATGTAAAATATAAAAATTATCATTAAAACAATTACGTTTTAAATAAATTACCATAACTGATGCTAAAGTCAGTATAGATAAAGTACCCATAGTAGCAAAACCAGAAGAAAATAATAAATATAATATAAATAAAAAAATATGATCTTTATATTTAAAATCTATAATATTTTTATGTCCATTCATTTTAAATCCTCTATTTAATGAAATTAATAGATAAAACATAGAATATTAATATTATACTATAAAATTATGTTAAAGCATAAAAAAGCCCTAATATAATTTAATATATTAGGGCTTTTAATTAAAAAAAGAAGCCTGACCATAACCTACTTTCACAGATGTACATCTACTATCATCGGCGCAAAAGCGTTTAACTTTCCTGTTCGAGATGGGAAGGAGTGGATCAACTTTGCTATAGTGATCAGGCAAAACCTTTAAGATTATATAAAATTATAATCCTTAAATCAATTCGAAGAAACACAACTTCTATATATTAATTAATTTAATTAATAAAAAATAGATCGCATTATATTATACAATTTTCCTAAAATATATAATCAATATAACCTTTAGAGTTATAGGATCAAGCCTCACGGGCAATTAGTATCGGTTAGCTGAATACATTACTGTACTTACACACCCGACCTATCAACGTTCTGGTCTTGAACGACCCTTTAGGGAGATCTAGTCTCCGGGATACCTTATCTTCAGACGAGTTTCCCGCTTAGATGCTTTCAGCGGTTATCTCTTCCATACTTAGCTACCCGGCTATGCCATTGGCATGACAACCGGTACACCAGAGGTATGTCCACTCCGGTCCTCTCGTACTAGGAGTAGCTTCTGTCAAGTATCCAACGCCCACGGCAGATAGGGACCAAACTGTCTCACGACGTTTTAAACCCAGCTCACGTACCTCTTTAAATGGCGAACAGCCATACCCTTGGGACCTGCTTCAGCCCCAGGATGAGATGAGCCGACATCGAGGTGCCAAACACCGCCGTCGATATGAACTCTTGGGCGGTATCAGCCTGTTATCCCCAGAGTACCTTTTATCCGTTGAGCGATGGCCCTTCCATTCAGAACCACCGGATCACTATGTCCTGCTTTCGCATCTGTTCGACGTGTCAGTCTCACAGTTAAGCACGCTTATGCCATTGCACTATCAGTACGATTTCCGACCGTACCTAGCGTACCTTAGAGCTCCTCCGTTACACTTTAGGAGGAGACCGCCCCAGTCAAACTGCCCACCATGCACTTTCCCTGATCCGGATTACGGACCGAGGTTAGAACCATAAACATATTAGGGTGGTATTTCAAGGATGACTCCACATAATCTGGCGATCATGCTTCAAAGTCTCCCACCTATCCTACACAAATCTATTCACAGTCCAATGCAAAGCTGCAGTAAAGGTTCATGGGGTCTTTCCGTCTAGCCGCGGGTAGATTGCATCATCACAAACACTTCAACTTCGCTGAGTCTCAGGAGGAGACAGTATGGCCATCGTTACGCCATTCGTGCAGGTCGGAACTTACCCGACAAGGAATTTCGCTACCTTAGGACCGTTATAGTTACGGCCGCCGTTTACCGGGGCTTCGATCAAGAGCTTGCACCCCATCACTTAACCTTCCGGCACCGGGCAGGCGTCACACCCTATACGTCGACTTTCGTCTTTGCAG
>NZ_CP025628.1:595000-741697 GCF_003072465.1 Candidatus Kinetoplastibacterium sorsogonicusi
CAACTATCCTTTCGTTAGATTGATTTTTATTTGAAATTTTTATTTGATTTATTAAGTTATTTAAATAATTTACTGAATTTATTAAATTATTTTTCTCTTCTTTTTGACATCTTAAATTATAAGTAGTATCACAAATAGATACATTAATTACTTCCATTGACATTAAAAATTATTCCTAAAATATTTTTTAATTCTATTTATTAATAGATTTAGATTTTATTAAAATAAAAGATAATTCTGTCAAAACCTCAAAATATATCTTTCTTTTAAATTCTATAACAGAATCTAATTTAATCCAATAATTATTCCAAATCCAAGAATCAAATTCTGGATGACGGGTTTTATTTAAACAAAAATCCTCTTCTTTTCCTAAAAATCTTAACAAAAACCATATTTGTTTTTGTCCTTTATAATAACCTTGCCATTCTTTTTTTATAAAACACTTAGGTACTTCATAACGTAACCAATTTTTAGTACGTCCAAGAATCTTAATATGCTTGGACTTTAAACCAATTTCCTCATATAATTCACGATACATAGCTTGAATTGGGCTTTCACCATTATTGATGCCACCTTGTGGGAATTGCCATGATTGTTCACCAATACGTTTGCCCCAAAATACTTTATTTTTGCTATTAACTAAAATAATTCCAACATTGGGACGATATCCTTCATAATCCAACATGGATAACCTCAAAAATTAATATAATAGATAATAATATTATACTTATAATAAATATGTTTAAAAACTATAATATAAAGAAATTTAAATATGAGAGCAAAAAAATTTTACATACAAACTAAAAAAGAAACTAGTAGTACTAATGATATTATTAGTTATCAATTAATGATAAAAGCTGGAATAATAAAAAAAATAGCATCTGGTATATATAATTACATGCCATTAGGCATGAAAATTTTAAGAAAAATAGAAAATATTGTTAGAGAAGAGTTAAATAATGCTGGTGCAATAGAAATTTTAATGCCTATTGTGCAACCAGCTGAATTATGGAAAGAATCATCTAGATTTAAACAATATGGACCAGAACTATTAAAATTACAAGATAGACATAAAAGGGAATTTGTTTTACAACCAACTTCTGAAGAAGTTATGACAGATATAGCTCGCAATGAAATTCATAGCTATAAACAATTACCGTTGATATTATACCATATTCAAACAAAATTTAGAGATGAAATAAGGCCAAGATTTGGTTTAATTAGAGGTAGAGAATTCATAATGAAAGATGCTTATTCTTTTGATATCAATGAAGAATCTGCTATTTTAAGTTATCAAATAATGTTTAATACATATGAAAAAATTTTTAATAAATTAGGTTTAAAATTTAAAGCAGTATCAGCAGATACTGGATCTATAGGTGGATCTAAAAGTCATGAATTCCACATTATGGCAAAAAATGGTGAAGATAAAATAGCTTATAATGATTCTTCTAAATTTGCTTATAATGTTGAATTGGCTGAAGCTCCTAATTTAATAAAACAACGAGCTATGCCTACTCAAAGTTTAAAAGAAATATATACTCCTAATTTAACAAAATGTTCTCAAATAGCAAAAAAATTAAATGTATTTATAGAAAAAACTATCAAATCCATTGTTTTAACAGTTTCAAATAATGAAAATATAAAAATATTTTTACTGCTGCTTCGAGGTGATCATACACTTAATGAAATTAAAGCAAACAAAATATCAATTTTGTCAGGTTTCAGATTTTCGACTAAAGAAGAAATAAATAAATACTTTAATTGTAATCCTGGATTTATTGGTCCGGTTAATGTATCTAAAGATATTATTATAATAGCAGATAAAACTGTAAATAATATGTCAGATTTTATTTGTGGAGCTAATAAAAATGATATGCATTTTGTTGGGGTTAATTGGTCAATAGATCTACCAGAACCAGATTTTGTTGCAGATTTAAGAAATATAGAAGATGGAGACCCTAATCCTTATGGTAATGGAGTTATATCAGTCAAACCTGGTATTGAAATAGGTCATATATTTTATTTAGGAACTAAATACTCTAAACAAATGAAAGCTAGTTATTTAGACCGTAACGGAAAAAATCATTTTTTAGAAATGGGATGCTATGGAATAGGCATTAGTCGTATTATGGGAGCTGCTATAGAACAATACCATGATGAAAAAGGGATTTTATGGCCTAAAAATATTGCACCTTTTCAAATTGTAATATGTCCTATTGGATTTAATGAAGATATAAATATTGCAAATGAATCAAACGACATATATAAAAAATTTACTGATTTAAATTTCGATATAATATTAGATGATAGAAATATAAGATTTGGTCATATGCTTACAGAATGGGAATTAATTGGTATTCCGATTATGATAATTATAAGCAAAAAATTAATTGAAATAATCAAGTTGAAATAAGAAATCGCCAAACAAATAGTATATTAAATATAAATAAAGATGAGACCATAATGAAAGTAAGCAATATATTAGAATCTTTAAGATAAAATCATATAAATAACATTTATATATTTCAGACTATTTTTAGATTTTAATTATTATTTATAAATTGTAAAATGTTAGTTGATATTTTCGGGTTAATTTAAACATGTATAAAAAATATATTTTTCCTATAATATATTTGTTATCTATTTTTATAATAGATAACAATGTATTGGCGAAAGAAATAAATTCTGTAGATATACAAAAACAATTTAATATTTTTTTATTAAAAGATAATAACCAAACAATAATTAATAAAATTTTTTTTGAAACAATATATTCAGATTTATATAAAACAAATCAATTTAAAATAATTAACAATTTTCAAGAAAAAGATTATAAAAATTCTGAAAAAATATACTTTTTAGAATATTCATTATCATTAAATCCTATAGATAATAAATATAATATCGATTTTTATTTAACTGAAAGTTCTAATAAAAAATTAATTGATAATGCTACCTTTATATCAGATGAACAAGAAATAAGATCAGCTGCTCATAGTATTTCAAATAGAGTTTATGAAAAAATTACTGGCATAAATGGAATTTTTTCATCCAAAATTGCATATATTTTAAAAAAAAATAATACATATGAATTACAAATTTCTGACTATGATGGAGAAAACAGATATGTTGCATTACGTTCTAAAGATCCCATTTCATCACCGAAATGGTCTCATGATGGTAAAAAAATTTCATATATCAGTTTTGAAAAAAATAAAGCTTCTGTCTTCATACACACATTACTTACAGGTAAAAGAATTGAAATAGCTAAATTTGATGATGCAATCAGTTCTCCAGTATGGTCACATGATGGCAAAAACCTTATTTTATCTATCATGAAAAATAATAATCCTCAAATATGTATAATTAATATTGAAAATTTATATATAAAGCAAATAACTAATTCTTATAGCATAAATACAGAACCAATTTTTTTTAATAATTCTAACTCTATAATATTTACAAGTGATAGAAGTGGTAATCCTCAAATTTATAAAACATCAATATCAAATAATGATTTTGCAAAACGTATAACTTTTAATGGTGAATATAATGTTTCGCCAAATATATCTCATGATAATACAAGCTTAGTATTTGTTTCTAAAGAAAATAATAATTTTTGTATTAAAAATATTAATTTATTAACTCAAAGAGAGACCATATTATCAAATGGACCAAACGATAGTTATCCAAATTTTTCTCCAAATGATATGTGCATATTATATTCTAGTGTTAAAGACAATAAATATGTTTTAAATTTTATATCAAGAAATGGATCTAAATTACAAGAATTAGAAATTCCTGGATGTAAAATATTAGAGGGAATATGGGGACCAAATAAAAAATGAAATTTGTGCAAAAAATTATATATATTATTTGTCTAATAACTTTATCTTCATGTGCACCTAATTATTTAGGCCATCATATTACTAGTAACAAATTATTTTATGATGAAAATGTCGATATAAAAAATTTTACTATCTATTTTGAAAAAAATAGCTATTCTATATCAAAAAATTATATACAATTGATAAATAAGCATGCTAATTTGCTAATATCAAATCCAGATATAAAAATTAAGATTGAAGGATATACTGATGATAAAGGTAGTGCAGAATATAATTTAGCATTAGGAAAATGTAGAGCAAATTCAGTTAGCAATATGTTACAACTATTAGGTGTATCCAAAAATCAAATATATATTAATAGTTTTGGCAAAGAAAGAAAATATCAAAATAATAACAAAAATACATTTGATAAAGTAGAAATAATTTATATAAAATGATGTATACGGGTGGCTTATTTTTATGTATAAAAAAATTTTATTTAATATAATAAATATTATATTTCCTTGCTTCTTATTTTATAACAATGCCTTTGCAATATCTGATAATGAATCACGTATAGCAATAATAGAAATAAAAAAAAGATTAGATAAAGATCAAATATCAAAACTACAATTAGCTACACAAATTCAAGATATACAACAAGAATTATCACAATTAAGAAATCAAATAGAATTAATTTATAACTCAAAAAATATTGATAATAATCTACATTTTGAGAAACTATATAAGCAACAATCAGACGATCAAGAATATTATATGTATGAGTATGCAATGTCGTTATTTAACAAAGCTAAATACAAAGAAGCTGAAGAGTCTTTTATGGCTTTTAAAGCTATATACTATAATAGCAAATTAGAACCACAAATAATATTCTTTCTTGGTAGTACTAGATGCATTAAAAAATTTTAAAGGAGTTATAGAAGAATTAAATAATTTAATAAAATTGTATCCAAACCATTCATTAACAGCAGATGCAATGCTGATAATTGCTAATAGTCAACTAGAATTAGATTTAAAAATGGCAGCTAAAAATACATTAAAAACAATAATTAAAAAATATCCTGAATCTAAGGCAGCACTTGCTGCTAATAATCGCTTAAAAATTTTATAAATTATTAAAATATTAATATTATATGACTATATCAAAAATTTTAATAAAAAATTACATTTTTCATTATGAAAAAATAGGATCAGGTCCTCCAATATTATTTATACATGGATCATTATGCGACTTAAGATATTGGAAATTACAAATTAAGGAGTTAAGTAATTTTTTTAGTGTATATACTATAAGTTTAAGAGATTACTGGCCTAATAACTATTATCATGATTTAGATAATTTTTCAATAAATCAACATGCACTAGATTTAATTAATTTTATAGAAGATGTAATAGCGCAAAAAATTTTTTTAGTAGGCCATTCTAGAGGAGGATCTATTGCATTAAAAATAGCTATTAATAGACCAGATTTATTAAATAAATTAATAATTGCTGAACCAAAATTAGTTAATAAATTTTATAATTTTGATCAAAATGATAATGTAATTAGTATAGCTTCTCGTTTAATACAAAATGGAAATATAAATGCAGGATTATCTTATTTTATAGACCATGTAAGCGGTTGTAAAATATGGCATAAAATGTCATCTTGGTTTAAATCAATGGCTATAGATAATGCAAATACAATAATTAAACAAAATAAGGAACAAAAATATTATATTGATCATATAGATTTATTAAAAATAAAAATACCTATTCTTTTAATAAATGGAGAACTTAGTCCAAATATTTATTTTAAAACAATACAATATTTAAATAATACTTTATTCAACAGTAATTCAATAACAATACATGGTTCATCTCATGGAATGAATATAGATAATGCAAAAGAATTTAATAAAATTGTTTACAATTTTTGTTGCATGAAAAATATTATTTAGATCTTATTTATATTTTTCTCTTAAACTGTTGTTATTAATATGAATAAATAAATTTAAATAAAATAATATTATTTTATAATATTTTTTCACTTCAATATTGACTGAAGTAATAAAACAAACTATGCTAAAAATTTTCATATTAGTAATTTTACATTATATTTTTTATAATATGCTGTTTTATTAAATTAAGATATAATTTGAAGAATATTTAAGCAAAATTATTTGCTACTATAAAGTGTAATAATATTATTGAATTAATGAATAAAATATTTAATCAATAAGGTAATAAATTACAATTGCAGTTTTAAGATCGTTGATAAATAGTAATTAAAAAAAGTTATTAATTAAGAAAGAGTTAGATACTCGAGTACATAGTTGTATCAATAACTATATGCTATTAAAGGTATCTAATATATTTAAGTTTATCTCTTTAAAAGGTCAGCATGATATCTCTCTCATCTGCGCAATCGTTGCTAGCTTGTTGTCTAGTTTTAATGACTGGACGATTTATGACTAATAAAATTCAATTTTTATCTCGTTATAGTATTCCTGAATCCATAATAGGTGGTTTAAGTTTCGCTATATTAAATCAATTATTGATTAGTTTTTTTAATACACAAGTAAATCTTGAGATAACAATTAAGCCAAATTTATTATTAATGTTTTTTGGATGTATAGGACTCACAGCTAACCTTAAATTATTAAATAAAGGTGGTACTAAACTTATAGGATTAGTTATAGTATTATTACCCTTTTTAATTTTTCAGAACATTGTAGGATTATTACTAGCCAATATTTTAGATATGCATCCTTTAATGGGATTATTAGGGGGTACTATTACACTAGTAGGAGGACATGGTACTGGAGCTGCTTATGCTGTACGTTTTGCTGATGTAAATAGTTTGCAAGATATTATGGCATTAGCAATGACATCAGCAACTATGGGTTTAATTTTTGGAGGAGTACTTGGAGGTCCTGTCGCTGAATGGTTAATAAATCATTACAATATTACTACCCCTTATAAAAATGGTGAAACAAATAAAGAAATAATTGAAGAAAACGAAAATATTGAAAATAATATTTTTCAATATGATGAAACTAGTAGTGCTTCTGCTTTTATTACTTCTTTATGTGCTGCTTTAGTTACATTAGTAGTTGGTAGTTATTTCACAAAATTAGTAGAGCATTGTGACTTAAATTTGCCAAATTTCTTATGGTGTTTAGCCATAGGTATTATTATAAGAAATATAGGACCTTATTTAGGTTTAAAACTTGATGACAGGGTAACTGGTATCGTAGGAGCAATAATGTTATCAATTTTTTTAGCAATGACTATGATGACATTAGATTTAGCAAGTGTAGTGAGACTAGCAGGACCATTAGCAATAATTTTAATAGTACAAGCAATATTTTGCGTATCATATTGTTGCTTAATAGTATTTAGAGTTCTAAGACGTGACTATGAAGCAGCAGTGATTTCTGGGGCATTTTGTGGTATTGGGTTGGGTACAACAGCAACTGCAATTGCTAACATGCAATCTATCACTAAAAGGCATGGCAATGCACCACAATCCTTTATTGTAGTTCCAATTACTGGTGCTTTTTTAGTTGATATAATGAATGTAGTAGTTTTAACATCATTTATATCGTTTTATGCTATTTAGGAATAATAAAAATGATAAAAAAAATAATACTTATTTTTTTATGTATATTTATTACTGCATGTGATAAGCAACCCAATGAAAACATTATTAAAAATTCATTAAACTATAATTTACAAAATAAATTTGAGAATGGGTTATTTACTGTAGAAAAACTTATAAGAAGAGGTACAGCAATAGATAGCAATAACACTTTTGATAAAACAAGAAGGATTGTATATTATGATGTAATATTAAAAATACATCATGATATACAACCATCAACAAGTAATAATTATTTAAATGATTTAATGTATATTAATGGATCTGGATCTAGAGGTATTATAGGTATGAAGCCTGATGGCAACCATATTGGAGATTTAATTAAAATACATGGTAGTGCTATTTTTAGCAAAAAAAATGGTTATTGGGAACAATTATTAGACTCTATTAATTTAGAATAAGTCATTAATGTTTCTCATACATAATTAACATTTTTTAATTTTTAAAAAAATTCCACACTGCATTACCAGAAATATTATTTAATTCATCTATATATTTTTTGTGTGCATTGACTTCTTGATCATTTGCTAATATTACAGGAAGATTATATTCTTGATTATTTTGTAAATTATGAAATATATTTTCATTTGGTATATTATCTTCTATTATTAGCGAATTTTGACCTCTTGTCATATATAGCCATACTTCTGCTAATAATTCGGAATCCAATAATGCTCCGTGAAATTTTCTATGTGAATTATTTATATTATATCTATCACAAAGAGCATCAAGAGAATTTCTTTTTCCTGGAAATTTTCTTCTAGCTATTAATAATGAATCTGTAATTTTGCTACAATATGAATTTATATTATTTAAATTAATTTTATTTAATTCATAATTAAGAAATTTTATATCAAATGCAGCATTATGAGCTATCAATTCAGCATCTTTTAAGAAATTTAATAAATCGTTTGCAATTTCATGAAATAAAGGTTTATCTGATAAAAACTGGTTAGTTAAACCATGTATTGATAAAGCACCAGGATCAATCTCTCTATCTGGATTTATATATAAATGTAATGATTTACCTGTAATAATTCTATCTATTATTTCTACACAGCCTATTTCTATGATTCTATGTCCTTTTTTAGGATCTAAACCTGTTGTTTCTGTGTCTAATACAATTTGTCTTAACATAAAATTTTAAACTAAATATAATTATTATAATGATTTTTATATTCTAATATTCCCATATTAGCTAATTTATCAGCTATTTCATTGCCTTTATTTCCAGAATGTCCTTTAATCCAATTCCATTGAATATTATAATCATTGTTTTGTTGATATAAAATTTTCCATAATTCAATATTTTTTACTAATTTATTAGCAGATGTTTTCCAACCATTTCTTTGCCAATTATGAATCCATTTAGTAATACCATTCATTACATACTGTGAATCAGTATGTAAAATTATGCTTTTTTTAGAATTTATGAATTCTAAAGCTTTTATTACGGCAATTAATTCCATTCTATTATTAGTAGAGAAATTTTCATTTCCATATAAAAATTTTTCTTCTAATTCATATTTTATAAATACACCCCAACCACCAATGCCTGGATTGCCTTTACATGCTCCATCAGTCCAAATTTCTATTTTTTTCAATTCTTATCACTATATAAAAAAGGTAAATTTAATAAATGTGTTTATAATAATTAAATTTATTTCAAAATGAAATAAATTTAATTATTATTTAATTATAATACAAGAATAAATATTATTATGAATAATCAAAATATTAATATAATACCCATAAAAGCTATGAAAGATAATTATATATGGGCTATAATTAAAAACAATATGGCTATTATAATAGATCCAGGAATTGCAGAACCTGTAATAAAATTTTTAAAAGCAAAAAAACTAAAACTAATCGCTATTTTAATCACACATCAGCATTATGATCATATAAATGGGATATATGAATTACAATATCAATATAATCCAATAATATATGGACCAAGAATCAACAATATATTAGTAAAATATAATTTTGTAAAAAATAATGAAATTATTTATATAGAACAAATAAATATACATGTAAAAGTTATACATACACCAGGGCATACCATTGAACATGTTTCATATTTGATTTCTAATAATAATGATTATTTATTATTTTGCGGAGATACTTTATTTTCTGCTGGATGTGGTAAAGTTTTTACTGGTACTATGGAACAACTGTTTAATTCTTTAAAAATTTTCAGTTTAATGCCTTTAAATACAAAAATTTTTTGTGCTCATGAGTATACTTTAAAAAATCTTAAATGGGCTATTGAGGTTGATAAACATAATCAATTATTAATCCAATATTATAATTATATTTTAAATTTTAATGATCCTAATATGACTACTATACCATCTTCTTTAAAATTAGAGATGTTAATAAATCCGTTTTTTAGAATTAATAATATTTCTATTATTAATTCTGTTAAAAAATATATTAATAAATCAATTAATTCACCAATGTCAATATTTATTGAATTAAGAAAATGGAAAGATAATTACAAATAATTATTGTTCTTTTTTGATAATGAAAATGTATTATGTCAATTATTTTGTGGCAGCTAAAATGTAAAAAATACAATGATGAAAAAATAGCAATTACTTATATAAATCTTATTTATAAACTCACATGTAAATTAGACAAAGAAACAAATATTATAATATATCTAATGATAATAATTTCAAAATAAAATTATCAAAAAATGTAATAAATTAAATGATATGGCTTGTTAAATAATATATAAAAGCTTTAGATTTAATTGTATATTTGATGATTTAGAAAAAAATTTAGCATAATATAGAATAAAACAAATTTTCTAAAATATTAAATAGTATAGAAATCCATATGAAAAAAAATGTTACTATAAAAGATATTGAAAATGTTTATATACTATCAGTTTTATCTTAATTATTGAAAAAATTATTTATATGGATACAATTTCTGAATTTTTATTATTATAAATTATTTAATTTTTATTTTATGGAGGATGTAAATGTTATTTTCTGAAAAAGCATGGAATAAAAATCTTGATACATATTCAAAGATTATAAATTTACCTTTTAATCAAGAATTAATGAAAGGTACATTATGTATAAATAAATTCAAAAACTATATTATACAAGATGCACATTATTTAAATTTTTTTTGTAAAACATTATCTTTATTATCATCTAAATCTCATTCAATTGAAGCAAATATAGTTTTACTAAATGCAGCAAAATATGTAATAGAAGAAGAAAAAATTTTACACAAAAATTTTTTTAAATTTTTTAATTTAGAAGAAAAAAATATTTTAGAGATACCTATATCTCCTACTTGTCATCATTATGGACATTTTTTAATGAATTTAGCTTCAAATTTTAATTATAATATTGCTATATCTGCAATATTACCATGTTTCAAAATATATTCTGAAATTTCTAAATATTTTTATGATAAAGTTAATAAAACAAATCCTTATTATCAATGGATAATAAGTTATTCTAGTGATAAATTTGATGAACAAGTACAAAAAATAGAAGAATTAATAAATAATATAGAAAAAAATTCTACATATGAAATTAGTATAGAAATGCATAAATATTATAAAACTGCATTTTATTTGGAATATTTATTTTGGAATTCTGCATATATTATTGAAAAATGGTAATGAAAATTAACTCATATTTATCCATAAATATTCTTTCTATAAAATATAATTCAAAATGTCAAAATTTAAACTAAATTCAATTTTTAATTTTTTTGAAAATTTAATTAATCCTTTTAAAAAAAATATAAAATATGATCAAAAACCACCTAATAGCATAATTAAATTTTATATGTACTATCTTATGCAAACATGGAAAATATTATTATCTTTATTAATAATAGGATTAGGAGTTGCAATAGTAGAAATACTTTTATTAAAATATGCTAGTCAAATTATTGATTTAATACAAAATAGTGAAAATATAGAAAATTTTTATGCAAAAAATAAAAAACTTCTATTAGTAATGGTAATTGTTATATTATTTATACGTCCTATTTTATTTGGATTACATGATTTATTAGTACAACAAACAATCATTCCTAATTTAGCAAATTTAATAAGATGGCAAAATCATAGATATCTTCTAAACCAAAGTATGAGATTTTTTTCTAATGATGTATCTGGAAAAATAGCAAATAGAGTCATACAAACCGGAGCTGCATTAAGGGACTCAACAGTACAAGCTATAGAATCAATTTGGCATGTAATAATTTATATTATTAGTACTATATTTATTTTTGTAAATGTAGATTTGAAATTAATAATACCTTTAATTGTATGGTTAATTATATATTCATATATGATATATTATTTTGTACCAAAAATAAAAAATAGATCAATGTTATCTTCTCAAACTAAATCAAAATTAATAGGTCATATAGTAGATGTTTATAACAACATAAGGACTATAAAATTATTTTCAAATTTATATTATGAAGAAAAATTAACGTATCAATCTTTACTACTACATAAAGAAAAACAGCAAGATATGAATAGATTAGTTTCTATTATGGATATAGTTCTTACTAGTATTAATGGTTTATTAATTATCAGTAGCTCTATGTTAGCTATTTATTTATGGAATAATCAAAATATTTCTATTGGCGAAATTACTTTAATTATCAGTCTTGTAATGCGTATAAATAATATGTCTGGCTGGATAATGTGGACTGTTAATAATATTTTTGAAGATATTGGAACAGTACAAGATGGTATAAATTCTATTTCACAAGAATATGAGATTAATGATATAAAAAATGCAATACCTATAGAAATTTCTAATGGAAAAATAGAATTTCGTAATATAAATTTTCATTATTTAAAAAATGAACCTATAATATCTAATTTTAATTTAACAATAAATCCTCACGAGAAAATAGGTTTAGTTGGAGTATCTGGTTCGGGAAAATCTACAATATTTAATTTATTATTACGTTTATATGATGTACAAAATGGAGAGATATTAATTGATGGTCAAAATATTGCCCATGTTACACAAGAAAGTTTAAGAAATAATATAGGAATAGTTACACAAAATACTTCATTATTAAATAGAAAAATTATTGAAAATTTAACTATTAATAATGAAGATTTTGATAAAATTAAGGATATTATAAAATCTTATGATGTAAATAATTTAATAATGAATATTATTAATTCTGAGAATAAAAGTACAAATATTAGAGTAGGAGAAGGAGGATCTCAATTATCTGGTGGGCAAAGACAGTTAATTGCAATTGCTAGAGTTTTAATAAAAAACACTCCAATTTTGCTCCTCGATGAGGCAACATCAGCATTAGATTCAGAAACAGAATTTTTGATACAAGAAAAATTAAAAGAAATAATGATAGGTAAAACAGTAATTGCAATAGCACATAGATTATCTACATTGTCTATGATGGATAAAATTTTAGTTTTAGAAAAAGGAACAATCATAGAATCTGGTACACATAAAGAATTATTAAGTAATAAAAATTCTCATTATGCAAAATTATGGAATATACAAAATATCATTTCATCAAAAAAATATAAATAATACTTTGGCGGATGGAGGGGGATTCGAACCCCCGATACGTTTTAGCGTATACACGCTTTCCAGGCGTGCGCCTTAAACCACTCGGCCATCCATCCTTTTACTTCAACACACTATCATTTTACCAGAATTCATAAATATTTCTATTAATATTTTATAAATTTAATGATTATTATTAATAAATTGAATTATATAACGTGCTACAATATCTATTTCAATATTAACTAAAGATAATTTTTTCAAAAATTTTAGAGTGGTATTTTTTAATGTATGAGGAATAATATTTAAATTAATATTAAAAGAATTATAATTTTGTTCTATATCAATTTTATTTACAGTCAAGCTGACACCATCAATAGCAACTGATCCTTTATATATAAAATAAGATAAATATGATATTGGAATATTTATAATAAGATTTAATGATTCATTAATAGAAAAAATATCTTTTACTTTACCTATACAATCTATATGCCCATATAGTATATGACCACCAATTTTTTCTCCTAATTTCATAGATTTTTCTAAATTAACTTGATTACCTATAATATCTAGTCCATATGTACAATTTAAACTTTCTTTTGATACATTGATATAAAATTTATCATAATCTTTATCTACTACTGTCATACAAGCACCTTGTACAGAAATAGAATCTCCTATGATAATATCAGATACATAATCTTGAGTGGCTTTAATGGTTATTAGTAGCCCAGAATTACTATCATCTAATATATGTTTAATACCATCAATAGTACCAATTAATGTTATAATTCCAGTAAACATAATATAACTTATAGATTTAATTAATTAAAATATTTAAAAACATTATCATAACTTTTTTTAGATCTCATTCTTAATCTAATATCTGAACCTATTTGAACATTTTCAATAAAATTAAAATATTCATTATTCAGAGAATTTGATTTGAAATATTGAAATAAATTTATACCTTTACCAAAAAATTTAGGAGCTATATATAAAATAATTTCATCTAACATTTGATTAGACAACAAAAATGAATTTAATTTAGGACCAGACTCAACATGAATATCATTAATTTGATTTTTATTTAGCCAACTAAACATTTCGCTGAAGTCTATGCCATTACCGTAAATATTAGGCATATATAAAATAGATGCATTTAAATCAGATAATTGTTTAATTTTTTCTTTATTATATTTAGCAGTAAAAATTATTACTAAATTACCATCAAATACACGTGCTTTTTCTGATATGGATAAATTCGAATCTAAAATTATTTTTATGGGTTGTTTAACATTTTTATTAATTCTAACATTTAGTAATGGATCATCTTTTATAATAGTACCTATACCAGTCATTATTGCAGAACTTTTTGCTCTCCAATAATGACTATCTTGACGTGCTTCTATACCAGTTATCCACTTTGATGTACCGTTATTTAAAGAACAGAAACCATCCATAGAAATAGCTATTTTAGACCATATCCATGGCTTATTTCGTACCATTCTTGATACAAAACCTAAATTTAATTCTAAAGCTTCTCTGAAACATAAACCTAATTCAACATGTATACCAGATTGTTTTAATAATTCTATACTTTTACCATTTATTTTGGGATTAGGATCTAATAAGGCAATTACTATTCTTTTAGGCTTATGCTTAATTATTTGATCAATACATGGTGGAGTACGACCATAATGACAACAAGGTTCTAATGTTACAAATATAGTAGATCCTTCAATAGAATATTTATTTTGTATAGCATCATTAATAGCAAGCACCTCTGCATGTAATCCACCAACTTGTTGAGTAGAACCTTTTCCTATACAAATACCTAAATTGTTCACAATAATACAACCAACGCTAGGATTTGGTTTTGTTATAAATATAGAATTCTTAGCTAATTCAATAGCTTGTTCCATCCAATATAAATCATAATTTTTAATTTGATTATCCATTTTAAAAATTTAATTTTTAATATTAAAAGAAGAAATATTATATATAAAATTCTTCATAATATTTCTTCTTATTATATTGATATTTAAACAAAATATTTATTATAACTATAAGGAAAAATTATAAACAGGAAATGATGATGTTAATTGCTTCACTTTAGAACGTACATTGATAATATTATCTTCATTATATGGATTTTCTAGAACATCAGCAATTAAATTAGCAGTCATAATAATTTCTTTCTCTTTAAATCCTCTTGTAGTAACAGCTGGTGTACCTAGTCTAATACCACTAGTAATAAAAGGACTTTGAGTATCTTTAGGAATAGAATTTTTATTTACAGTAATATTAGCCGAACCTAGAATAATTTCAGCTTCTTTACCTGTAATATTTTTATTTCTTAAATCAACTAACATAACGTGACTTTCTGTTTTTCCTGAAACTATACGTAAACCTCTTTGCTGTAATACCTCAGATAAAATTTTTGCATTTGCTAATGTTTGTAAAGCATTTTTTTTAAATTCTTCAGACAAAACTTCTTTAAATGTAACAGCTTTTGCAGCAATTACATGCATTAAAGGCCCACCCTGAATTCCAGGAAATATAGCAGAATTGATGATTTTTTCATATTTTTTTTTCATCATTACTATACCACCTCTAGGACCACGCAAAGATTTATGAGTAGTAGATGTTACAAAATCTGCAAAAGGTATTGGATTAGGATAACAACCAGCAGCTACTAATCCAGCATAATGTGCTATATCAACCATTAATAAAGCATTATTTTTAATAGCTATTTCTGATAAACGAGCGAAATTAATATGTAAAGAATATGCAGAAGCACCTGCTACTATTAATTTTGGTTTGTGTAATTTAGCCAATGTTTCTATATAATCATAGTCTATAACTTCATTTTCATCTAAACCATAAGAAATAAAATTGTATAATTTACCAGATGCATTTACCTTTGCACCATGAGTTAAATGACCACCTGCTTCTAAACTCATACCTAACACTGTATCACCTGGATTTAGTGTAGCAATGTATACGCTTTGATTAGCTTGTGATCCTGAATTAGGCTGAACGTTTGCTGATTCCGCTCCAAAAATTTCTTTTAATCTATCTATAGCTAATTGTTCTACTATATCTACAAATTCACATCCACCATAATATCTTTTACCTACATAACCTTCAGCATACTTATTTGTTAATATAGATCCTTGAGCTTGCATCACAGCAGGACTAGCATAATTTTCAGATGCTATAAGTTCTATATGTTCTTCTTGACGAATATTTTCTTTTTTTATAGCTGCCCATATATCTGGATCAACTTTATCAATAGTTAAATTATAGTCAAACATATTATTTCCTAAATTAATAATAAAGTTTATATGCTTCGATTAATTAAATATTAAGAGAAACTATATAATTGATTTAATAAATTATTCTAATCTAAAATAATTTTTTTTATTTTTCTTTTTCCTACTTGAATGATATATTCTCCCTTAAATAAAATAATAGATTTATCTGATATTTTGTTACCGTCTATTTTTACTCCACCTTGTTCTATATTTCTATTCGCTTCTGTATGTGAAACAGTTAATCCAGATGCTTTTAATATTTTAATAATATTAATTGGAGCTTTTCCTACATGAATTTCAGAAATATCATTAGGTAATATGCCATACTTAAATCTGTTTTCAAAATTTTCTAAAGCTCTATCAGCTAATATTTTACTATGAAATTTACATACAATTTCATGAGCAAGTTGTATTTTTGCATTTTTAGGATTTAATCCGTTTAAAACTTGATTTTTTAATTTTAATATTTCATCACTAGAAATTGAAGAGAGCATATCAAAATATTTCCACATTAAATCATCAGAAATAGACATTATTTTTCCAAACATACTATCTGGTAATTCTGATATACCTATATAGTTATTTTTAGATTTAGACATTTTTTCAATTCCATCTAAACCTAATAATAATGGCATTGTAATTATACATTGAGGTTCTTGTCCAAATTCTTTCTGTAGATCTCTACCTACTAATAAGTTAAATTTTTGATCAGTACCTCCTATTTCTAGATCTGATTTTAATGCTACTGAATCATACCCTTGTATAATAGGATAAATTAACTCATGTAATGATATTGGCAGTTTATTTTTAAACCTTTTTGTAAAATCATCTCTTTCTAAAATACGAGCAATAGTGTATTTAGAAGTAAGCTCTATAATACCACTAGCTCCTAAATTTTTATACCATTCAGAATTATATCTAATTTCAGTTTTACTAGGATCAATTAATTTACTTGCTTGTTCATAATATGTATTTGCATTTTTTTCTATTTCTTCTTTTGTTAAGGAAGGCCTAGTACTATTACGACCACTTGGATCTCCTATCATAGAAGTAAAATCACCAATTAAAAAAATAACATTGTGTCCAAGATTTTGTAGCTGTCGTAATTTATTAAATACTATTGTATGACCAATATGTATATCTGGTGAAGTAGGATCTAATCCTAATTTAATTCTTAAAGGTATATTAGAAAATTTACTATTGATCATTTTTTTTGTAAATTCTTCTTCAATTAAAAATTCATCTGAACCTTGCTTAATGTCAATAATATCAGTTGTGACATCATCAATAATTTTGCTATTCATGTTTGACATATAAAATAAAAAAAATATAGAATACTAAATCATAATTAAATATTTAGTAATAAAATTGCTTAATATATTTATGCAAGTAACTATATATTAATAATCATGGTATAGTTATTTTTTATTTAAATTGATAATTTAAAAATTAAAATATTTAATATTTATAATTTTTAAATTATATTAATATAGTGTAATTGCATAAATAGTAAAAATAATAAATATTAGACTTATATAAAAACAATATAATAAATTATATTGTACGAGCTCATGAATCTAAGTTTCAAATCATTAAATAACATAAGAAAAAAACGAACATCAAAGATTTATTTTTTAATAAAGTCTTTTAGTTTTGTTTTTTTGATATTATCTATATCTATATTAACATTAATTACTATAATAGTGTTAAAAGAAAATATAAATAAAAATATACCTGATCAAACTATGATTAGGAATATTTTACCTATGCCAAACAATGTTGTTTGTGAAAAAATCTCTAATTCTTCATACTTTGTAAATGAAACTACTATTAAAAAAGGTGATAATCTTAGTAAAATATTTGAAAGATTAGATATTTCTTCTTCAGATATTAAACAATTTATTAGAAATAATCATAATTCGAAAAGTTTTCATAAGTTATTACCAGGTCGATCTATCCAATTAGCACAATATTCTGATGGCAGTATTAAATGGTTAAAGTATATACATACTCCAATTATAGATATAAATGGTAAAATTTTTACTAAATTTTTATATATTTCTAACATAAAAAAAGGTATTTATAAAGCAGAAGAAAAAACAGTACCAACAGACCTTCAAGAAAAAATAGCAATTGGAACAATAAAATCTTCTTTTTTTAGAGCTACTGATTACTCTGATGTACCTGATGCTGTTACTATGCAAATGTTAGATATCTTAAATTCTAGAATAGATTTTATAAGAGATGTAAGACAAGGTGATCAATTTAGAGTTATATATGAGATTTATTCTCATGAAGGTAAATATGTTGGATCAGGTAAAGTTTTAGCATTAGAAATAAAAAATAATAACAAAACTTATAATGCAATATGGTTTAATTCAAAAAATAATAATGGATCTTATTATGATATAGAAGGTATTAATTTACGAGATTCTTTTTTAAAATCAGCAACAAAATTTAGTCGAATTAGTTCTCCATTTGGTATGAGAATACACCCTGTACATAAAACATGGACTGGTCATAGAGGTGTAGATTATGCAGCTCCATATGGAACTCCAATATATGCTACTGCTAATGGTATAGTAGAATTTTCTGGTTGGCAAAATGGATATGGAAATGTAGTAATTATTAAACATCCAAGAAATTATTCAACTGTATATGCTCATCAAAGTCATATTGAAAAAGGCATTAAAAAAGGTATTAAAATCAATCAAGGCAAGTTAATAGGATATGTTGGCTCAACAGGCACAGCAACAGGACCTCATTTACATTATGAACTAAGAATAGGTAATAAACCTGTTAATCCACTTACAGCTAAATTACCTACTGGAAATAAATTAATTTCATCTGAATTAATAGAATTTAAAAAGATATCAGAAAAATATATGAATCAAATAAAATATTTATCTGATTTACAAAAAACTGTACCAGATTTGATATTTAATAAATAATATTATACTGAAAAAGATGAACCACATCCACATGTAGTAGTAGCATTAGGATTATTTATTAAAAATTGAGATCCTTCTATATCTTCTTTATAATCTATTTCAGATCCATATAGATATTGTATACTAATAGAGTCTATCAATAAATTTACACCATTTTTTATAATTACTGTATCATCCGTATTAATAATCTCATCAAAAGTAAAACCGTATTGAAAACCAGAACAACCACCACCCTGTACAAAAAGTCGTAAATTTAATTTAGGATTATTTTCTTCTTTTAATAATTTTAATACCTTATTAGCTGCATTTTCAGTAAATATTATTTTATTTTCATTCATTATATTGACCTTTTTTATAAAAATTTAAGGAAATATAGGAACAGTTTCTAATCCTGATATCTCTGGTAAATTAAATAATAAATTCATATTTTGTACTGCTTGACCAGCAGCTCCTTTTACCAAATTATCTTGTACTACTAAAATTACTAACAAATTATTAGTAACTTTGTGTAATGATATACGAATCTTATTTGATGCTTTAACTGATTTAGTATCTGGTAAAGATGAATATGGCATTATATCTATAAAATGTTCATCTTTATAAAATTTCTCATATAAATTTTGAAAATTATAATCTATATAATCTTTATTTAATTTAACATAAATAGTTGAAAACATACCTCTAATCATAGGTACCAAATGCGGAACAAATATTAAATCAATATCTTTTTTATAAAGATGATTAAAATTAGCTATTATTTCAGGCTTATGTCTATGTTTTGGTAATCCATATGCTTGAAAATTTTCTGATTTTTCAGAAAAAAGAGAATTAATTTCAAGTTTACGTCCAGAACCAGATATTCCAGATTTACAATCTGCTATTATGTTTAAATCTACTAAATTAATATTCGGATTCTTAAATAAAGGAGCTAACCCTAATAATATAGTAGTTGGATAACAGCCAGGATTTCCTATAATGTTAGCTGATTTTATGGATTTTCTATTTAATTCAACAATACCATATTCAGATATTTGTAATAGTTCTGGACAAGAGTGTTCTATATTATAATATTCTTGGAATATTAATGGATCTTTAAATCTAAAATCCGCAGATAAATCTATTACCTTTACATTATGTTCTATAAGTTTTTTAGCAAAATTCATTGCTATACCATGTGGAGTTGCGAAAAAAACTACATCACATGCAAGCAATTTATTAATATCTAAAGACGAAAATAATAATGACGTATGACCACGTAAATTAGTGTATAAATTAGAAACTGGTTCTCCAATTTCTTTTCTTGAAGTAATTACAGATATTGTAACATATGGATGTTGTGAAAGAATTCTTATTAATTCTATACCTGTATAACCAGTACCACCAACAATTCCAACTTTAATTAGTTTATTTTTTTCTACCATTATTAATTACTCCAAAAATATAGTATTTATTAAATAACATAAAAGGTCGCTAATAAAGCGACCTAAAGAATTATTACTATATAAATCAATAAATAGTAAATTATCTTTTACTAAATTGTTTACGACGACGAGCTTTACGCAGACCAGGTTTTTTTCTTTCTACTTCTCTAGCATCACGAGTCATTAAGCCTGCTCCTGATAAAGTAGATTTTAAACTATTTTCATATTCTACCAAGGCTCTAGCTATTCCTAACCTAATGGCTCCAGCTTGACCTGTTTCTCCTCCACCATGCACATTTGCTTTAATATCAAAAAAATCTAAATAATTAGTTAAATGTAATGGTTGCCTTACAATCATACGACCAGTTTCTCTTGCAAAAAAATCATCGACAGGCTTACCATTCACAATAATATTACCAGATCCTTTTTTTAAAAAAACACGAGCTACTGAAGTTTTTCTACGACCTGTTCCATAGTTCCAGTTATCTATCATAAATATATTCCTTAGATTTCTAAAAGCTTAGGTTGTTGAGCTGAATGTGGATGTTCAGAACCAGCATATATTTTTAATTTTTTGATCATTGCATATCCTAATGGTCCTTTAGGTAACATACCTTTCACAGCTTTTAGAACTGCTCTACCAGGAAATTTTTGTTGTAATTTTTCAAAACTAGTTTCTTTAATACCACCTGGATATGTTGTGTGATGATAATATTTTTTATTATATAATTTTCTTCCAGAAACAGCAATTTCAGATGCATTAATTATAACTATGAAATCACCAACATCAACATGTGGAGTGAACTCTGGTTTATGCTTTCCTCTTAATCGATGTGCAACTTCGCTGGCTACACGTCCAAGTATTTTATTTTTAGCATCAACAACAAACCAATTACGTTCGACTTCATGTGGTTTAGACACAAACGTCTTTTTCATCTTTGTCCTTACTAAGTTGATTAAATGATTCTAATAATATACTTATTAAATACCTGATCATTATTAACTAGACAGTGTATCTAATGTATTATTAGATTTTAAGATTGTACATTTGTATTTTCAATACAGCAAGATAGTTTTATAAATTGTTAAGATCCAGCGACAGACATTTTTTCTAATAAAATTGAACCAGACATCTTATTATCTCTAATAATAATATCAGAACCTATTGCAATAATATCTTTAAACATGCTTATAAGATTACCAGCTATAGTAATTTCTTCTACTGGATATAATATTTCTCCATTTTCTACCCAATATCCAAAAGCACCTCTAGAATAATCACCAGTCACATAATTTGTTCCATGACCGATTAATTCTGTAACTAATAAACCTCTATTCATTTTTTTTAATAGATCAGAAAAACTATATGTTAATTCATCTTTATTAGATTTAATCAAAAGATTATGAAAACCACCTGCATTACCAGTTGAAATCATTCCTAACTTTTTTGCAGAATAATTTGATAAAAAATAACCCTCTAAAGTACCAGATTTTACTATGTTTCTAGTTTTTGTTCTTACTCCTTCAACATCAAAAGACGAGCTACCAATTTGTCCTATAATATATGGATCATCAACTATATCTATAAAGTCTGAAAAAATTTTTTTTCCTAAATGATTTTGTAAAAAACTAGCTTTTCTATATAAATTAGATCCATTTATAGCATGTGATAAAGCACTTAATAGACTTAAAGCTACAGGAGCTTCAAATATAACAGGATAAAAATTTGTAGGAATACGTTTTGCTGATAATCTACTTAATGAACGTTTTGCAGCTATTTCACCTAATTTATCAGCGCTCATTAATTTATTAGGATTACAATTAGATTCATACCAATAATCTCTTTGCATATTATTATTCAGAGCAGCTATTGGTACAGAAGAAATAGTATAATTAGAATAAGCTTTATATCCTGAAAATCCTAAAGTATTACCGATTAAAAATTGAACATTTTGAGCATCAAAACTTGATCCTTCTGTATTAACTATTTTAGGATCTACAGACAAAGCAGTTTGTTCTGCTAATAAAGTAAAATTTATCATATCATTTAATGATAAATTTAATGCATGGCATACCTTAAAGTCTGGAAATTCTGTAGCTAACATATCTTTATCAGGTAATCCAGAGTATTCATCTATAGCAATATTTTTTGCTATATGTATAGCAGATTTTACAGTACGATAAATTGCATCATTAGAGAAATCTGAACTAGATGCACTACCACTAGCTTTACCAATATATACAGTTAAATCAATACCCCTTTCATTATATTTTTCAACATTTTCTATGTCATTTTTTCTAGATGACACTGACAGGCCATTTGTTTCAGAAATAATTACATAAGCATCAGTAGCTCCCAATTGTAGAGCATATTTTATTGCTTTATCTTTAATTTCTGCAAAAAATAAATTTTTTTCTTCTAATGGCAAAAATGATTCAACATTAATCATCGCTATCCAATATAAACATAATTAATAAAAATAATTAAATTATAAAATATATTTTATAATTTATATTTAATTAATAAAGTGCTATTTGATTTAAATATAACTTTATTAAGCATAAATGTAAAAAATTATCACAAAATATGGATATATTAAACAATAAAATAACAAATATATTGCAAATAAATAATAAATCTCTTTATACGGTAATATGCATTCATGGTTTAGGTGCTAACAGATATGATTTATTAACAATATATAATATGTGTAATTTAAATAAAAAACAGCATATAAAATTTTTATTTTTAGAAGCTGCATACCAGTATATTACATTCAATAAATCTCATATGAGAGCATGGTTTGATATATATAATTTAGAAACATTAGATCTAAATATAAACGATATTTATCAAACAATTAATGAAATTAGCAAAGTTATTATGTTAGAAAATAAAAAAGGCATTCCGAATTCTAACATAATCATAATAGGTTTTTCACAAGGTGCAATAATTGCATTATCAACATTAATTAGTATTGATATTATTAATCCTATGGCAGGAATTATTTCATTATCTGGTTATATACCTGATATTTTATATGAAAAAATCAATCTTAGATATGTAAATACACCTATTATGTTTGCACATGGAAAATATGATAATATCATTCCAATTATAAATGCTAAGCAATCTTTTAATTATATGAAAAATTTTTTTCCAAATATCATATATAGAGAATACAATATGAATCATACAATATGTAATTCTGAAATAAATGATATATCAGAATTTATAAATAAAAATTTAAAATAAAAATATCTAATTTAAATTTATTTATATACTTAATTTTAAACTAAAATTTATAATATATAAAACATCATTAATCATATATTTATTCAAGTAATAATTTATTTTTCAAATATTTATTATGATTATATAAATATATTCCATACATTTATAATATAGATATGATAAATAATAATTCACAATCAATGCGTGTACGTTTTGCTCCTTCACCAACAGGTTATTTACATCTTGGTGGAGTTAGAACTGCTATTTTTTGCTGGGCCTTAGCCAAACATTATAATGGTAAATTTATATTAAGAATAGAAGATACTGATACAGAAAGATCTACCCAAGCAGCAGTTGAAGCAATACTTGATAGTCTTAAATGGCTGGATATAAATCCAGATGAAGGACCATATTATCAAATGCAACGTATAGAAAGATACAATGAGGTTATAAATCAAATGCTAAATGAAGGTACTGCATATTATTGTTATTCTTCCCAGGAAGATATAGAATTTATGCGTAATATAGCAAAAGATAAAGGATTAAAACCAAAATATGATTATACATGGCGTCCAGAAATAGGCAAAAATTTACCAACGATTCCGAAAGATAAAAAACCTGTAGTTAGATTTAAAAATAATAAAATTGGAATTACAGAATGGGAAGATATTATTAAGGGTCATATTTCTTTTAATAATGATGAATTAGATGATTTTGTTTTAGTAAGATCAAATGGGATTCCAACTTATAACTTTTGTGTAGTTGTAGATGATTTGGATATGAATATTACACATATTTTACGTGGTGAAGATCATATAAATAATACACCTAAACAATTAAATCTTATTAAAGCGTTAAAAAAAATACCACCTAAATACGGTCATATTCCTATGATTTTAGGATCAGATAATAAAAAATTATCTAAAAGACATGGAGATATTAGTCTTCTTGAATACAAAAAAAACGGATATCTACCTGAGGCTATTATTAACTATTTAGCTAGATTAGGATGGAGTCATGGAGATAGCGAAATCTTTAGCAGAACAGAATTGATAAAATGGTTTGATATATCAAAAATATCTAAATCATCAGCTAAATGGGATTTGAAAAAATTAAAATGGATAAATGCACATTATATAAAACATTCTAATAATAATAGATTAAAAGAATTAATCTTACCATATCTTATAGAAAAAGGTTTTAATATAACAATTTGTAATTTAGATGAAATTATAGAATTACTAAAAAATAGATCAGATACTATTCTCGATATGGCTAATCAAGCATCTATTTTTTATGAAGAAGTGAATATTAAAAATTTAAATTTTAATAAAAATACAATGAATTACATTCAAGATTTTTATCATCAATTACATAATATAGAATGGAATAAAAATCAAATATCTAATGTAATTAAATTTTTAGTAAATAAACACCATATTAATATGTTTGAGCTATGTTATCCAATAAGATTAGCAATTACAGGCAGAGAAAAAACACCATCAATTGATTCATTATTAGCTATTTTAGGTAAGCAAAAAGTATTATCTAGATTAGAAAAATTTATTAAAAATAATAGTTAAATGAATTTAATTGTTTTATTAATTAATAAAATGGATTTTTATGAAAAATAATACTTTACAACATAATTTGGAAAATTTTTATTTTCAAGAAGAATATTTAAATAATTTAGAAAAAAATTTTTCATCAATAAAATATAATGTGATTCGTCGAGATGGATCTTTAGTCAATTTTGCTGTTAACAAAATTTCTATAGCCATTAAAAAATCATTTATTGCTATACATGGAAATTCTGTGGAAAATTCTTCTAGTATTAGAAAATTAATAGAAAATTTGACATATCAAACTATAAATTCTTTATTAAAAAATAAACCATCCGGTGGTAATTTTCATATAGAAGAAATTCAAGATCAAGTAGAATTATCTCTTATGAAATCAGGTGAACATGATGTAGCAAGAGCTTATGTGATATATCGTGAAAAAAGAAATCAAGAAAGAAAAATTAAAAATAATAAAGAATTTAATGATATAAAAATATATATTAATGATAATGGTAATAAAAAACTATTAGATATATATGCACTTCAATCTATTATTAATGAAGCTACAACTGATTTAAATTGTTCCATTGATAAATCATCGATCTTACAAGAAACCATAAAAAATTTATATGATGGTGTATCAATAGATGAAGTGCTAAAGTCTATTATATTATCTTCAAGATCTAAAATAGAAAAAGATCCTGCATATAATCAAGTAACTGCTAGATTATTAATGTATAAAATTAGAAAAGAAGTATTGAATCAAGAATATTTACAATCACAGATGCAAGAAAAATATGAAAAATATTTACCTGAATTTATTAAAATAGGAATAAATTCAGGATTGTTATCTAAAGATATGGAAACATTTAATATAGAAAAATTAAGTAAAAATATAATTGCTAAAAGAGATCTTCAATTCAAATATCTAGGGTTACAAACATTGTATGATAGATATTTTTTACATATAAAAGGTAAAAGAATAGAGTTACCACAAATATTTTTTATGAGAGTAGCTATGGGTTTAGCTATCAAAGAAGAAGATAAAGATAATAAAGCTATAGAATTTTATAATTTGTTATCTTCTTTCGATTTTATGTGTTCTACACCAACATTATTTAATTCTGGTACTATTTATTCACAATTATCTTCATGTTATTTAACTACAGTACCAGATAATTTAATAGGAATATATGATTCTATTAAAGATAATGCTTTGCTTGCTAAATATGCTGGTGGACTTGGAAATGATTGGACTCCTGTACGTGCATTACATAGTCATATAAAAGGTACAAATGGTGAAAGTCAAGGTATAGTACCTTTTTTAAAAGTAGTAAATGACACTGCACTAGCAGTTAATCAAGGTGGGAAAAGAAAAGGTGCAGTTTGTACTTATTTAGAAACTTGGCATTTAGACATTGAAGAATTTTTAGAATTACGTAAAAATACTGGTGATGAACGCAGAAGAACACATGATATGAATACTGCAAATTGGATTCCAGATCTTTTTATGAAGCGTGTAATGGAAAATAAAGAATGGACATTATTTTCACCTTCAGATTGTCCTGATTTGCATGAAAAATATGGAAAATCATTTGAAATCTCATATTTAAAATATGAAGAAAAAGTTAATAATGGTGAAATTAAGCTATTTAAAAAAATACCAGCAGTATCTTTATGGCGCAAAATGTTATCAATGTTATTTGAAACAGGACATCCTTGGATTACATTTAAAGATCCTTGTAATATACGCTCTCCTCAACAACATAATGGTGTTGTACATAGCTCTAATTTATGTACAGAAATTACTCTAAATACTAACGAAGAAGAAATAGCTGTTTGTAATTTAGGATCTATTAATCTAGCTTCTCATATTAAAGTTAATGATGATGGTTTATTTAGCTTAGATATAGAAAAATTAAAAAAAACTATAAAAATAGGTATGAGGATTTTAGATAATGTAATAGATATAAATTTTTATGCTGTAGAAAAAGCTAAGAAAGCTAATAAAAAACACCGTCCTATAGGTTTAGGAATTATGGGATTTCAAGATGCTTTACATATTATGAGAATTCCTTATGCTTCTACAGAAGCTATAAAATTTGCAGATTACTCTATGGAAATTATAGCTTACTATACTTATTTTGCATCAAGTGAATTAGCTAAGGAAAGAGGATCTTATGAAACATTTAATGGATCTTTATGGTCAAAAAATATGCTTCCTCAAGATACTATTGAATTATTAAAAAATGAAAGAGAAAACTACATAGACATAGATAATAGTAGTCAAATTGATTGGAGTTCTTTAAGGGATCATATTAAACAATATGGTATGCGTAATTCTAATTGTTTAGCTATAGCTCCTACTGCTACCATATCAAATATTATTGGAGTATCAGCTAGTATTGAACCAACATTTCAAAATTTATATGTAAAATCTAATTTATCTGGAGAATTTACTATTATAAATGAATATTTAGTATATGATTTAAAAAAGCTAAATATTTGGGATGAAGTAATGATATCTGATATCAAATATTTTAATGGTAGTCTTGCAAATATAGATAGAATTCCAAATGAATTAAAAATTTTATATGCTACAGCATTTGAAATAGATAGCAAATGGCTTGTAGAATGTGCTTCTAGACGTCAAAAATGGATAGATCAATCTCAATCTTTAAATATATATATATCAGGAGTATCTGGTAAAAAATTAGATGAAACTTATAAATTAGCATGGATTAAAGGTCTTAAAACTACTTATTATTTAAGAACTATGAGTGCTACATATGCTGAAAAATCTACTGGTAACGGTGGAGAACTTAATTCAGTTTCTTTTAGCTCGAAAAATATAAATCTACTACAATCATGTAAGATGAAAATTGGACATAATGATATAGAGGAATGTGAAGTATGTCAGTAAAATAAGTTTTTATAAGTTTTTAAAGGTAAAAAATGCATAATAATTTAAAAAACCGTATCAATATCGAAGATAAGAAAATCATAAATGGAAAAACTGATGTTAATCAATTAGTACCATTTAAATATAAATGGGCATGGGAAAAATATTTGGCATCTTGTGCAAATCACTGGATGCCACAAGAGGTAAGCATGTCAAGAGATATTAATTTATGGAAAAATCCTATAGGATTATCAGAAGATGAAAGAAGAATTGTAAAACGCAATTTAGGTTTTTTTGTTACTGCTGATTCATTAGCTGCTAATAATATAGTTTTAGGCACTTATAGGCATATTACTGCACCAGAATGTAGACAATTTTTATTACGACAAGCATTTGAAGAAGCAATACACACCCATGCGTATCAATATATAGTGGAAAGTTTAGATTTAGACGAATTAGAAATATTTAATGCATATAATGAAATTGAATCTATAAAACTAAAAGATGAATTTTTAATACCATTTATTAATGTAATTGCAGATCCAAATTTTAAAACAGGATCTACTAAAAATGATCAAATTTTATTAAAATCTTTAATAGTATTTGCATGTTTAATGGAAGGTATGTTTTTTTATGTAGGTTTTACACAAATATTATCTTTGGGTAGACAAAATAAAATGACTGGTGCAGCAGAACAGTACATGTATATATTGAGAGATGAGTCTATGCATTGCAATTTTGGTGTAGATATGATTAATACTATCAAATTAGAAAACCCTCATCTTTGGACTAAAGAACTTAAAGAAGAATTAATTTATCTATTTGAAAAAGCAGTAGAGTTAGAATATGCTTATGCTGAAGATACTATGCCAAGAGGTATTCTTGGGCTAAATTCTTCTATGTTTAAAGCATATTTAAGATTTATATGTAATAGAAGATGTCAACAAATAGGTTTAGAACCAATATTTGCTAATCAGGAAAATCCATTTCCATGGATGGCAGAGATGGTAGATCTTAAAAAAGAAAGAAATTTTTTTGAAACTAGAGTTATTGACTATCAAACTGGTGGAACATTGAATTGGGAATAAAAAATTAATATTTTTTTCCATATAAACATACCCATCCATCAAGTGTATTCCAAACAGATAAATCAATCCATTTGGAATATACTTTTAATATTTCTTCTTTTTGATTTGATAATATACCTGATAATAATAATGTACCTTGATATTTTAATAAAGAATCTAAAATTATTGATAAATCTTTAAGTGGGTTAGATAAAATATTAGATATGATAATGTCGTATTTAATATTTATTTTTTGATAATTTTCAACTACACTAATGTCTACATTATTTTTCAAAGCATTATTATTAGTTGCTTCTATTGCTTGTTTATCTATATCTAAAGCTGTAACATTTTTTGCTCCAAATTTTTTAGCAGCAATAGCTAAAATACCAGAACCACAACCATAATCTAAAATATTTTTATCTTTAATTTCATTGTCTATTATCCATGATAAACATAGATACGTTGTTGGATGACTACCAGTACCAAAAGCCAAACCAGGATCTAATTCTATGATATTATTATTAATAATTTCTTTTATATTTTTTAATAACTCTTTTTTATTATGCCAGCTAGAAATAATCAATAATTTATTATTAATATTAATTGGATGATTATTAGATTGATATTTTAAAACCCAATCTATATTTTGATCTATTTTTTTTAAAAAAAATTTTTCTATTATGTTTGTATTTAAATTAGTCTTATCAGTAGCATACTTAATCAGATCATATGGATCTATTTCATCATTAACTGATATATAAAAAATAATATTTTTCCAATTTATAAGATCTAGTAAAGCACTATTACTTGGTTCACCAAAGATACTGTTTTTGCTATCTTCTAAATTAGCATTTTCTATAGAAACAGATAATACATTAGAACTATAATCTAACAAAGTATCAGAAAAAATATCTGCATTCAAAAATTTACAATATATAATTAATTCGTACATGATTTTATATTATCTATTTGTTATTATCATTGACTTATATAATACATATATTACAACATATGTATTATTTCATAGTTTTATAAAAAATCTTTAAGCAAAACGATATTATTAATATAATTTCTAAAGTTATTTCAGATATAAAAAATTTCATAATTAATAAAAATTTTTTATATGTTATTACTTTTAAAAATTTTTAATTTCATGATTTAATGCGTATATTAAAGCTGCTTCATATCCATAAATACCTAAACCTGAAATTACTCCTATTGCAATATCAGATATATAAGAAATATGTCTGAATTTTTCTCTTTTAAAAACATTAGATATATGTACTTCTATAAAAGGAATCTCAGTTGCAGACATTGCATCTCTTAAAGCAATACTAGTATGTGTATATGCTGCTGCATTTATGATTATAAAATCTACGCCATTATTTTTAGAATCATGTATTTTGTCTATTAAATCTCCTTCATGATTACTTTGATAAAAAAATATTTTGCTACCATTTCTATTAGCAATATCTTCAAGATTTTGATTAATTTGAAAAATATCATTTGATCCATAAATTTTTGGTTCTCTTACACCCAATAAATTTAAGTTTGGTCCATTTAAAACTAAAATATTTTTAGCCATAATAAAAACGAATTCCTTAAAATACTAAATTGTAACTAATTTTTACTTTATAAATATAACATACTTAATAATCAACAAAGATATAATTATTATTTTATAAGCAAAAATTAAATATATATACATGCTTAATGTTTTATTTAATAAATAAAACATTAAGCATACTTTCATTATCAATAAAACATTTTGCTATGCTATAGTAATATTAAGATAATTTAATTAGGTGATTAATATAATGTTTATTATTTTTGAAAATAAAAATAATTTTTTAATAGGAAAAATTCTCTCTGAAACAGAAAATTATGTAAATATAGAATATGCAAAAGGTAATAGATTAAAATTAAAAAAAAATAATATTTTGTTAAGATTTAATAATGATACTAAGAATTTAGATCATTTGATCTTAGAAGCTAATAATTTATCTGAAACATTGGATCCTGATTTTATATGGGAATATGTAGGGTGTAATGAATTTAATGCTATAAAATTTGCAAAAGAATATTATGGTGATAATACTAACATAATAGAAATATTAAGCATGTTAATATTTTTGAATAAAAATCCAGCATATTTTTATAAGATAAAAAATGGTGATTATAAACCTGCAAATGAGAACGTTCTTAAAAAAGCTATTATAGCTATTAATAAAAAAAAAGAAATTTTAGAACAAATAGAGAGATTATCAAAACTTCTTATTAAAGGTATTTTACCAGAGGAAATTAAAAAATCTTTAGGAAAAATAATTTCTTTAACAGATAAAAATTCTATAGAGTATAAAGCAATAGAAAAATCTTGTTTTATTTTAAAATGCAGTCCAGAAAAACTTCTAATGTCATTAGGTGCATGGAATGATACTTTATCAATGCATAAGCAAATATTTTTTGCAAAAAATCCATGTTATATACAACAAAAAAATGATTTTTCTAATATTAATGATAATTTTCAATATCCTACTGTAATACATGAATATATCTATTCTGTAGATGATCAAAATACTATAGAAATAGATGATGCATTATCAGTAAATATTTTAGATAATAATAATATAAAAATTGGTATACATATTGCGGCTCCTGGATTGGGTGTAACACGTAATAGTGAATATGACAGATTTGCACGAATAAGGAGTTCTACAATATATTTACCAGGAGAAAAAATTACTATGCAACCTGAAAATGTAATAAATATATTTTCATTAGATCAAAATAAATTAAAACCAGCTATTTCTTTATATGTAATAATCAATACTGATACTAATCAAATACAAGACACATTTTCATGCATAGAAAAAATAATAGTTAAAGAAAATTTGCGCATTCATAACATAGAAAATATCTTTAATATAGAATCTTTAAATAATGAAGATAAGATATTACCTTATCAAAATTGGATTAAACCTTTATGGAAAGTATCTCAAATATTTGCAAAAAAAAGAGAAATTATTAGAGGAAAACCAGAAAATAATTCAAAACAAGAATATGATTTTATATTAGAAGGATTACCTAATGATAAATATACTAAAGTACATATAAATAAAAGATCGCGCAATTCTCCAATTAGTATGATTATTTCTGAATTTATGATATTAGCAAATACTATATGGGGTGATTTATTAAAAAAATATTCTTTGCCAGCAATATATAGATACGTACAATATGGTAAAGCAAAAAATAGTATATATCCAAATGCACATGATGGGCTTGGTGTTTCTCAATATCTATGGAGTACTTCACCACTAAGAAGATATATAGATTTAGTAAATCAATGGCAAATAATATCTGCAATAGAACATGGAATTTCTTCAAAATTATTTTCAACTTTTAGACATGGTGATAGTGATTTATTTTCAATAATGAGTATTTTTGAATCTCAATATTCAGAGATAATTGATTTTCAACAAAAAATAGAAAAATATTGGTGTATAAGATGGTTACAACAAAATAATTTACATTATATTAATGCAGAAATTATACGTGATAAATTAGTAAGATTTTTAGATATTCCAATCATCATAAAATTAGCTAGCTTGCCAACAAATTTAAGCAAAGGAGAAAAAATAGAATTAGAAATATTAGGTACAGATGAAATCTCTTTAGATATAGATTGTAGATACAAAAGATCAATAAATAAAATTTAAAATAACCAATAAATTAAATATATATGAAAAAAAATATAAAATTATTTGCTGTAATTGGTAATCCAATAAATCATAGTAAATCTCCAAAAATACACAACTACTTTGCCAAACAAAATAATATTAATCAAGCTTATACAAAAATTTTATCTAGTGATAACGAATTTAAAAAATCTTTAGAGAATTTTATTGAAATAGGTGGATTAGGATTAAATGTTACTGTACCATTTAAACAAACAGCTTTTAATATTATAAAAAAAGAATATTTATCAAAAAATGCATTATTAGCCGAAGCAGTTAATACTATACACATAAAAAATAATTTATTATATGGTTATAATACTGATGGTCAAGGATTTATAAACGATTTGATAAGACTAAATTTTAATATTAATAATTCTAAAATTCTTTTAATCGGTGCTGGCGGTGCAGCTAGAGGCATAATTATATCACTTATAGAATACGGTTGCAGTCGTTTGCATATCATTAATAGAAATATTGAAAATGCTATGATTTTAATGAATATAGCAAAAAAAATTTCAATAAATAGTTCTCATAACATGGAAATATCATATGGTGCATTAAATTCTGCAAATATAGAATCATGGCCATTAGTAATAAATACTACTTCTTCTAGTTTACAAAATCAAACATTACCATTACCAGAAAACATATTTTCATCAAATAGTATTGCATATGATTTATATTATAGCAATCAACCAACTTTGTTTTTAAAACAAGCTAAAGATCTTGGAGCTAAAATTTGTGTAGATGGTTTAGGTATGTTAATAGAGCAAGCAGCTGAAAGTTTTTATATTTGGCACGGTATAAAACCTGATACAATTTCTACATTATCATATATAAGATCTTCCTTGGATCATATATATTAAATTATTAAATTATTACAAAAATATTTCATTAATTATACTATAAATTTAATAATTAAATATTAATACTAATATTGTTTAGATTTTAAGAAAATATTTTCTACAAAAAATTTATTAACTAATTTATTATTTATAGAAATATTTATTAAAGTTTAGAAAATAATTTAGATTTAAAATAATAAGATAACAAATAATTATTAATTTAAAAAATATAATACTAATATTGAAAGATTTAATTATATGATTTTTATCATCACATATAATTAAATTCAAAATATTACGCAAAGATTTTATATATCAAATTATCAATTTAATAGTTTTATGAATATTATAAAGCTATTAAACATAATTTTTTTAATGTCAATTTAAATAACTAATATAAATTATTAAAAAGTACCAATATATTCATAATATAAAAAATTTTATTACTTGAAGAAAAATATTTTCATTTATAAAAAAATCATTATAATTTAGCAAAATAAGATATTATAAATTTAATTTATTTAATATAAATATTATAATTATTAGTTGTATTAAGATTAAATAAATAATATAAATTTAGTTAATTTCATATGTTCATTTAGTTTATTATTTTCTATAATAAATATTTAATGTAATTGCTGTACAATATTATGTAAACCATATATTTATTGCGCTAGTTGCACTAAATACTTTTTTTATAATAATTATATTTAAATACAATTGTTATAAAATCAAAAAATTATAAATATATTTATATGAATAAATTTCAGGAAATGGATGAAAATATTTGGGTAATTGGTGATGTACATGGATGTTGCTCTTCACTAGAAAAGCTTATTAATAAAAATGAAATTTTTAACAATAATTATTATAAATTATGGTTTGCCGGAGATATAGTAAACCGTGGACCGAACTCACTAAAAACTATATTAACTTTAATGAATTTAGATGATAAATGTTTATGTGTATTAGGTAATCATGATATTCATTTACTGTCTGTAGCATCAGGCATATCAAAATTATCTAAAAAAGATAGTTTTGATGACATTTTAAACTCTAAAGATTATAAACATATCATAGATTGGTTAAGATTCAGACCTATAGCTCATTTTCAATATAATCATTTATTAGTACATGCAGGAGTAGTACCTCAATGGGATATTAATAAAACTTTATCTTTAGCTTCTGAAATAGAATCACTTCTAAGAAGTAACAACTGGAGAAAAACATTAAAAAAAATATATGGAGATAAACCTAATTTCTGGAGAGATAAATATAGAGGTAATGATAGAATTAGACTAATTACTAGTGTATTTACGCGCATTAGATTATGTACAAAAGATGGTCATATGGATTTTACTCATAAATCAGGTAAAGGTTATCATCCTAATTGGCTAATGCCTTGGTTTCAAGTTCCAAATAGAAAAACTTCTAATATTAATATTATTTTTGGTCATTGGTCAAATTTAGGTTTATTAATAACACCTAATATTATTTGTTTAGATACAGGCTGTGTGTGGGGTGGTAAATTAACAGCTATGCGACTTTCTGATCGTAAATTAATACAAATACAATGTGATAAAATTAAAAAATAATATTTTAATAATTAATCTTTTTAGACTCAAAATAACGATTTAGTATTAATGCTGCAGCTATAGCATCATCGTTTTTAACATCTTTATTATTTAAATATTCTTGTGCTTCTATACTAGAATTATGTTCATTTATTAGTACGATGGGAATTTTATAACGTTCTTTTAGTTGATTTGAAAATTTTTTACAATTTAAATATGATAATTGTATATTACCAAATTCATCATAGATGTTAGGTATGCCTACTACAATAGTTATTGGATGCCATTCTGTAATTAATTTATCTATATATATATATCGTTCTTTTTTTGTTTTAGGATATATAATATCAAAAGGTCTTGAGTGTAAAGTCAAAGTATTACCTATTGCAATACCAATTTTTTTTAATCCAAAATCAAAACTAAAAATAATCATAATAATTTTTCAATAATATAAAATGCTATAATAAAAAAATGCTATAATAAAAACAATAAACGTAGATAGTATGATGCTATTATATCTTTTAAAATTACTCTATTCTTAGTTATGATTAAAAATATTTTGCCTAAAGGTTTGTATGGTATTACTCCTGATTGTGATAATACTGAATTATTACTTGATTCCATTAAACAAGCTGCTTTAGGTGGCATGAAGGTGCTTCAATATCGTAATAAAATCGCAAATAAATTTTTAAAAAGATATCAAGCATCCAAAATTAGTATTTTATGTAAAGAATTAAATGTAATATTTATTATAAATGATGATTTAGAATTAGTAAAATATGTAAACGCAGATGGATTACATATTGGTAGAGAAGATGCTAGCATAAAAGACATTAGTAATATTTTAAATCAAAATAACATAATTTTAGGAGTATCTTGCTATAATGATCTTAATAGAGCATTAGAAATTATTAATATAACTGGTATAAGTTATTTGTCTTTTGGTACAATTTTTGATTCTAAAATTAAACCAAATGCTGAAAATGTATCATTTCAAAATTTATTAAAAATAAAAAAAATTATAGCTAAAAGTAATATTTCACCAATTTCAATAGTAGCTATAGGAGGTATTACTTGTAATAATGTAAAATCAATTATTGTTGATAATGATATTATAGATAACATTGCTGTTATTAATGGTTTATTTAATACTAATAATATATATGAAGCAGCATTAAATTTAAGCAGTTTTTTTGTTAAATAAAAATTAATTTGAAATTTCTAAATTATCTATCAATCTTATATTACCTAATCTTGCTGCAATAAGTATTACTAAATCTGAGATTTTATTTTTATATTTTAAATAATCTGCTAAAGATAGATCATACTTATTTCTAATAGAAAGGTAATCAACTGTCCAATTTCTTTTTTCAAGATTATTTATCCATTGTGTTTCTAAAAATCTAAAATCTGTACCTGATAATATTTTAGATTTGATATCTAATAAGCATTTATATAAAATAGCAGCTTCTTGTTTTTCATAAATATTTAAATAAACATTACGTGAAGATTTAGCTAAACCAGAAATATCTCTTTTAGTATCACATTTTAATATTTTGGTTGGTAAAAATAAATTTTTGCACATTTGTTCAATGACTATCATTTGCTGATAATCTTTTTTACCCAAAACAATCATATTTGGTTTTATTAATAAAAGAAATTTTAGTATTATAGTACACATTCCAGATAAAAAATTTTTTCTAAAGGATCCTTCTAAAATATTGGATATATTTGATGGTACAGATATAGCAAAGCTATTTTTTCCTATATTTAAGTCTTCTATATTTGGAATAAATAAAATGTTTGAAATATCTAAAGATTCTAATAATTGAATGTCTTTAGGAAAATTACGTGGATATAAATCAAAATCTTCATTTTCACTGAATTGCAAAGGATTAACAAATATACTAACCACTAAATTATCTGAATATTCTTTTGCTAATTCAATTAAAGCAATATGACCTTCATGTAAGCTACCCATTGTAGGAATAAATACTATATTATTTTTACTATTTAAATAATTTTTTAGTGAATCTATTGTATTGATCAATAGCATATATTTTATCTTCCTATTTGATTATTAAATATATATTTTTATTTTATAGCTTTTATCTATTTTATCTATATAAATATTTTAAAACTCACGTTTTACTGCCAAATGAGAAATTTTTATTAAAGAATCTTTATATATTGATTCTGGAAATTTTTCTATTGCATTACGTGCTAAAGAAGCATATTTTTCTGCCTTTAATAATGCATAATTTAGAGAATCTGTTTCATGAATTATATTAATAATATTATTGAAATCAGAAGTAGTACCATTAGTAATAGCTTCTTTTATAATATTTTGATTAGTATGATTACTCATTTGTATAGCATGAATAAGTGGTAATGTAGTTTTACCCTCTTTTAAATCATTACCTAAATTTTTACCTACAACACTAATGTCACCAGTATAATCTAAAATATCATCTATAAGTTGAAATGCAATTCCAATATTTAAACCATAATCAATGGCTGATTTTTTGTTTTTTGAATCTGTTTTTGATAAAATTGCTCCAATATGCGCAGAAGCTTCAAATAATTTGGCTGTTTTAGAAATTATAACTTTAAAATAATCATTTTCAGATAACTGAGCATTATTCATACTTAATAATTGTAATATTTCACCTTCTGCAATAGTAGTAGTAGCTTCTGAAATTATTTTAATAATTTTAGATGATTTAGTATCCACCATCATTTCAAAGGCACGAGAATATAAATAATCACCAACTAAAACACTACATGAATTTCCAAAAACTATATTAGCTGATTTTTTGCCTCTTCTCATATTAGAGTTATCAATTACATCATCATGTAATAGTGTAGCTGTATGTATAAATTCTATAATAGCAGCAAGTAAATAATGTAAAGAACCTTTATATCCTAAAGATTTAGCAATCATTAATAAAATTAATGGTCTTAAACGTTTTCCTCCAGAATTAATAATATAATTACTAACATTATTTATTAATGAAATTTTAGAGTTTAAATAATGATTTATCACTTTATCAATATTTTTTATATCATCTAATATAGGTTCAATTATTTTATTTAAATTCAAAGTAGATGTATCCATAATATATAATTAATAAATTAGTGTATCTAACTTAAGAAATACATTAATACAAAAATTTTATTTTTCAGATTTAATTTTTGATATAATATATCAAATAATTTTATTTAATATATCTTGTATAAGATTATATAACAATATTTTCATATTATAGAAAAATAGAATATTAATAAATGAAAATAATATTTTTTGTTGATAATTATAAAAAATATCAATTATCAAAATAAATTTTGTTTGTATCAAAGGAAAATTCCATATGTACGCAGTCATAAAAACTGGAGGAAAACAATATCGCGTTTCTCCTGGTGAAAAATTAAAAATAGAACAGATACTTGCTGACATAGGAGATGAAATCTCTTTTAAAGATGTTTTATCTATCGGAGAAGGAGATAAAATAGAAATTGGCTCTCCTTTTTTAAAAGATGTTGTTGTAAAAGCAAAAGTTCTTTCTCATGGTAAAAATAAAAAAATTAAAATATTTAAAATGAGAAGGCGTAAGCATTACCAAAAACATCAAGGACATCGTCAATCTTATACAGAACTATATATTGATTCCATAGTCAATAATTAAAAATAGGATTTAATAATGGCACATAAAAAAGGCGGCGGCTCCACACGCAATGGTAGAGATTCAGAATCAAAAAGGCTTGGTGTAAAAATATTTGGTGGTCAACATGTTAATGCTGGTGCTATAATAGTACGTCAACGTGGCACAAAATTTCATGCTGGTGATAATGTTGGTATAGGAAAAGATCATACTTTATTTTCTTTAGTAACTGGCAATGTAAAATTTATGATCAAAGGAAAACTTAATAAGCAGACTGTTTCTGTAATTAAGAATTAATATTAAAAATAAACATCTTACGGGATCAAAATTAGCTGTTATAATTGATCCCTTTATAGATATAAAACATGAAATTTATTGATGAAGCAATAATAGAAGTAATTGGTGGTAATGGTGGTAATGGCGTAGCTAGTTTTAGACGTGAAAAATTTATTCCTAAAGGTGGACCTAATGGAGGTGATGGTGGTCGTGGAGGTAACGTAATAGTTATTGCTGATATAAATACTAGTACTTTATTAGATTTTAAATATAAAAGATCATATGTAGCACCAAATGGTCAACATGGCAAAGGTTCTGATAAATATGGTGCTTTTGGCAAAGATATTATATTAAAGCTTCCTGTAGGTACAATTATTACTGATATAGATACTAATGAGATTATGTGTGATTTAACATATCATAATCAAAAATTCATAATTGCGTATGGTGGCTTAGGAGGGTTAGGGAATATACATTTTAAATCTAGCACGAATAGAGCACCAAGACAATTTACTTTAGGAAAAATAGGAGAAAGGCGCAAGATTAAATTAGAACTTAGATTAATTGCTGATATTGGATTATTAGGTTTACCTAATGCAGGTAAATCTACGTTTATTCATTGCATTTCTAATTCAAGACCTAAAGTTGCTGATTATCCATTTACTACTATTAATCCTCATCTAGCTGTTTTAAATCAAAATGATTATTTTTCTAATAAAATTGTAATAGCTGATATACCTGGATTAATTAAAGGCGCATCTGAAGGAGCTGGATTAGGTTTAATATTTTTACGTCATTTATTAAGGACTAAGTTATTATTACATTTTATTGATATTTCATCACATAAACATCTGAACATGGATGATTTTATAAAAAATATTATTATTGATGTTAAAAATATTGAAACAGAATTATCAATATATAATAAAGATTTAATAAAAAAACCTAGATGGATTATTTTTAACAAATTAGATATTTTTGATTTTCAAGATAAACTACAGGATCTTAGGGGATTGTTCTTAAAAGAATTACGACCAATCGAAAAGATATTTTTTATATCTGGAAAATTAGGCGTTGGAATACCAGATTTAATATCAGAAATTAAAAAATATATAAAAAAATAAATGTATCTTCATCTATCTTTACAAATGATACATTTATCATCACGTATAATTTTTGTTTTGCGTATACTCATATTAAAGAAATTAAATATTAATAAATGATTATTTAATTCTTTTATATTATTAATTTCTGCTAAAATTTTAATTGCTTCAATAGCTTGTAAACTACCTATTGTACCTACTATTGGAGATAATACTCCCATATTTGCACAATTAATATCTTCAGTTTTTTTATTTTCAGGAAAAACACAATTATAACAAGGAGATTCTATATAACGTAAATCATAAGTACTAATTTGACCTTTCATTTCTATTGCAGCTCCTGAAATTAAAGGTGTTGATGTTAAAACACAAGCTAAATTAATTTTATATCTAGATGAAAAATTATCAGTACAATCTAAAACTAAATCAAAATTTTTAATATATTTATATAAATTTTTTCTATCTGTAATTTTTTCAGAAATACAATTAATTTCTACATCTTCATTATAAGTTGCTAAAGTATTTTTAGCTGATTTAACTTTTAGTTGCCCTAAAGTTGCACTATGATGTAATATTTGTCTTTGTAAATTACTTAATTCCACAATATCATAATCTACTATAGTAATTTTTTTAATACCAGCTAAAGTTAAATATAAAGCAGCAGCAGATCCTGTACCACCTACACCAAATATAACAATATTAGAAGATAATAATTTTTCTTGACCATTTATACCTAGTTCTTCAATTAATATATTTCTAGAGTATCTTAATAATTGTTCATCATTCATATAAAAATTTCAAAAATTATTTAAATATTTATTTTTAATAAAAATAGTATATTAACATTATAAATAATAATGTTTTATATAATCCATTTTATCATTTAATTCACAAACCAAAGGTTTTCCTGTAGGAATATCAAAATTATATATACTCTCATTAGACATATTAGTTATATATTTTATAAGAGCTCTTAAACTATTACCATGGGCTACAATTAAAACTTTTTTACCAGATTGAATCATAGGAACTATAGAGTTATTCCAAAAAGGAATAACTCTATCTATAGTATCTTTTAAAGATTCTGTAGATGGTAATTGTATAGGTAATTGTTGATATTTAATATCAAATTTAGGATGTCTTTTATCATTAATAGATAAACTAGGAGGTGCAATATCATAAGATCTACGCCAAATACTTACTTGTTTTTCTCCATAAATATTTGCAATATCATGTTTATTGAGTCCTTGTAAATTACCATAATGTCTTTCATTAAGATGCCAGTCAGAATATATAGGTATATGCATACAATTCATAATATCTAATACTATCCACAAAGTTCTTATAGATCTTTTTAAATAAGATGAATATGCAATGTCAAATATATAATTATGATCTTTTAATATTTCACCAGCTTGTTTAGCTTGATTTTTTCCAACTTCTGTTAAATCAATATCAGCCCAACCAGTAAATCGATTTTCTAAATTCCATAAACTTTGACCATGCCGCATTAATACCAATTTATACATAATTTATTCACCTAAATTATAGAAATTATTTTTAATAAAGAAACTTGAATAACAATATAAATCAAAATACTTTATAATATCTCATTATACAATGACTATAGGATTTATTATATGAATAATATTTATTTTTTTGCAGATTTATATAATATAACTTTGCTATTTATAATATTTATTACTGGAATTTTAATATTTATTTCTTACTTTCAAAAAAATAATTTTATCTTAAATATGCAAGATTCATTATTATTTATAAATCGTAAAAATAGTTTACTAATAGATATTAGAAGTACTGATGAATATAAAATTAGTCATATTTCTGGATCTATTAATATTCCAGCAGAAAAAATTTCGTCGAATAATAAAATTTTTATAACCAAAAAACCTATTATTTTTGTATGTAAAAATGGTAATATTTCAAAAAAATTAGCAATTTTATTACAAAGACAAGGAATTAAAATATTTATAATTGATGGAGGTATAAATTTATGGGTAAAAAATGGTTTACCACTTGTACAATAAATAATTGGTTAATATCCACTTTTTTTAAAAAATAATATATTAAATAACATATGAATATTAATATAATAGTGATAGGATCTGGTAGTTGGGGTACATCTTTAGCTATTTCTACAAGCTATAAATTTACAACATATCTTTTTGTTCGTGACCATAAACAAGCCCAAATAATTATTAAAGATAAGGAAAATAAAAAATATCTTAATAATATTAGAATACCATCATCTATTCATATTATTACTGATTTACAAAAAATTATAAAATTATTGATTAATAGTAAAATTATAATAATACTATGTATTCCAATTTCTAACTTAAGAAAAATAGTTTCCGAATTATATAATTACATTATTAAATTTCAACTATTTAATATTTCTATAATATATACATGTAAAGGTTTAGAATCAAATAGTTGTTTATTACCACATGAAGTAATTGATGAAGTTATTCCTGTAGATTTTATAAAATATGGTGTTTTATCTGGACCTTCATTTGCACAAGAAGTAGCTATAAAATTACCTACGGCTTTAACTATTGCTAGTAATCATGAAAATTTAAAAAATGATATTATTAAGATATTACATAGAGATAATATTCGTATATATACTAGCAGTGACATTATAGGTGTAGAAGTTGGAGGTGCATTAAAAAATATTATTGCAATAGCATGTGGAATATCTGATGGCTTACAACTTGGATTCAATGCAAGAGCAGCAATAATTACTAGAGGATTAAAAGAAATTCAAAATTTTGGAGTTAAAATAGGTGCATGTCCTAAAACTTTTTTTGGTTTAACAGGGATAGGAGATCTTGTTTTAACCGCTACTGGTAACATGTCTAGAAATAGAAATATTGGTTTAGAAATAGGCAAAGGTAAGTGCTTAAAAGAAATATCAACATATCAATTAAATGCTGAAGGTGTTAAATGTGCTCAAGCAGTTTTAACAAGAGCTAAGCAACTTAATATAGAAGTACCTATAATAGAAGCAGTATGTGATATACTTTTTAAAGGTATAAATCCTACTTTTATAGTTAAAAAATTACTATCTAAAGACTCTAAAACAGATTCATAATAAATAATATTTATATGCCATTTATATAATTATTTTGTCTCCAAGCTTCATAAATAGTTATAGCAATAGCATTAGAAAGATTTAAACTTCTTTGTGTTTTTAACATTGGTAATCTTATTTTATTTGTTTCAGGAAATAAATTCATATAATGTGTCGATAATCCTTTAGTTTCATTACCAAAAATAAAAACATCATTTTTATATAAGTGAATATTAGACAAAAATTTATTTCCTTTTGTAGTCATTACAAAGCAACGGTCATAATTAACATTTATCTTATCAATAGCTTCTTGTAAGGTATTATGAATTTTTATTTCTTGCCATTCATGATAGTCCAAACCAGCTCTTTTTAAACGACGATCATCAAGTGAAAAGGAAAAAGGACGAATAATATGCAAATGAGAGCCAGTATTAGCACATAGCCTTATAGCATTACCAGTATTAGGTGGTATTTCTGGATTAACTAAAATAACATGAAACATAATAATTGTTAATTCATAAATGATTTATCAATTTAAATAAAATAATGTAATATATTTATATTTTTACATAAATATATGAATATATGCAATATTAATAAAAAACATGTTATTTTGCAATTTGAAAGAAGAAATTTATCAAATTCTAAATTTTTATATGAAGAAATAGCTAATAGATTAGCAATGCGATTAAAATATGTAAAAATTAATCCTAAATATATTTTAGATGTTGGATGTAATGCAGCAAATAATTTTAGTTTATTAAACACTATGTTTTCAAAAAGCTCATATATAGGATTAGATTTTTGTAAAAAATCTATAGAAAGAGCTCATAAAATCATAAATAATATAGATAAAAGATATTTTATTTTTAATTTTTTTAAAAACATACCTAAAATTCAACATAAGTTGATATTATCAGATATGGCTTCTACTAATATAGAAAATGAATATATAGATTTAATTTGGTCTAACATGGCATTACATTGGCATGATAATATACAAGAAGTATTTGAAGAATGGTATAGAATATTAAAAACAGAAGGAATAATAAATTTTTCATGCTTCGGCACAAATACTATTAAAGAACTACATAAAGCAATAAAAGAAGCTAATATAAAAACTTCATATATGATTTTTAATGATATACATACAATTGGTGATACTTTAAATAAAAGTGGATTTGCTAATATAGTCATGTCACAAGAAACATTAACATTCACTTATGAAAATCCTGAACGCCTTTTAAAAGATGTTCAGGGGATCGGAGGTAATCCTATGTATAATAGACATAATGGTCTATTAGGAAAAGAAAAATTACGCTTAATATATGAGTCATTAAATAATCAAAAAAATCAAAGCAATCTAATCCCATTAACGATAAATATTATATATGGTTATGCATGTAAATCTAAAACAATTAATAATAGTGTTACTCATAAAATAAACTTTATTAGTTAATTCATTTACAATACATTGTTTTTATAATAAATTAATACACATGAATCTCTATGATCCACGTTTTCTACTTGATTCTATTCCTAACTGTTTTAATTTTCTATATAAATGTGTTCTTTCTAATCCTGTTCTTTCTGATACTTTTGTCATACTATTTTTATCACGTAATAGATGATATTCAAAATAAATACGTTCAAATGCATCTCTAGCTTCACGTAAAGGTTGTTCTAATGATATAGAACCTATAGAGCCATTCATTGTAATTTTTAATTCTGATTGAATATTATTCAATTCTTTATCATTTATTGTAGAATTATTATTATTCATTGATCTCAAGATATTTGATCCAGAACGCATTATAGGAAGTTTTTTTAAACAATTACTTACTGTACTTAATAACTTTTGTAATGTAATTGGTTTTTCTAAAAAATCCACTGCTCCAATACGTGTAGCTTCTACAGCTGTATCTATTGTTGCATGTCCACTCATCATTATTACAGGCATATCTAATAATCCCTGTGATTTCCATTCTTTTAACAAACTTACACCATCAGTATCAGGCATCCAAATATCTAATAATACTAAATTAGGACGGAATCTAGAACGTATTTCTCTAGCTTGAGCTGCATTTTCTGCTTTTTCAACAGTATATCCTTCATCATATAAAATTTCAGACAACAACTCTCTAATACCTATTTCATCATCAACTACTAGAATTCTGGCCATAAAAATTTCACCTATTATTTAGCCACATTAATTATTTATTAAATACCTTATATTACAACTCGATTTTATCATAAATTTTTGTAAATAAAATTGAAACACGAGCACCACCATCTTTACAATTAATTAAATCGATATTTCCATCATGTTCTTCTATAATTTTGCGTACAATTGCTAAACCAAGACCAGTACCATGCGCTTTAGTTGTTATATATGGTTCAAAAACTCTTTGAATAATTTGTTTATCAAATCCTAAACCATTATCCTCTAAGATAAAACGTACATTTTTAATCTCCATATTTTTATCATTATACAATTTAATTAGTTTTGTGGAAATTTTTAATTTTCCAGGCTTGTTTGCTTCTATAATTGCATCACGAGCATTAGATAATAAATTATGAAGCACTTGACGTAATTGAACATCATTTCCTTTTAAATAAGGAATATTTTCATCTAAATCTAAATCAATAGAAAAATTTGAATCTATATTATTATTTATTTCATCTGGATTCCATCCATATAGAGACAAAACTTCATTAATTAAAGAATTGATATCTACAATCTTCATAACTTTAGATGAAATTTTTGCATATTCTCTAAAATCATCAACCATTTTTTTTAATGAAGTAACTTGATTTACTATAGTATTAACGGATCTTTCTAATATTTTTACATCTATTGTATTTAATTTTTGAGAAAAACACATTAACATACGTTCTGCAGATAATTGTATAGGAGTTAAAGGGTTTTTAATTTCATGTGCTAATCTTTGTGCAACTTCTTCCCATACTACGGACCTATTTGATGATATTACTGAAGTAATATCATCAAATACTACTAAATAATTTCCAATGTTGCTATCCATCAAAAAACGAGTACCTCTTGCAAGAATAGTAATAACTTGATTTGCATGAGATAATGTAATTTCGCATTGCTGTTGCCAAAATTGATGTTCAGAACCCACAGCATCGTGAGAGTTAAAAGCATGACGTATTATATAACAAAAATTATCAAAACCTTTTATATCTCCTAAATAAACACCAATGATATTTTGATCAATATCAATTTTTAATATATTTCTAGCTCCTTGATTAACCATAGTAATACAAAAACTTTTATCAACTACTAAAACGCCTGATGATAAATTAGAAAGGATTCTTTCTAAATATATATTAGAACGTTCTAATTGTTGCTTATTAACTTCGACCATTATTCTTGCTTCTTCTAACTGTTTTATCATATCATTAAAAGATTTAGTCAAAACTCCTAGTTCATCTTTAGATTTTATTTCAGGTAACTGGCGATAATCCCCTAGACCTACAGCTTGTGTACCCTCTGCTAATGTAAGTAGTGGTTTTACTAACCTTCTTGATATTAATAATGCAAATAAAATAGCAGAAAATATTGTTAATATAATAGATATAGTTAATGTAAGAAAGTATAATCTAGATAAACCAACACGTGATAAATATAAATCTTGATAATCTCTGAAACCTTGTTGTACTTGTCTAGCGTTATATAAAATTTGTACAGAAACTGGCTGTATTAATTGTAACCATTTGTGCTCAATATTAACATTACTACCAACTATATTATCTATATCATCATGGTTAATAGCTACTATTACTCTTAAAAATAATTCATCATCTTTTTCTTCAACTGCTGAATAAGATGAAATAAACCTCAATTGATTCATTATATCATTAGATGGCATGGAAGGTAATAAATCTAATATCATATGATTTTCTGTAGAAAATGCAATAATACGACCATTATTTGTAAATATCATAGATTCTTTAATACGATTCGATTCACGTAACGCATCTAATGATAATATAAGGTTATTTTTTTCAACTAAACTTAACCTATCAGCCATTACTTTACCTCTTGCTAATAAATCATCTAATAAGTAATCTAAAGCAGTTTTGCCTAAATTTAAGCCAGCATTTAATGCATTATTTACTCTAACATTGAACCAAGATTCAAGAGAACGAGACATGAAATGTATTGATAATATGTAAATAAATAATCCAGGCATTACACTAATAATTATGAATGAAAATGCAAACCTAGATGTCAATCTAGATCCAAATACGTTTTTACGTATATTATTTATTAAATTTATAACTAATACTAATATCCATATAAATAAAAAAAAAGCTACAATTAAATTAATTAGAAATAATATATCGTAATATTGTGCAAATAATGCAATATTATAAGTAGACCATGCTAATAAACTTAAAGCAGCAAAACCAGATATGATTAAAATAAATAATAAAATATATAAAAATTTTTTCACAGCTTATTTATTTTTTAATAAAATTGCATAAAAAAAACCATTGCCACCTTCTAAATTTTCAATAGGCAAAATTTGTCCTGGAGAAGGTAATAATTTTGCATCTAAATGGCTTCTTAAAAATTCTAAAATCTGTAACTCTCCTTCTTCTGGAAATATTGAACATGTTGAATATAGCATTTTCCCACCTGGCTTTAATGTTTTCCATAATGTATTAATTATATTTCTTTGTGTTTCAATAATTATATTAATGTCATCTATTTTTTTCATCCATCGAATATCTGGATGATTTCTAACTACACCTGAACCAGAACATGGTACATCAGACAATATAATATCGTAATATTTACCATCCCACCAATTCGATAAATCACAAGCATCAGCACAAATAATATGAACGTTCTTTTTATTATATAAATTTAATCTTTCTAAATTTTCTTTCAATTTTATTAATCTTTTTTTGCTAATATCTAATGCAGTAAGTTGTATATTAGCTATTTCTAATAAATGAGTAGTTTTACCACCAGGTGCAGCACATGCATCTAATATATTCATTCCATCATCAATATCTAATAATTTAGCAGCCATTTGTGCTTTAATATCTTGTACTATCCATAATCCTTCATTAAATCCTGGCAAATTGTATATAGGAATAGAGTTTTTTATTAAAACACTAAAATCATTTATTACTTTAATATCAATATTATTTTCATTAAATAATTTTACAATAAAATTTATGTTAGTTTTTCTTCTATTAATTCTTAAATGTAATGGAGATATACAGTTAGCAGATGAAAGTATTTTTTGCCAATTATTTGGATAATAATACATAATTTTTTTGATCCACCATTCAGGATAATTAAATTTTGCTTCGAGAGAATTTTTTACTAATGCGTTAAATTTATGCATATTTCTTAAAAAATTTCTTAAAGCAGCATTTAACAAACCAGCATATGGAAAAGTTTTATAATATGATTTTGCTGCTAAAATAGATTGATCTACAATTGTATAATCGTTATAAATTGGATCTTTATTGCTAGAATTTTCATTTTTAAAAATACTTTTTATTAAACATAAAGATACTAAAAATAATGATTCAAATTCTGAATTAGGAAATTTTTTTATTAAAATTTTACTAATTGTACGTGCCCATCCTAAATTTCGCATGACATAATAACTAATTGAATGTAATACAGGGCGAATATCTGGTAAAGAGTTATCTAAAACTTGCGATAATGTTAATGTTTTTTTTTTATATAGTATATCATGCAATAATTTTGCAGTTAATTGTATAACTATATATAGATCTTTATTAGTTTTGTCTTTATAAATCATTTTATTAAAATTTAAAAAATATCACTTTTTGTATTATATAAATAATTTATAAATTGTTTTATATCTTGTACTTTGCTGCCTGGTCTTTGAATTTTTGTAATTCTTAATATACCATCCATAGTACATACATCTATACCATCCATATTAATAGAAATATTATTTATGTTTAAATTTTTATTATTATTTAATATTTCAGCTGCAATTATTTTTACAGGTTCTTTTAACCAAGGTAACAAAATTTTTGCACAAGGATATGGACTAAACGCTCTTATTTTATTGAAAATTGACATTGCATCTGTAGAAATATCAATTAATAACTCTTTTTTAGAAATTTTTTTTGCATATGTAATTCCAAATTCTGGTTGTTTATATGAAACTATTTTTTTATTTTCTTCTAAGTTGATCAAAAACTTATGTATAGTCGATAAACCAATTTTTGATAATATATTATATAGATCTCCTGAGTTATATTTAGGTAAAATATCTATAGACTCTTGCATAATAATATTGCCAGTATCTATACCATTATCCATCTGTATTATTGAAATACCAGTTTTTTTATCTCCATGTTCTATAGCTCTATTTATAGGTGCAGATCCTCTCCATCTAGGTAATAAACTAGCATGTATATTAATACAACCAAATTTTGGTAATTCAAGTAACCATTGAGGTAATATTAACCCATAAGCTACTACTATAATAATATCAGGATTTATAGCTAATAAACTATCATAAACAATATTATCACAAGAACGTAACTCTTCATGATTTGGTGATAAACATTTTATATTATATTTATTAGTAATAGATTTTACTTCACTCTCTTTAAGATGTAATCCACGACCTGAATAACTATCAGGTTTTGTTAATGTTAAAGATATTTTATAGCCTTTTTTAATCAGTCCTTCCAATATATAAGATGCAAAAAATGGAGTACCAGCAAAAACTATTTTCATAATTTTCTCTACAATATATTAATTACTTAAGAGTATTTTTTTTAATTTTGCGTTTAATAAAATCTTTTTTTAAATTAGATAAATAATCTATAAACAATTTACCATTTAAGTGATCTATTTCATGTTGAATACATATTGATAATATGTCATCAGCTATAAAATCTACTTTTTTATCATTATGATCTAGAGCAATACATCTAATCTTAGAATGTCTTTTTACATTTTCATATATGCCAGGAATAGAAAGACATCCTTCTTTTGAAATTATATATTCTTCACTATGCCAAATAATCTCAGGATTAATTAAAATCATAGGATGATTATTTACGTCTAATACTATTAAACGTAAGTCTAATCCTACTTGATTAGCTGCCAAACCTATACCAGAAAATTGATACATAGTTTTTAACATATTATCAGCTATACTTTTTATATCACTATTTATATTAGTCACAGGAGAAACAATATTTCGTAAATATGGATCTGGATAATTTAAAATATTCATTAAAGGCATAAAACACACATTTTTTTAATTTATTAATATAGTATTATATATTTATTATATTTAAATGATAATTGATTTCATAGAATTTTTTATCATAAATATAAACTTACATTTAAAAATATACATATTTATTATCAAAAATAATGACAAATATTAATAATCAAGAATTTTTATCTATAAGATTAAAACATATATATTTAAAAATTAGTCAAGCATGCAGTCGTGTAAATAGAAATATTTCTGATATCAAGATTTTACCTGTGACTAAAAAAAGATCTGTAGAAGAAATTTCACATTTAAAAAATTTACATTTTAATAGCTTTGGAGAAAACCATATACAAGAAATTATACAAAAATCAAAAATATGCAAAAATAATTGGATCATGATTGGGCATATACAAACAAACAAGGTTAAGCAAATAGTAAAATATTGCAGTGAAATACAATCATTAGATAGTATTAAATTAGCAAAAGAACTAAATAAACATTTATTAATATATGGGAAATATATTAATGCTACAGTACAAGTCAAAACTTCAAAAGAAATCAGCAAATATGGTATAGATCCAAAAGATACTTTAAATTTTATCAATGAAGTTTATCATAATTTTCCTAATATAAAAATTATTGGATTAATGACAATTGCTGAAAATACTAATAATAAGTCAGTGATACGATCTTGTTTTAAGCAATTACGCGAACTAAAGGATTTAGCAAACAAAAATATACCTAATTTAAATTTAAATAAATTATCAATGGGTATGAGTAATGACTTTGAAATTGCTATAGAAGAAGGATCAACTGAAATAAGGTTAGGTTCTTTAATATTTAATTAAAAATGAAATTAAAACTACAATAATACTATGATTATTTTAAATTATTTATTTATAAAATAAATTTGTGTTAATCTTATAATATGAACTATTTGTAATATGTTTTTATATATTATAAATTTATTATTTCTAACTATATTGATCATTAAAATTATGTCAAATGATTATCTAAAAAAAATTTTAACTTCAAAAGTATATGATGTTGCTATTGAATCTCCATTAGAAAAAACTAAAATATTAAGTCATAAATTATCTAATAATTTAATGATAAAAAGAGAAGATATGCAACAAGTATTTAGTTTTAAATTACGTGGTGCCTATAACAAAATGGCAAATTTAGATCCATCAATTTTAAAAAATGGAGTAATTGCTGCTTCTGCAGGAAATCATGCACAAGGCGTTGCTTTATCAGCTAGCAAATTAGGTTGTAGATCTGTAATAGTTATGCCTACTACTACTCCAACTGTCAAAATTGATGCTGTTAAAAGACTTGGTGGTGAAGTAATTTTAATAGGTGAAAGTTATAGCGATTCTTATGAATATGCAAAAAATATAGAAAAAGAGCAAAATTTAACTTTTATTCATCCTTTTGATGACCCAGACGTAATTGCTGGACAGGGTACAATAGGAATGGAGATTTTATATCAGCACCCAGGAGATATAGAAGCTATTTTTATAGCTATAGGTGGTGGTGGATTATGCGCAGGAGTTGCTACATATATTAAACAATTAAGACCTGAAATAAAAATTATTGGTGTGCAAACTCAAGACTCTCATGCTATGTATTCTAGCATAAAAGCAAATAAGAGATTAGCTTTAAATGAAGTAGGTTTATTTGCAGATGGTACAGCCGTCAAACTTGTAGGTTCTCATACTTTTGAATTAATTAAACAATATGTTGATGATTTCATATTAGTTAATACTGATGAAATTTGCTCAGCTATTAAAGATGTATTTCAAGATACACGTTCAATTTTAGAGCCTTCTGGTGCTATGTCAATAGCAGCAGCAAAAAAATACATATCACAACATAATATTAAGGATAAAAATCTTATTGCTATAGCATGTGGTGCAAATATTAATTTTGATAGGTTAAGATTTGTAGCTGAACGTGCAAATGTTGGTGAAATGAATGAAGCTTTATTTGCAATATCAATACCTGAAAAAAGAGGTAGTTTTCGCAAATTTTGTCATTTAATTAAAGGTAGAGATATTACTGAATTTAATTATAGAATTTCAAATAAAGATATAGCACATGTTTTTGTAGGCATAAAGATATCATCCAGTAATGAAATAAAAACTATTATCCATAATTTTGAAGAACAAAATTTTAATATTATTAATTTAACAGATAATGAATTATCAAAAACACATATTAGATATATGGTAGGTGGTAAATCTAAATTAAGTGAAAATGAATTATTATATAGATTTGAATTTCCTGAGAAACCTGGTGCATTAATAGATTTTTTAAATACTATGGATGATAAATGGAATATCAGTTTATTCCATTATAGAAATAATGGAGCAGATTACGGTAATATATTGATAGGAATACAAGTACCACCATCTGAAAAAGAAGATTTTCAAAAAAATTTTTTATATATTTCAAAGTATCAATTTTGGGAAGAAACTTATAATCCAATTTATAAAATATTTTTATGAATATAAAATACAATTAACTATTTAATAGATTGTCAATTTTATTAAATAGTTAATTGTAATCTCCCATCTTTTAATATATAAAATTTATCTGAAATATTTTTTATTAAATCGGAATGAGTAACAATTAATATTGTTTTTTCTTTAGAAAAATTATTTATATGATAAATAATATGCTTTTCTGTTTCTGTGTCTATACCATATGTTGGTTCATCTAATAATAATAGTTCAGAGTTAGATATTAATACTCTTGCAAGACAAAGACGTCTAGCTTGACCAATAGATAAATTTATTCCTGATTCACCAATCCAAGTATTAAGTTTATTAGGTAAAGTGTAAACAAAATTATCTAAATCCATTTTTTTTAAAATAGACCATAAATCATCATCAGTAGCATAATTATTTCCTATTAAAAGATTACTTTTAATAGTACCTAAAAAAATACTATTATCTTGACTTAAATATGATATTTTTTTATATAAAGTTTCTTTGGGTATATTATTAATATCGATGTTTCGGTATTTTATATAACCATTATCTGGATTTTCTAATTGTAAAATTAAATTTAAAAGAGTTGATTTACCTGATCCACTAGGACCACCTATTGTAATTATTTCACCAGAATTTATCGTTAAATTAATTTTTTTTAAAATAGGAGTTTTTATATTCAATAAATTATCTTTATATGAAAAATCTATATTTGATAATTTAATAATTTTATCATCTATATTAATAAAATTATTTATTATTTTATTATTTTTATCATATAGATATTTATCATTTTTAATAATATTGTTTATACGATTAGAAGATTGTATTAAAGATTGTAAATTAATAGAACCATTAATTATAGGTATAAATATTTCAAATAAAACAAAAACAATAAATGTAATAGATACTAATTCAGAAGCATTGATTGAAATATTCAATTTATTAATACTAATCCATAAAATCAATGATAAAATAATTCCTGAAAAAAATATTAATATTGATTTTATAAAAGTTATTAAATGCAACCTAAAAAATTTGTTGCTTTCTAGTTTTTTATTATAAAAATCAAATTTTTCTAAAACATTATTAGTAATATTCATTAATATAATGTCTTTATATCCATCAATTGAATCTAATAAATTATTTTTTAGGTTGCCTAAATGTTCTTGTGAATTATCGTTAAATAATGATAGATATTTAAAAATAAATATGGGAGTAATAATACAAAAAACTAAAGAAGTTATAATCAATATAAAAGATATTTTGCTTATAAATATATTAAGTACATAAGAAAGTAATATTGATGAACATATAGCTACTATAATTGGATTTACAATAAATAAAAAAGCAGAATCCAAATTATCTACATCATTTGTCATTCTAGTAATCAAATCTCCATTACGGTAATATGACAATTCTCTAGGATTAAATTCAATTAAAGATTTAAATATTAATACTCGCAAATCTGATAATGTTTTTAATATTACTGAATGTCCATAAATACGTTCCAAATACCTAAATAAAACTTTTGAAAATGAAAAAGCTCTTACTAATGAAGAAGGTACAAATAAATTTAAATATATCAAAGAACCAACTAGAAATGACTCAGTAATAAACCATCCAGATATACCAATTAGAAATATTCCTGATAATGATGCAATAAAAGAACATAAAAAAGTTATTAATATGATAAGAAATTTGTTTTTATATAAATTAAATAATAAAAAAATTAAATTTTTCATATAGATTTTATTGACTTATTTGATATAGAATATATTAATGGTAATCTTTTTGCTATATTCTCTGAATGTGTTACTAATATTAAAGTTTTATTTTTACAAAAAGATAAAATTGAATTTATTATATTAAATTCAGTTTCTTCATCTAGATGAGAAGTAGGTTCATCTAATAATACTAAGCTTGGATTTCTAATAAATAATCTAGCAATTGCTAATCTTTGCGCTTGACCTCCAGATATACCTTTACCATTTTGCCCTAAAATAGTATCCATACCATTAGGTAAATTTTTGGCAAATGAAGTAACGAATGCTAATTCAGCTGCTTTCATTATTTCATTTTTATTAGCATTTATATTTGCTATTTTAATGTTATCAATTAAACTACCTGAAAATAAAAAAGGTTTTTGTCCTATCATATATAATTTATTATATAAATAATCATTTTGCATATTACTTATGTCTTCATTATCAATATATATATTTCCATTATAAGATTTAATTTTTGCAATAGATTCTAAAAAAGAAGATTTACCAATACCACTTTTACCTAAAATAGCTAAATGTTGACCTCTAAATACAGTTAAATTAATATTTTCTAACAGTGTATTAGAATTATTTCCTAATATACTAAAATTTTTAATTTCTAATTTACAATTAGAAATATTATTGCTATTTATTTGAATTTTTTTATCTTCTATTATTCTATTTAAATTAGTAATATTTATATGTCCAAATATTTTATTTAATTCTATTAATGAGGCATTATAAATAGCTTTATCATGATAATAAATTGCAAACTGCCTTAATGGATTATATATTTCAGGTACAATTAATAAACAAAAAATTCCATATCTTAAATCAAAATCATTTTTATAATAACCTAGTACTCCAAGATATGAAAATCCAATATAAATTGCTACCAATGCAATTCCTATTGCAGAAAAAAATTCTAATGTTGCTGATGAAAGAAATGCAACTTTTAAAACTTTCATAGTATTATTTCTAACAGTTTCACTAGCTAAAAAAATTTTTTCTACTTCATCATGTTCTCTACCAAATAATTTTAGAGTTGACAGACCTCGCAGCCTATCTGCAAATATTCCTGATAATTTAGATAAGGAATCTAATTGTTTTTGACTAATCTTTTCTGTACCATATCCAATAAAAACCATAAAAATTGGAATAAGTGGTACAGTAACTAGAAGAATGATACCTATTTTATAATCTAAAAAAAATAATATAAATATAAATGCTATGGGAATAACCATAGCATTTATCATAGCTTGAATATATCTAGAAAAAAAATTATCCAAATTTGATACTTGATCAATGATTGAATTGACTAATTTTCCAGATTCATGAGTAGAAAACCATGCAGAATTTCTATTCATCATATTTTTAAATAATGAAAATCTTAAATATGTTTTTATTTTTTTTGTAGCTAAATATCCATAAATATCGCTAATGTATAACATTAAAGATTTTAAAAAAAATATAATTAATAAAATTAAAAATTTATAAAATAAATAACCTTTATCAATATTAAAAATAATAGATTGGTTTAATATATCTGCAATAATCCATGCTTGCAAAAGTATAGATATAGAAGCAAGTAAATTGCTAATTGCAGATATAAATATATGTTTTTTAGATACTTTTATAAGCATCTTAGTCCAAGTTTTGATAATACTTTTATCATTAATATTCATAAATTATTTTTTTAAATTTTAATTCATAATTATTTTGTATTAAACATTATTCTTTTATGTTAAATTCAAAAACAAGAGCACTAAGTATACTAAACATAGAAGCCATTGTTATACCTAGAATCCATGAAAAATACCACATAATATCACCTAAAATTATTAATTAATAAGAATTTGGATTTTTACTTATCGACTTATTAGTAATTTTACCCCTTAATATATAATATACAAATGATGTATATCCAATTACAATAGGCATTATAGCAATAACTACTATTAGCATAATTAATAAAGTTAAGTAACTAGAAGAAGCATCCCATACTGTTAATGAGCTATTTAAATCAATAATAGAAGGCATTAAAAAAGGAAACATTGAAATGCCTACAGTTAAAATTATACTTGATAGCGCTATTGATGAACATACAAAAGAAAAACAATATTTTTTTATATACATGAAAATAATTACAAATATGCTACTAATGATTGCGCTAAACGGAACAATTATTAACGCTGGATGCTTTATATAATTAAATAACCAAGCTCCTTTGACTAAATTTACAGTTTTCAATAAAGGATTAGATGGAGCAGAACATTTATTAAATTCAGATATGATAAATCCATTCATGTAATAAACCATAACTCCACCTAGTATGAATAAAATTATAGATAACATAGCAAATATCATACTATATTTTCTAGACCTTTTTGATATTTCATCATTAGTTTTCCAAGATAATAGAACTGCTCCATGCATACTTAGCATAAATACACTTAACAACCCACATAATAATGTAAAAGGGGTAAATAATTGAAATAAATTACCTTCATACAAAGGACGTAATGTTATTGGATCAAACTTGAATGGTACTCCTACCATGACATTACCTATGGCTACACCAAAAACTAAAGATGCTATAAAACCTGAAATGGATAGTAAATAATCCCATGTATTACGCCAAATAATTGTATTAATTTTACTTCTATATTTAAATCCAACTGGTCTTATAATTAAAGCTATTAAAGCTAATATCATAGCTAAATAAAAACCTGAAAAAGAAGCCGCGTATAATAAAGGCCATGCAGCAAAAATTGCTCCTCCAGCTGTTATAAGCCAAACCTGATTTCCTTCCCATACAGGACCAACAATATTTATAACAATTCTACGTTCATTATCATTTTTTGCTACAAAAGGTAATAAAAAAGCAGCACCTAAATCAAATCCGTCCATTACAGCAAAACCTATCAAAAGGACACCAAGTAATGCCCACCAAATTAAGCGTAAAGTATCATAATCTAAAAACATAATAGATCCTTATTTATTATAAATTTCATTCATATAAAATTAATTAAAATGCTATTCTATATAATAATCAGGGCCATTTTTGATAGTTTTTAACATAAGTTTCAATCCTACAATAAATAAAGCTGAATATATTAATAGAAATATACCTAAACTGATAGATAAATCTAACATGGTCAAATCTGATGCAGCATAATAAGTTGGTAATATTCCTTCTATGACCCATGGTTGTCTACCATATTCTGCGATAATCCAACCGCATTCAGCAGCTATCCAAGGTAAAGGTAAACTAAATAAAGCCATTTTTAATAAAAATTTATTATTTTTAAATAAAGTATTTTTTATTAATTTCCAAGACAAAATAGCAAACAATAATATTAAATAAAAACCTATTGCAACCATGATTCTAAAACAATAAAATAGCACTAAGACATTTGGAATAGTATCTATTGCTGCTTGGGATATTTCTTCTTCTGTAACATTATTAAGGTCTGTATTATATTTTTTCAATAATAAAGCATAACCAAGATCTTTCCAAGAATTATCGAATATTTTTCTAGCATATTCATTGTCAGGATTTATTCTAATTTCATTAAGAGCTCTATAAGAATTGACCCCATTTTTAATATGTATTTTAGCTTGCTCAATTAGATCATTTATACCAGGAATAGTTTTATCAAAAGATCTAGTAGTTAAAATGCCCATTAGATAAGGGATTTTCAATTCAAAATCATTTTTTCTTTCTTTAAAATTAGGTATTGCAATTAAATTTAATCCAGCTGGTGCTGGTTCAGTTTCCCAACTACTTTCAATTGCTGCTAATTTCATATGTTGATGTTCTGTCATTAAATAACCACTTTCATCCCCTAATATAACAACTGATAATGAAGCTGCTAATCCAAAACTAGTAGCTACAATAATAGATTTTTTAGCTATATCAATATTTTTACCTTTCAATAAATACCAAGAACTTATACCAACCACAAAAACAGATGCAGTGACATATCCAGCACTAACTGTATGAATAAATTTTGCTTGAGCAACAGGATTTAATAATACAGCTAAAAAATTTACCATTTCCATTCGCATAGTATCTGGATTAAATATTGCACCAGTTGGATTTTGCATCCATGCATTTGCTATTAAAATCCATAAAGCAGACAAGTTACTACCAAGAGCTACTAACCATGTAACAAAAAGATGTCCTTTTTTTGATAAGCGATCCCATCCGAAAAAAAATAGACCTATAAAGGTTGCTTCTAAAAAGAAAGCCATTATACCTTCTATAGCTAATGGAGCACCAAATATATCTCCAACATAATGACTATAATAAGACCAATTCATTCCAAATTGGAATTCCATTACTATACCAGTAGCTACACCTAAAGCAAAATTTATTCCAAATAATAATCCCCAAAATATAGTCATTTGTTTCCAAATAGGCCTATTTGTTATAACATAAATACTCTCCATGATAGCAAGAATTATAGATAAGCCTAAAGTTAATGGCACAAATAAAAAATGATAAAGAGCTGTAGCTGCAAATTGTAGCCTTGAAATATCAACTATATCGATATTAAACATATAAATACCTTTCCTAATGAAATGTTTAAAAAACTATACCTAAGAATTGAAATATTTATAATAATTAAAAATTTTTGTATAAATATAATTATATAATTAATAATATTTATTATTAATTTATATTTATTATATATTATTATCTAATTTATAAAATTCTTAATATATAGTTGATGTATTAAGATTTTAAACTGTTGAAAATTATATAAATAGCTATTTTTGCCAATTTGTCTTTAGTATTAAAACATCAAAAATAATATAAAAAATTATGAAAAAAAATAATAATAAAATATATTTTTATTCGAAATCATAAATTTAATAATAGTATATTAAAAACTTTAAAAGTAACTTTTTTTAAAATTATAAATATATAATTATAAATATAGTTATAATTATTATATATTTATTTATAGATATTGAAGAAAATTTTCAGTTTTATAATAAATTTAAATTTATGTAAAAATATAAATATACAACAGTATATTATGCTAACTTGCTAGGGAAAATCCATACAGATGATCCTATAATTAAAAAAATAAAATAAAGTATGAAGAATTTTTTCAATATTTTAAAAAATCATATTAGATATTCAATATCAGAAAATATAAAAAATAAGTGTGCAAACATAGAAGTTATGCTATTTGATGTAGATGGTATATTAACTAGCGGTGATTTGATATATGATTATACAGGAGAAAAATATAAAATATTTAATGTATTAGATGGCTATGGTATTATCAATTTAATTAAACATGGTATTCACGTAGGTTTTATTTCTGGAAGAAATAGCAAAGCTGTATCAAAACGTGCAAATGAATTAGGAGTTAAAATATTAGAGCAAGGTATTAATAATAAAGCAGAATATCTAGATTTTTTATCCAACAATATGAATATTAATTTAGATAAATTTGGTTTTATGGGAGATGATATTATAGATATTGTTGCCATGAAAAAAGTTGCATTTTCTGCAACTGTTCCTAATTCTCCTGAATATGTTAAAAATATTGCTTTATGGGTTTCTAAAAATAACGGAGGTAAAGGTGCTGTACGAGAATGTTGTGACCTCATTTTAGATTCTAAAAATTTATTGAAAAATATTATAAATAATTAAAAAATTATATATATAAGTAATTTTTATTATTTTTAATAAAGATTTTGATTTACCAAAATTATAAATAACATTATTTATAATTTTGCTAATTGTAATATATTATTCAATTATGATTTAAATATTTTTATAAAAATAAATTAAGTCGATAAAAAATAGCATGATATAAAATAAATAGCAAAAATTTAAGAAATATTTATCTTTCAGAAAATTTTAGCTTGTAATTTACAATTCATTTTTAAGTCATTAATAATTTATATTATTTATATTTACTAAGTATACATGTATTATGTTAAAAATTATTCTAATTACTGGTATATCAGGATCTGGAAAAACAATAGCTTTACGTATGTTAGAAGATATAGGATTTATATGTATAGATAACTTTCCTATAAAATTTTTAAATGATTTTATTGATTATGCTAAAGATAATAATCTTACTAAAATAGCTATATCAATTGACTCTAGATCTATAGGTGAATTACAACATTTACCTATTTTTATACAAAAAATAAAAACATATATTAGAAATATAAAAATAATATTTTTAGATGCTAAAGATGATATTATCATCAAACGTTATACAGAATCTAGAAGAAGACATCCATTGACTGATAAAATAAAAAATAATTTCCCTGCACCATTGGAGATTTGTATAAATGCAGAAAGAAAGTTATTATCAGATTTGAGAAATCAAGAATATATCATTGATACATCAAATTTAACTCCAGGACAACTGAGAAATTATATAAAGTCTTTAGTCAATATTGAAGATATCAATAAATTAGTTTTGACATTTGAATCATTTGCTTATAAAAATGGTATTCCTAATGATGCAGATTTAGTTTTTGATGTTCGTTGTCTTCCTAATCCATATTATAATATGGACTTAAGAGAATTAAATGGTAAAGATAAATCTGTAGAGATATGGTTAGAAAAATTTGATATAGTAAATAATATGTTAAATGATATTACTTATTTTTTATCTAACTGGTTGCCAAAATATATACAAGAAACTAAAAACTATTTAACAGTAGCTATTGGTTGTACTGGAGGTCAACACCGTTCTGTATATATAGTAGAAAAATTAGCTATTATATTTTCACAATATAAACCACTTTTAATAAGACATAGAGCACAGGAAAAAATTTAAGTAACATGAATAAAGTAATTTTTATATATAAATTAATATTTCTTTTCTTAACTTTTAATATAATTACACAAAATGTATATGCATCTAATTATAAATCTGTACAAATAGAACATAAAAATTTAACTTCTATTAAAAATGCTATTCCTATAGCAGAACCATTATCTAAAGGATGTAATAGGCCATATAAAATTAAAGGAAAAAAATATGTTCCTGATATTAGTGATAATCCTTATAAAAATATAGGTATGGCTTCTTGGTATGGTCCTAAATTTCATGGTCGTAAAACATCTAATGGTGAAATTTATGATATGTATGCAATGACAGCAGCTCATAAAACATTACCAATACCATGTTATGTAAAAGTTACAAATATTAATAATAATAAACATATTATTGTAAGAATAAATGATAGAGGACCATTTTATAAAGATAGAATAATAGATTTATCTTATACAGCAGCATATAAATTAGATTTAATTGAAAAAGGCGTTGGAAAAGTATTGATTGAAAAAATCAATACAAAAAATTGTAACTTACAACAAAATAATAAATCTATAAAAAATAATTTATATTTTTTGCAAATAGGCGCTTTTAAAATGAAAGAAAATGCTATAAATTGCAAAATGCAGTTAGAAACTAAACTAAAAAATTTATCAAGTAAAAATATAAATGTTGAAAATTCAGATCAATGTTTTCGTGTAAAAATAGGTCCTTATAATGATAAAGAAATTGCTATAAGCGATATGAATAATATTAAAAATCAATTAGGCATAAGTACTCATATATTAAAAGAATAATTAATGTTAACTATTCTTTATTATTATTTAACTGTAATAACGCTCTACTATATACATAATTATTTTTAGCTCCTGTTAAATTTACAATTATATTTACAGACTCTTTTAATGTTTGTTTCTTCATCAACTGAGATAATGCATAATCTATTTTAGACTTTAATTTAATATCTTTATCAAAAGATATTTCATCAGGATGTAAAATAATTACATATTCTCCAAATTTGAATTTTTCATTTATAACAAATTTATTATACAAATTATCAATGCTATCTGTAATTATTTCTTCGTGTATTTTTGTTAATTCTTTAGCAATAGTAACAATTCTAGATGGATTATATATATTTAAAAAATCATTAATACTAATATTAATCCTATGTATTACTTCAAACATTATTACAGGATAATTTACATATTGAAAATTCTTTAACCAATTTAATTTAGCAGATTTTTTTGAAGGAATAAAACCAGCAAATAAATAAGCAGAATTATTTTCTGATATAATTCCACTAGACATAATTGCTGCAATTACAGAACTTGCTCCAGGAATTGGTATTACTCTATAACCATTTAATAATATATTTTTTACAATGATTGCTCCAGGATCACTAATAGCAGGAGATCCTGCATCAGATATTAAAGCAACTTTTTTACCCAAAGATAATAATTTACATATTTCATGCGAAGCATATTCTTCTTTATATTTATTAGCTAAAATTAAAGGTTTTTTTATTGATAACTGTTTTAATAAAATGCCACTTAAACGAGTATCTTCTACAGCAATGGTATCAACAATTGATAAAGTATATAAAGCCCTGAAACTAATATCACCTAAATTACCAATAGGTGTAGAAACAACATATAAAGCTCCATCAATCCAAGATTGACTTTTTACTTTGTTATATATATTTTCTAGAGAATTTATCATGAGAATAGAATTTATTTATTATAAAAAATAATATGCTGAAATATATTATTTCAGCATATTAAATTAATATAATAATATATACAACATATTATTATTTTATAGTGATTACAAATTTATGATTAAAGATGTTTTAAATATATTACAGCGCTACTTTACTTTAATGCTTATATCAATAATAACTTTACAGATTACTGGATGTAGTTTTACTACACCTATATTAGTTGGAGGTACAGTGCTTACTGCTAACATAGTAAGTGATAGAAGAACTGCTGGATCTCAAATAGAAGATAGCAATATTTATCTAAAAATTAAAAAAAAATTATTTAATTCACCATATAAAAAAGAGATAAATAGAATAAAATTTACTATCTATAATAGGCAAGTATTAATAACAGGAGAAGTTAATTCAGATGATATTAAAAAACATATAACCAAAATGGTAGCTAATATTGATGGCATTACTAATGTAAAAAATTATTTAAAAATACGGCCAGCTTTAAATATAGAAAATCGCTTAAATGATAAAATTATTTTATATAAATTAAAATTAATATTCTTAACAACTAAAGATATACCATCAAAAAATATATCCATTACTGTAGATCAAGGTTCTGTATTTTTAATGGGTTTAGTTACTAAAAAAGAAGGTAATAAAGTTTCTAGTATAACTTCTAAAATACATGGTGTTAATAGAGTAATTAAAAATTTTGAATATAAATAATATTTATATTCTATTTTTTCTATATTGATTGTATATTAATTTTTAATTTATATACTTAAAATTTTTCAACTATATAATAAGAAAATATTATGAATGAAATATCTTATAAAAATAAAGTCGACGTAATATCACAATCATTACCATATATACAGAAATTTCATGGTAAAACCATAGTAATAAAATATGGTGGTAATGCTATGACTGATATAGCATTACAGAATTCTGTAGCTAGAGATATAGTACTATTAAAATTAATAGGCATAAAACCAGTTATAGTACATGGTGGAGGCCCACAAATTAATGATACTTTGCAAAAAGTAGGTAAAAGAGGTAATTTTATAGATGGTATTAGAATTACAGATAGTGAAACTATGGAAATAGTTGAATGGATTTTGTGTGGACAAATACAACAAAAAATAGTAGCTATGATAAATAATTCTGGTGCAAAAGCAGTTGGGGTATCTGGAAAAGATGGTTGCTTAATTAAAGCTCAAAAAAAATTTATCACGAGTACTAACAATAAACCAATTGATATCGGATATGTAGGTGATATTTTATCTATAGATATACAAATAATAAGAACTTTACAGGATGGAGGATTTGTTCCAGTAATTTCACCTATTGGATACGGTGAAGACGGTAATTCATATAATATAAATGCAGATACTGTTGCTGGAAAAATAGCAGAATCATTAAAAGCTGAAAAACTAATTATGATGACTAATACTGATGGTTTATTAGATAAAAACAAATCATTAATTAGTGAAATACATATTAATTCATTAGAAGAATTATTTGCTAATGGAACAATTACAGGTGGAATGATGCCAAAAATATATTCTTCTATAGAAGCTATCAAAAAAGGAACTAACTCTGTACATATTATAAATGGAACAATTAAGCATTGTTTAATATTAGAAATGTTAACTGACGAAGGGATAGGTACTATGATTTATTCTTAACTTTTAAACTTAAATCAAACATAATTGACAAAAATTTAATAAAAATAAGAGTATTCTAGACTAGTAAATAGTATACTATACTAGTGTTTTTAAGTATTATATTTTATATAATAATTGTTTATATTTAGCTGAATTGGAGAATTGATATGACTGTATCAAGTGCAGTTCCCTCAGCCCAAAAACAAAAAACAACAATACCTGTTGGATTGATTTTGGGTGTGCTCACTCTTGTAGTAGCATTATTATTACCAACACCGGCTGATTTACCTATAGCTGGGCATAGAATGTTAGCAATTTTAGCATTTGCTGTAGTAGTTTGGTTGACAGAAGCAGTATCATATGAAGCAAGTGCTATAATTATTACTACTTTAATGGCTTTTTTATTAGGTACCGCACCTACAATAAAAAATCCAGACGTTTTATATGGAACTTCTGCGGCAATAGGAATGGCTTTATCTGGATTTTCTAATTCAGCGCTTGCATTAGTTTGGGCTGCTCTATTTCTTGCTGCAGCTATGACTTTTACTGGATTAGATAAAAGAATAGCATTGTTAACACTTTCAAAAATAGGCACTAGTCCAATAAGAATTATGATAGGATGTATTGCTGTTACAATATTGTTAAGCTTAGCAGTTCCAAGTTCTACTGCTAGAAGTGCGGCAGTAGTACCTATTATGATGGGAGTGATTAATTCTTTTGGTATAGATAAAAAATCTAATTTAGCTGCTGGAATTATGATTATAGTTGCTCAAGCTACTGGTATTTGGAACATAGGTATTAAAACAGCAGCAGCACAAAATATATTAACTTCTAGTTTTATGACAAAATTATTAGGTGAAAGTGTATCTTGGTCAGATTGGTTTTTAGCTGGTGCCCCTTGGTCACTTTTAATGTCAGTAATTTTAATAATTACCGTTTTAAAATTATTACCACCAGAAAATAATATAAATACAGGAAAAGAATCTGTTATTAAGTCTTTAAATGACCTTGGACCAATGTCTACAGCTCAAAAAAAATTAATGATAATATCTCTATTTTTATTATTTTTCTGGGCTACAGAAGGTTCTTTACATAATTTTGATACTACATCTACTACTTTTTTAGGTTTAGTGGTTTTAATTTTACCTAAGATAGGAGTTATGTCTTGGAAAGATGTTCAAAGTCGTATTCCTTGGGGAACAGTAATTGTTTTTGGAATAGGTGTTAGTATAGGTACAGCTCTTTTAACAACAGAAGCTGGACAGTGGCTTGGTAGACAAGTTGTTGCTTATACTGGCTTAGATAAAGTTGCCCCTTTTAATGTATTTGCTATAGTTACAGCATTTTTAATTATCATACATATAGGTTTTGCTAGTGCTACTGCATTAGTATCTTCCATGTTGCCAATTTTAATATCAGTATTAGCTAGTATGCCAGGAGATTTTAGTCGTTTAGGTATTACAATGTTTATGGGTTTTGCTGTAAGTTTTGGTTTTATATTACCTATTAATTCTCCACAAAATATGGTTTGTATCAGTACAGATACATTCAATGCTAAGCAATTTGCTAAAATTGGTATTATTATAACAATAGCAGGTTACTTATTAATGATATTATTTGGTATGACTTATTGGCATTGGTTAGGTTGGTTATAAAATAATTTATCAAAATAAAAAAGCAGTTCTATTTTTTAGAACTGCTTTTTTTATATTTATAGTAATTTTTTTCTATTACTTATATTCATAATTAAACCTAATGCTATACCTAAAGTAGATAAAGATGTACCTCCATAACTCATAAATGGCAAAGGTATACCAACTACAGGAAAAAGACCAGTAACCATACCAATATTTACTAATACATATAAAAAAATCATCATACTAATTGAACCAGATAATAATCTTCCAAATTGAGAATCTGCTCTAGTCGATAATTCTATACATCTAATTATTAGCAAACAATACATAAAAATTAGAAAACAGCATCCATAAAAACCAAATTCTTCTGCAAATACAGCAAAAATAAAATCAGTTGTTCTTTCTGGTATAAAATCTAAATGAGTTTGTGTACCATGCATATATCCCTTTCCATATAATCCTCCAGATCCAATAGCAACCATAGATTGTATAATATGAAAACCTTTACCTAAAGGATCAGAATTAGGATTTAATAAAGTACATATACGATTTTTTTGATATTCATGTAAAATATACCAATGACATGAAGAGTCACATAAAAATTCTTTATTATATAAAAAAATAAAAATTCCTACACTGATTATTATAAATGTTGGAATAATTAATTTAAAAGGTAATCCTGCAAAATAAATTACAAATATACCAGCTCCAAATATTAATAATGCTGTACCTAAGTCTGGCTGCCACATAATCAATATAAATGGCAATAATAAAATTATTGTTGCTATAATAAAATCTTTATATCTTATATCTTCACTATAATTATGAAAATACCATGATAAAGCCATAGGAACAGATATTTTCATTATTTCAGATGGTTGTATTCTAATAAATCCTAAATTTAACCATCTAGTAGCACCTTTTATTGTTTCACCAAAATATTCTACACCTATCAATGATAATAATCCTATTATATACATAGGGAATGATATTTTTATTAAAAATGAAGATGGAATATTAGCTATAATAAATATAGCAACTAATGCAATGATAAAGTTTCTGAATTGTTCAATAAATTTGGCATCTATACCACTGCCTGCAGCTGAATACATAGATACCATACCAATAATAAACAATATAGACAATATTATTATAATAGGTGTATCTATCAAATTGAATGCTTTTATGAAAAAAGATCTAATATATTCCATGGATATTCCTGATTTATATTGATATATCAATTTTTTGAAATTTGATTTTTGGATGATAACCAATAGTCAAAAACTTTTCTAGCAATTGGAGCAGCTACTGCTGAACCCCATCCAGCATTTTCTGCTATAACAGCAACAGTGATTTTCGGATTCTCAGCAGGAGCAAATCCAATAAATAAAGAATGATCACGCATACGTTCATCAATTTCATTGGAAGAATAATTTTTACCTTTTAAACTATAAACTTGTGCAGTACCTGTTTTACCTGCAGTAGAATAATTTGCTCCAATAAAAGCACGTTTAGCTGTACCACTAGTAGTAACTTCCTTCATAGCATTTTTTATAATGTTTATATTATCTATATTTAAAGGAATTTTATATAAAATATCTTTGTTATTTAATTTTATTACTCTCCCTACGTGATCTCTAATAAAATTAGCAACACGTGGTTTTATATAATTTCCGCCATTTGCTAAAGTAGCTGTAGCTTGTGCTAGTTGCAATAATGTAAATGAATTGTAACCTTGACCTACCATTACTGAAATAGTTTCACCTGTATACCATCTTTGTTGATTTTTATTTTTATATGCTTTCCTTTTCCATTCTGTAGAAGGTAATATTCCAGCACGTTCTCCATCTAAATCAATGCCTGTAATTTGACCAAATCCAAATTTTTTTGAAAAATCATGTAAAGCATTTACACCTATTTCTGGACCTAAAGAATAAAAATAAATATCAGAAGAAATTACAATAGCTCTATGCATGTCTGCTGGGCCATGTGAAATATTTTTAGCATTACGAAATTTTTGTCCACAAAATTCGAAATATCCTGGATCAGCTACAAGATCATGTGCTCCTCTTTTACCTAATTCTAAAGCTGCTAATGCAACAAATGGTTTATAAACTGATCCAATTGGATAAGTACCATATATCGGTCTGTTAATTAATGGATTATTAGGTGATTTACTTAATAACTTCCAATTTTCTATATCTATACCATCTACAAATAGATTTGGATCAAAAGAAGGCATTGAAACAAGCGCTAATATTTCTCCTGATTCATTATCTATAGCTACTAATGCCCCTCGATATTTTTCTAAAGCTTTCTCAGCAATCTTTTGTAATTCTATATCTATTGATAATACTATATCTGATCCTGAAATTGGGTTTATTCTATTTAATAAACGTACTGGTCTACCTTTTGAAGTAACTTCTATTTCTTCTATACCTGTACTACCATGTAATACATCTTCATAAGTCTTCTCAATACCTCGCTTTCCTATAAATTCTGTTCCACGATAATCACCTAATACTCCTAAAGATTCTAATACATCGATATCTGTATCAGAGATTTTTCCAATATGTCCAATTACATGAGCAGCTAAAGCACCATAAGGATATTCTCTAACCCAACGTGTTTTTATTTTAACACCAGGAAATTGAAAAGATCTAGATGCTAACCAAGCTACTTCTATTTCTGTAAGATTATTTTTTATTGTTAATCTTGCATATTTATTGGATTCTGAAATTTTTTTCTTAATTATAAATTTTTCTTTTTCATTAAATTTAATACCAATAGATAATTTGTTTAATAAATTATCTATTTCTTCAATTTCTGATATAACTAATTCTATTGTATAAGCTAATCTATTACTAGCAAGCACAAATCCATTACGATCAAGAATTTCACCACGTTTAGGTAATATTGGGTTTACTGCTATACGATTTTGCTCTGCTTTTGCAGATAAACCCTCATATCTATTAACTTGTAAATACCATAATCTTGTAATCAATATAAAAAAACAAAATAAAACAAATAACACTCCTACAAAAGCTCTGTCACGGAAGTATTTCTTTTGTATTTGAGCATTTTTTTTGAGCTCTAACATTTTAATCAATTTAAAAAAATAAATTAATAATATCCTAATTTACATGCTTATTATTTGTATATTTTTGTAATAATAATAAAAACCAACATATTACAGGCCATAATAATGCTGTCAAAATTGGACCTATTGACCATTTCCAACCTAACCAATAACCATATAGCCATGCTTCTACTGATTGAGAAATAAATTTAGCAATCAAAAAAATGGATACCATATGAAAAGTTTGGCCATATAAATCAAAACGAAGTATTCTACTTTTTAAAGAAGTTATAAAATAAATAGTGAATATATAAAATATAGCATTTTTACCTAAAATTTCAGTGCTATGAACATCTACTAAAATACCAAAAACAAAAGATAAACATAAACCAATTTGAAATCTTTCATAAATACACCAAAATACTAAAATTAAAAGCAAAATATCTATATTAAAAAATAATTTTTCATAACCTGATAAAGAAAGTATCCATGCAGAAAAAATAGTCAAAGCTATAAAATAAGGATCTGATGGTCTACTTAAACGTTCTGGCTCAATATTTTTTTTAAGTTTATTATTTTTAGATTTATAAAATATATTTGAATTATATGACTTCATAATTATTTATTGTTCAACACATAATACAAGAAAATGTCTATATCTATTAGAATTTGAAAGAGGACTTGCTATAGCTTTTAAAAACCCAGAAGAATTATTTCGTTCTACACTAGTAATTTTGGCTACAGATAATCCAGCCGGATATATTCCACCAATACCACTAGTAACTAAAATATCTCCTATTTCTATGTCAGCATCAGCTGCCATATATTTTACTTCCATATTATTTACAAAACCACTTCCCGATACTATCAACCTTAAACCATTTCTTAAAATTTGTACTGGAATAGAAATTTTGTTATCACTAACTAATGCTGCTTCTGATGTTTTGTTAGTTACCCTTATAATTTGACCAACAATACCACTCTCGTCAATTACTGGCATACCAGGTATTATTTTTGCATTACGCCCTTTATTAAAAACTAAATGTTTACTAGATAAATTTTTAGGCTCATATAAAACCTCAACAACTATGGCTGTTTCACTAGTAGAATCTACAATACCCAATAAACGACGTAATTGAGCATTTTCAGATTCTAATTGACTAGCATGAGTAAGAACTTGAGCTAATTCAATACGCTGTTTTTGAAGTATTTCATTTTCTTTTCTGCTAAGATTAGCAGCATCTAACCAATCATTAGCTTTTTTAACCATATCTATAGGAGCAAATGCAGTACGTTGAAACGGGTATATAATTAAAGATATATATTCTCGTAATTTAGGTATTACATAACCATCATTATAACCAGCATCTGTTATCATCATTAACACAGATAAAAAAGCTAAAAATAATAGTTTAAATTCATTAGAAATACTACGTCTAAATAAAATTGGTGTTCTTTGTATTTGCATGATTATAATAGTTAATATATATACTTATATATTAATATATAAATTTTTCATATTTTAATCATTAATAAATACTGTTGCTAATTTATCCAAATGTTCTAATGATTCTCCACATCCTCTTACTACACAAGTTAAAGGATCATTAGCAACTACTACAGGTAATCCAGTTTCTTCTTGTAAAAGTTTATCTAAGTCACGTAATAATGCACCTCCTCCAGTTAATGCTATACCTTTATCAGTAATATCAGCACCTAATTCAGGAGGAGTTTGTTCTAATGCAATTTTTACAGCAGATACTATTTGATTAATAGGATCAGTTAATGATTCTAAAATTTCATTTGAAGACACAGTAAAACTGCGAGGAACCCCCTCTGCTAAGTTACGACCTTTTACTTCAATTTCTCTTACTTCTGATCCAGGAAATGCAGAACCTATTTCTTTTTTAATAAGTTCAGCTGTAGGTTCCCCTATTAACATACCATAATTGCGTCTAATATAATTGACTATAGATTCATCAAATTTATCTCCACCTACTCTAACAGAACCTTTATATACCATACCTCCTAATGATATTACTGCTACTTCAGTAGTACCACCACCTATATCCACTACCATAGATCCACTGGCATCTGAAACTGACAAACCGGCCCCAATCGCAGCTGCCATTGGTTCTTCTATTAGATAAACATTAGAAGCTCCTGCACCTAATGCAGATTCCCTAATTGCTCTACGTTCTACTTGAGTAGAACCACATGGTACACATACAATCATTCTAGGACTTGGAGCAAGCATATTCCGTGGATGTACCATTCTAATGAATTGTTTAAGCATTTGCTCTGTAACAGTAAAATCGGCAATTACACCATCTTTCATTGGTCTAATTGCTTCAATATTTCCAGGTACTCTACCTAACATTTGTTTTGCATCATGACCAACAGCTTGTATGATTTTTTTACCATGAGTACCTCCTTCATGTCTAATAGCTACTACAGAAGGTTCATCCAGTAAAATTCCCTTTCCTTTAACATAAATAAGTGTATTGGCAGTGCCAAGATCTATTGCCATATCACTAGAAAAATAACTTCTTAAGAAACCAAACATAATTGAATTCAATAATAAAAATTTTTAGAACAACATTGTATAAGAATAAAGTTTAATTATATTGTATGCTTATACAACCCTCAAGTAACTATGATAACTTATTATCATCTATAATAAATAATAATAATTTATATTTTTTAATAATTGATCTATTATTAAAAAATATAAATAATTTTAATATATATATTTGGCTTTAAAGATTATGATACTAAATCAAAAAAATATAAAAAATATTGCTAATATAGCAAAAATAGATTTACAAGATAAGCAATTAGAATTAATGACACATGAAATTAATAATTTACTAAAAATAATTAGCAAAATTGATTTAATTAATACTGATAAAGTTGAAGAATTAATTAATCCAATATTATCTTATCAAGATGAAACATTATTTCTTAGAAAAGATGAAGTTAATTTTGATCAAGAATCTAATAAAACAATATTGAAAAATGCTCCAGAAATAAATAATAATTTGTTCCTAGTACCTATAGTAATAGAGTAAAAAAATGATTAATAATTGTAATTATGATAGCATTGATGCACTAAAAAATGCATTAAATAAAAAACAAATTAGTGCAGTTGAAATTGCAAAACATTATTTAAAACTTATAGAACAAAAATCTGATTTAAATTGTTTTTTAGATATTAATTATGATTCTACTATGCAACAAGCAAAAATAGCAGATAAATTAATACACGAAAATAAAAATAATACATTAACTGGTATACCAATAGCTCATAAAGATATTTTTGTTACTAAAGATTGGTATACTACTGCAGCAAGTAAAATGTTAAAAAATTATATTAGCCCATTTGATGCTACTGTTGTTGCGAGATTAGCAAATGAAGGAGCAGTATCTCTTGGAAAACTAAATTGTGATGAGTTTGCTATGGGTTCGAGCAATGAAAATTCTGCATATGGATCAGTAAAAAATCCTTGGGATTATGAAATAATTCCAGGAGGATCTTCTGGTGGAGCAGCATCTGCTATTGCAGCTGGTTTAGTGCTAGCAGCTACTGCATCTGATACAGGAGGTTCTATAAGACAACCATCATCTATTTGTGGTATAAGTGGAATAAAACCTACTTATGGCACTGTTTCTAGGTTTGGTATGATAGCATTTTCATCTAGTTTTGATCAAGCTGGTGTTATGGCAAGAAGCTGTAAAGATCTTTTAAGTGTTATAGATAATATAAGTGGATTTGATAAAAATGATTATACTAGTTTGTTAAAATGTAACAACAAATTAAATGTAAAAGGCAGAATAATTGAAGATTTTAATAATTCAATTATTAATTTTCAAAAATATAGCAGTCTACCATTAAAAAATTTAAAGATTGGTATTCCTATAGAATTATTCAATAAAAATATTGATCTTGATATTAATCATGCCATTAAAAATGCAATAAATGAATTTGAAAAATTAGGAGCAATTATTGTTGATGTTTCTTTACCTAATATTAATCTTTCAGTTCCAACTTATTATGCTATTACATGTTCAGAAGCATCTAGTAATTTAGCTAGATATGATGGTGTTAAATTTGGCTATAGAAGTAAAGATTTTAATAATTTAGATGATATGATTTCTAAAAGTCGTTCTGAAGGTTTTGGATTAGAAGTAAAAAAACGTATCATTTTAGGTACATATATTTTATCGGATCAAAATTTTGAAAAATATTTTTTAAAGTCTCAAAAAATACGTAATATCATTAGTCAAGATTTTAAAACAGTATTTGATTCAAAATGTGATATTATCATATGTCCTGTAAATGAAAAATTAGCTCGACCTTTTAAATATAATACAAATAATTCAGATGATTGGTTAAGTGATATGTACACATTAGGAGCTAGTTTAGCTGGTTTACCAGCTTTGTCTATACCATGTGGGTTTAGTAGCAAAAATGAAAATAGAAAAAGTTTACCAATTGGTATGCAAATAATAGGTAAGCCATTTTCTGAAGGTTTTGCTTTAGCGATAGGTGATACATATCAACAAATTACCAATTGGCATAAACAACAACCAAACTGGCTGGATACATTATAATGAAATGGGAAATTGTAATAGGATTAGAAACTCATATAAGATTACTAACTAATTCAAAGCTATTTTCTGATAGTAGTAATCATATGGGATCAATTCCAAATAAAAATATTAACGCAGTTGATGTTGCTTTACCTGGTACTTTACCTATTTTAAATGAAAAAGCAGTAGAGTATGCAATAATTTTTGGTTTAGCTACAAATTCAAAAATTTCAAATAAAACAATGTTTGCAAGAAAAAATTATTTTTATCCTGATTTACCTAAAGGGTATCAAATTAGTCAGCTAGATATGCCTATAACTTCAGGTGGAAAGATTTTTTATAAAAATAATGAAATAGAAAAAAATATAAACATTACTCGAGCTCATTTAGAAGAAGATGCAGGTAAATCTATACATGGAGAATTAATGCTGTCTAATGGAAATCCATCTACAGGTATAGATTTAAATAGGGCAGGTTCTACATTATTAGAAATTGTCACTGAACCTGAACTAAGATCAGTAGAAGATACTGTTGCATATGCTAAAACATTACATCATTTAGTAAAATGGTTAGGAATATGTGATGGTAATATGCAAGACGGATCCTTTCGTTGTGATATAAATATATCAGTTAGAAAATATGGAGATCAAAAATTAGGAACAAGGACTGAAATTAAAAATCTTAATTCTTTTAAATTTATGGAACAGGCTATAAAATTTGAATGTAATAGACAGATTAATATTTTAGAAAATGGTGGCATAATTACACAAGAAACTAGATTATATGATCCAATAAAAAATATCACTGTATGTATGAGAAACAAAGAAAATTCTCATGGATATAGATATTTTAATGATCCTGATATATTGCCATTAAATATTTCAGATGATTTTATAAAAAAAATAAAAAATAAGATACCTGAATTACCACAAATTTGTTGTAAAAGATTTCAAAATATTTGTGAAATATCATTAACTGATGCTAAAAAATTAACTGCTAATAGAGAAATAGCTAATTATTTTGATAAAACTATTAATTTATTAAATTCAAAGTCATTATACAAAATAGCTGCTAATTTAATATTAGGTGATATTACATATTTTAGTAATAAAGAATCTAAAGATGTATTTTTCTCAAAAATATCACACATAAATCTTGCTAATATAGTAAAAAGAATAGGAGATAATACAATATCATATAAAATTGCAAAAGAAATAATAGAAGGTATATGGAATAACAAATTTATTGGTGAAATAGATGAAATTATTTTTACTAATGGTTTGAAGCAAATAGATGATATGATTGAATTTGAAAAAATTATAGATGATATAATTCAGAATAATGATGATATTGTTAAAGAATTTTTGTCTGGAAAAGAAAAAGCATTAAATTCTTTGGTTGGTAAAATTATGAAGATTACTAAAGGAAAAATAAATCCACAAAAAGTTTTATCTTTTATTAAAGAAAAAATTTATAAAAAATATTAAACAATACAATATTGATCTATATAATTTTTTAAATCATAGTAATTTTTTTGAAATTCTTTTTTACCTGTTATATGTCTAAGAATATCTTTTACAGATATTAAACTTATAACAGGAAGATCATAAGTATTTTTTATTTCTTCTGATGCAGAACAATATATTGATGAATTATCATTTTTCGATTGTTCCATTCTATCCATAGCTACAATAATACCAGCTGGATTAGCTCCTAAGCTTTTAACTATATTTATAGATTCATATATAGATAATCCTGATGTAATGACATCATCAATAATTAGTACGTTACCTGTAAGATTAGCACCTATAATAATTCCTCCTTCACCATGATCTTTTATTTCTTTTCTATTAAAAGCAAAAGGAATATTATTTTTTAATGAATTATTAGAATTAGATAAAGATATTGCTATAGATGTAACTAAAGGAATTCCTTTGTATGCTGAACCAAATAACATATCAAAGTTAATTTTTGATGATAAGATTTTATCTGAATAAAATTCAGATAATTTTTTTATTAAAAAACCATTATTAAATAAGCCAGTATTAAAAAAATATGGACTTACTCTGCCAGATTTTGTTATAAAAGAACCAAACTTGATAATATTAGACTCAAGTATAAAATTTAAAAATTTATTTGAAGATATATTTTTCATATATTCCTTAATATCATATATTGTTATTAAATATATTAAAGACTATTATAAACAAAATCAAAAACAATTTACTAGTTATATTACATACGTGGAGAAAATTTTTGTTAAAAATTACTTCTATTAATTTAAATGGAATACGTTCAGCATTTAATAAAGGATTATTAGATTGGTTAGAAACCAATAATATTGATATTGTATGTACACAAGAAATTAAAATATCAAAGGAATCTATGTGTGAAAAGATTTATAATCCTAATAATTATTTAGGATATTTTTTTCATGCTAAGAAAAATGGTTATAGTGGAGTAAATATATATATAAAAAAAAATATACATGCAATATTATCAAAAACATGTATAGATAATATCTATATGAATGATGAAGGTAGAGTAATGAGATTAGACATAGGAAAATTATCAATTATAAATTTATATTTACCATCTGGTTCTTATAATATATTAAGACAAAAAATTAAATTTCAAATATTAAATGAATTAAAAATTTTTTTTAATAATATTAAAAAAGAAAATTATCAAACTGGTCAAGAATTTATCATATGCGGTGATTTCAATATAGCTCATAAAGAAATAGATATAAAAAACTGGAAACAAAATAAAAATCATCCTGGTTTTTTACCAGAAGAAAGAAAATGGTTAGATGATATTTTTTCTCATATAGGATTAGTAGATGTTTTTAGATTATTAAATCCAAATCCAAATAATTATACATGGTGGAGTAATAGAGGTAATGCATGGGCAAACAATGTTGGATGGAGAATAGATTACCAAATAGCAACACCTAATATTGCAAAACTAGCTTTATCATGTAACATATATAAGGATCAAAAATTTAGTGACCATGCACCACTGACAGTTAGTTATAACTATAGTATTTAAAAATTTTTCTAATAATAGCAATTTTTATATTTAAAGTAATGGAAAATTTGTTAAAACAATATGCTTTAAAACAATACTTAAATAATTTACCAAAAGAATGGACAAATGTTATTAATAAATATTCTTCAGAAATAATTTATGCAATTATAGATAAAATAGAATATAGATTGTCAAAAAAAATAATTATTTATCCTAAAAACCCATTACGTATATTTTTTGAAATACCATCAATTAAAAATATAAAAATTATTATTATAGGTCAAGATCCTTATCATTCTTTTGGCTATGCGGATGGATTAGCTTTTTCTGCATCTAATATTTTAAAAACTCCTCAAAGTTTAAAAAATATATTTAAAGAACTTTATTTAGAATACGGTTTTACCAATAAGAGTAATGATCTAATTAGTTGGGTACACCAAGGGGTACTATTACTTAATTCTATATTAACTGTTGAAGATAAAAAACCAGGTTCTCATGCTAATTATGGTTGGGAATATTTTACTAATAATATAATTGAATATTTAGCTAAAGATAACAAACCAAAAATTTTTATATTATGGGGTAAATTTGCCCAATCTAAAAAATATCTTATCGAAAAATATACTAATCATTTAATTTTGACTTCAAATCATCCTTCCCCATTGTCAGCTTATAAAAAACCTAATCCATTCATAGGTTGTAATCATTTTAAAAAATCCAATCAATGGTTATATAACCATAATATTACTCCAATAAAATGGAATATATAAAAAAATAAGTAGATTAGATTTTAATTTTAAGTTATTCTGTATCCTGCATAAAAATTAAATTAGGCACATTACAGATGATAAGGCCAATATATCTCATCCTAAATTTTAGACTGTTAGTTTTATTTTCAAGTGCCAAACTTTATGTCAGATCAAAAATAATATAAATGAAATTTAAAAATATTGATCTAATAATTTATTTATAACACTAAAAATCAAGGAAAATTATGGCTTTCAAAAGTCTAGGATTGCACAAAGATATATTATCAGCATTACAAAAAATTGGTTTTAATGAACCTACTGCAATACAAAAAGAAACAATACCATTTGCTATATCTGGTAAAGATATTATTGCTTCAGCAGAAACTGGAAGTGGTAAAACAGCAGCATTCATATTACCATCATTACATATGCTAGCAACACAACCAGGTACTAATATTATTAATAATGCCAAAATACTAGTATTAACTCCTACACGAGAATTAGCTGTACAAATAGCTAAAATGACAGCTATATATGCACATTTTCTTCCAAATATAAAAATAGCTACCATTGTAGGTGGGGTATCTTATAAAATTCAAACAAAAACACTTTCTAAAAAAGTTGATATTATAATAGCTACTCCTGGTAGATTAATTGATCAAATTCAAAATGGTAAATTGAAATTAGATTCTATACAACTTTTAATATTAGATGAAGCTGATCGTATGTTAGATATGGGTTTTATAGATGATATAAATCATATTATAAATTGTATACCAAAAAATCATCAAACCTTATTTTTTTCTGCTACTTTAGGTAGAGATGTAGAACGTTTATCTGCTAAAATGTTAAATAATCCTGTTAAAATATCTTTAACTAACAATAAACATCAGCATAATAATATTACACAAAAATTAATGTATGCAGATAATGAATCTCATAAAATTAAAATTTTAGAATATATACTAAATAACTCTAATGTTGATCAAGCTATTATATTTACATCTACAAAAAAAGGTGCAGATATATTATCTAATTTATTATTTAGTAATGGATTTTCTTCTAAATCTTTACATGGAGATATGAATCAAAAACAAAGAACAAATACTATTTCTCAATTACAAAGAGGAAAAATAAAAATTTTAGTAGCAACAGATGTTGCAGCTCGTGGCATTGATATAGAAAATATTAGCCATGCAATCAATTTTGATGTTCCTATGCAAGTAGATGATTATATCCATAGAATAGGACGCACTGGTAGAGCTGGTAAAAAAGGAATAGCTTTAACAATTGCAATTCACAATGAATATCATAAAATAAAAGATATAGAACATCATATAGGAAAACAAATTAATTCAGAAACTATAACTGGATTAGAACCAAAAGAAAGACCAGTTTTTAAAAAAAATCAAAAATCTAAAACATTTAACAATAAAAAAAATAATAGTATTTACAAAAAAAATCCTAAAGAGCATATTTCAAAAATAGATTATTTTAAAGATAAAGAAAATTCTCTTAAAATGAACCATACGAAACATTTTAAATTCAATAATACTAAAACCAATGATTCATCAATTTTTAAAGAAAAAGATTTTTCTAAAAATAATAATTTAAAATCTAATGTTAAAAATGGCAAATTTTTTAAGAATTTTGTAGGATATAAATCCAAAACATCACCTAAAATATTTAAAAGAAATATTAATTCTTCTAATTATATTAAAGAATAAAAATCATAATATTAAGGAAATTAATTCAGTAATTAATTTCCTTAATATATCTAATTCATTATTTTTTTAATATTTATGCATTATAAAAATTTAAATTCAAATTTAGAAGCAAATTTATCTTATTTATCATTATTAGATGAAGATGCTAAATTACATATTGACAAATTTTCTAAATACTTACAAAAGTATATAAAATCAAAAAATTATTTCATTTCATTCGAAGAATGGATGGATAAAGTATTATATACTCCGAATTTAGGATATTATGATTCAAAAAATTTAAGGATACATAATTATTTAAATGACAAAAATTACTTAAGTGATTATATTACTGCACCTGAAATAGATAATATATTTGCTCAAACATTATCTATACAAATAGAACAAATTTTACAGGAGTGTAAAACATTTAATATATTAGAAATTGGTGCTGGAAATGGTTCACTAGCTTATGAAATAATCAAGTTTTTTCAAAATAAAAATATCTTAGTAAGATACTTTATAATAGATATATCAAATTCTTTAATAAAACAACAAAAAAAATTATTAAATAATTTTTCGAATCAAATAGAATGGCTTATAAATCCTCCTAAAGATTTTGTTGGATGTGTTATTGCTAATGAATTACTTGATGCCATGCCTATTTCTATATTTAAAAGCTCTAATAATAATATCATGCAATTAGGAGTAACTTTAAATAATGAAGAAGAGTTCATATGGGCAGAAGAAAAAGTAAATATAAAATTATCTCAAAAAATTCAAAAAAGATTATCACCAATAAATCAGTATATATATGAAATAAATTTTAGAGCAGAGAATTGGATTAAAAATATTGTAAAATGGTTACGTAAAGGTGTAGTAATCTTAATCGATTATGGATTTCCTAGAAAAGAATATTATCATCCTGAAAGATTAAATGGTACTTTAATGTGTCACATTAAACATTATGCACATACTAATCCATTAATCGCACCTGGAGAACAAGATATAACTGCTCATATAGATTTCACAGCCATAGCAGAAAATGCTATAAGTACTAATTTACAAATTATGGGTTATACAACACAATCACATTTTCTAATAAATTCTGGCATACTGAATATTTTATCAAAAACCGATATAAATGATCATAAATTATATTTAAAAAAAACAAATGCAGTAAAAAAATTTCTATCAGAAACTGATATGGGTGAACTTTTTAAAGTAATAGCAATAGGAAAAGATATTGAACTAGATCTTATTGGATTTGCTAATGGTAATAGAAAATATTCTTTATTTTGATTTTTTTATCAAAATATTTGATTCTATTTCTAATAATTGTTTATTTCTAATTATATTTTTAATTTGTATTGGATGAATATTTATTAAGTTACTTAATAATAATCTATAATTGATTTTTTTTATTTTATAAAAACAATTTTCTAATATATGAATATTTAAGTCATCCATAATAATTTTCAGTATATATAATAAATCAAAAAATTGTTTAGGTTTACGAAAAGCATCACATATTTCAAAAATATTTAAAATATCATTTGCTGATAATTGGTTATAATTATCTTTGTTAATTACATTAAGTATTCTATGTAATGCTATTGCATAATTAGAACATTCTTTTGAAACCTTTAATTTTTCATGAAAATTTTTTTGATTTTTTACATTTATACACATTAAAGCATATCTTTGAGCTAATGAAAAATTTTCTGTGATATTATCAAAATATAGTTTAAAATTTTCGAAAATTGATATTTCAGGTAAAATAACTTTTAATGCACCTACAGAATCTAAAAAATCTAACATTAAATATGGTTTTTTTTCACATAAACCTATAGATATTTCTTTCCAAACTCTTTCTATTGAAAGAGTTTTTAATTCATTTAAAAAAGATATATTAGAACAAATTTTTTTGGTATCTGGATGAATAGAGAAATCACTCAATTTTGATTGAAATCTTGCTAAGCGCAAAATTCTTAATGGATCTTCATAAAAAGAACTACTTACATGTTTTAAAATTTTAGCAGATAAATCTTTCATACCAAAAAAAGGGTCAAATATATTTCCATACTTATCACAAGCTATTGCATTGATTGTTAAATCTCTTCTTTTTAAATCATCTGATAAAGAAATATCTTTTCCATAGTAAAATTTGAAACCTTTATAGCCGATACCATATTTACGCTCTGTTCTTGCTAATGCATACTCTTCTTTTGTACTAGGATGTAAAAATATAGGAAAATTTTTGCCAATTGGAATAAAACCTCTTTTTAACATTTCTTCTGGACTAGTACCTACTACTACCCAATCTTTATCTTTAATTTTTAAACCTAATAAAAAATCTCTAACAGCACCACCAACCATATAAATTTGTAAATTTTTTGTAAACTTATCTTCTTTAAACATCTCTATCCCTTTTTTATAAAAATGATTATAATTTACAAATTTCAATTATATTTTTGATAAACATGGAAAAAATAAAAATACGTGAGTTTTTATTAAAAAAAAGAAAATTAATAAATTTACATAATAAAGAAAAATATAATGATTTAATTAAAAAAAAATTAAATCATTGGTTTGACAAAAATCTCAAATATATTTTATATAATAACCTAGTAGTTGCATTTTTTTGGCCTATAAAATATGAACCAGATATTACACCAGTATTATATAGATTATTTGAAAAAAATGTTACAGTGTGTTTACCTATTATAAAGAAAAAAGATGAAAAATTAATTTTTATGAAATGGGATAATCTATCTAATATGCAAGAAGGTTATTATAAAATATTAGAACCAACAAATAATCAATTAGTTGATCCTAATATTATTATTGTACCTACTTTAGGATATACTATTAACTGTGATAGAATTGGTTATGGTGGAGGATATTATGATAAAACACTTAGATCATTATCATCTATATCCAATCATAATATAACTACCATTGGTATATCATGGAACTGTGGATTTATTAATAAATATTACAAAAAAGAAAAATATGATTATGTTTTAGATGTTATTTTAACACCAAATGGATGGATTCCTAAAGAACCTAAAAATCTATTTTAATGTAACCTTGATCTATAATTCTTTTCCAAATTTTTTCTTTTTCTAATTTAGAAAGACAAACCCAGTTTGAAATTTCTAAATTAGTTCTACCACATCCTCTGCAGACATCATCAAATAAATTAGAACAAATACCTTTACAAGGTGAATCTTTTTTAATCAATTTATTTTGTATTTTTATTTTCATATGAATAATATTACAATTTTTTGAATATATCTACTTTATCAGTATATTCCCATGTAAAATCTTTATCATTTCGTCCAAAATGACCATATGATGCAGTTTTGTAATATATAGGTTTTAATAGATTCAATGTTTTAATAATAGCTCCTGGACGTAAATCAAAGTTATTTTTTACATATTCAGATAAAACACTATCAGGTACCAATCCAGTATTTTGAGTATTAATAGTAATGTTTATAGGATTTGAAATTCCTATAGCATAACTAAGTTGTACTTGACATCTAGTGGCTATACCAGAAGCAACAATATTTTTAGCAATATAGCGTGCAAAATATGCAGCTGATCTATCTACCTTAGACGGATCTTTACCTGAAAAAGCTCCGCCACCATGGGGACAAGAACCTCCATAAGTATCTACTATGATTTTACGGCCAGTTAATCCACAATCACCTTTAGGTCCACCTATAACAAATCTACCAGTAGGATTAATTATGAATTTAGTTTTATAATTAATTAAATTTTTTGGTATTACCGGAAGTATTATTTCTTCAATTACTGCTTCTTTAATATTATCGTACTTTATATTTGGTGAATGTTGTGTAGATAGTACTATTGTATCAATATATGAAGGAATATTATTTATGTATTGAAATGTTACTTGCGATTTAGCATCAGGTCTTAGCCAACTAATTTGATTACTTTTACGAACCAAACTATGTTTTTGCATTAATTTATGTGCATAATATATAGGTGCAGGCATCAAATCTATTGTTTCATTGCAAGCATATCCAAACATAATGCCTTGGTCTCCAGCTCCTTGAGATAATATATCATGATCATTATTATCAATACCAATAGCAATATCTATAGATTGTTTTATATAAGAAATAACTATTTTACAAGATTTATAATCTATGCTGTTTTCTGAATCTTCATAACCTATATTTTTTATAGTATTACGAACAATTTGTTCATAATCAATATTTGTATTAGTAGTTATTTCTCCAGCTAGAACAATAAATTCATTATTACACAAAGTTTCTGCAGCAACTCTAGATTTGATATCTTTTTCAATTATAGCATCTAATATAGCATCTGATATTTGATCAGCTATTTTATCAGGATGTCCTTCAGAAACTGATTCTGAAGTAAATAAAAATTTATTATTTAACACTTATAATCCTTAAAACTAAATAAATTTATTATGTTTATAGCAAAATTAGATTTGTATATTTTTTATATGAATAATATGCTTTAATATAAAATATACTTATATAATATCTTATTATTTATTTGTGTATTGATATTATGAATAATAATATTTAAATATAAATTTTTATTTTTAAATGTAAAATTATTACAAATAATTAATTTACAATGAATATAAAATTTTTAAATATAATCTTTTGATTATACCAAAAATAAAAATAACAACAAGATTGAAATCTTGAAAAGGATTAAATGCTTAATCTATAAATTATTGGAAATTATTGAAACAAATAGTAAATATATTAAAAATATTTACTGGATAAATTAATAAAATTTTTGCTTTAAATTTTATTAATTTAGCAATTTATCAAAATAAAAAATTTTACTATCTATATTTTTTATGCTCTTAATATAAAATTTTGGGCACTAAAATTCGTATTTCATCCTTTTTTTATATATATCATGGGGAGCAACCATAGTAGCATATTATAATCATATTTTTCAAATTAGAAATTTTTTAATCTATTTATATTAAATTATTATTCTTTTAAAAAAAAATCTATAGATATAATAAAAAAATAAAAAATGGATAAAATACATGTGTCATAGTACTATTATTTTTGTCTTAGATTTTAAAAAAAAATATAAAAATGATTATTCAAAAAGGTTTAATATGAAATTAAATTTCACAAAAATGCAAGGTATAGGTAATGATTTTATCGTAATCAATAATATAGATAAAAATTTGAAATTTAATAAAGAAATTATTCAATTTTTATCTAATAGAAAATTTGGTATAGGTGCTGATCAAGTATTACTTGTAGAAAAAAGCAGCAATTTGCAGGCTGATTTTAAATATAGGATATTTAATTCTGATGGATCTGAAGTAGAGAATTGTGGCAATGGAGCAAGATGTTTCATTAAATTTATACACCAAAAAAAATTATCAAATAAAAATCCAATATATGCAGAAATAAGAAATGGTCTAATTAAAATTGAAAGTTTAGAAAATAATATGGTAAAAGTAGATATGGGTAAAATCGCGTTTGATCCGCATTTGTTACCTTTTCATTATCATAAATTATTATCTGAAAAACAAGCAGATGAGAGACTATGGACAATTGATTTATTAAATAATGATAAAATCGAGCATATAAAAATATCTATAGCGCAAATTTCTAATCCACATGCTGTTACAATTGTAGATAATATTCAAAATATAGATGTTAATTTTATAGGTAGAATGATAGAATCTCATGAAAGATTTCCTAATCATGTAAATGTTGGATTTATGGAAATATTAAATAAGCATAATATTAAATTAAGAGTATATGAAAGAGGGGTTGGAGAAACATTAGCATGTGGTACTGGAGCTTGTGCTGCAGCTTTATCAGGTATTCGTCGAGGTCTTTTATTATCACCTGTTACAGTACATACGCATGGAGGTCAATTAATAATTCATTGGGATGGACTAAAATTAGAAATGGAAGGACCAGCGGAAACGGTATTTGAAGGTAAAATAGAAGTTAATTTTAATAATTAATTTTCATGAAAGTTCCTTTTATGAATATATCTTGAAAATATCAAGAGTGAAATTATATTATAATAATTAACCTTAATATAAAATTCTTTCAACATATTATGTTAATTTTAATAAAAATAATTTTAAATTGAATAAAATTAAAAGGTTTTATGATTAATAAATCATCTAAAATAATGACTAATCAAGATCTTTCTATAATAGAATCTCTGACAGATGAAGATATTCTTAATATGCCAGAATCTGATTATATGAATGAATTACAACTAAATTTTTTTAAAAATAAATTAAAAAAATTAGAGCAAGAAATTTTATCTAATGTTGAAAAAAATGGTAAAAAACTTAGAGAAACACAATTTGTGCCAGATCCAGTTGATAGAGCATCTATAGAAGAAGAACATGCTTTAGAATTAAGAAATAGAGATAGAGAAAATAAATTACTGAAACAAATTCAAAGCTCTATTGCAAGAATAGATAGTAAAGATTATGGATGGTGTGAAGAAACTGGTGATCCAATTGGTATACCAAGGTTATTAGCAAGACCAACAGCTACTTTATCTTTAGAAGCAAAAGAACGACGAGAAATGCGCCAAAAATTATATGGCAATTAATATTAATTATAATATGGAATAAATATATGGAATTGGAACAGTTTCATGCAACTACTATTATATGTGTAAGGCGAAATAATAACATAGCATTAGGTGGTGATGGACAGGTGACACTTGGAAATATGATTATTAAAAGTACAGCCTGTAAAATCAGACGTATTTATAATAATCAAGTTTTAACTGGTTTTGCTGGAGCAACATCTGATGCATTTACATTACAAGAAATATTTGAAAGTAAGTTAGAAAAAAATTTAGGCCATTTAATGAAATCTGCTGTAGATATGAGCAAAGAATGGCGTAAAGATAAAGTATTAAGAAGATTAGAAGCAATGTTAATTGTAGCTAATATTGAACAAACTTTAATATTAACAGGTAATGGTGATGTGTTAGAACCTGAAAATGGTATTGCTGCTATAGGATCTGGTGGTCCATATGCTCAAGCTGCAGCAATAGGTTTATTAAAATATACAAAATTATCAGCTAAAGAAATAGTATCTAAATCTTTAAAAATAGCAGGTGATATTTGCATATATACAAATCATAATCATATTATAGAAACTTTATAATCAAATTATTATATTATTTTTATGAATTATATAAAAATTTAGGATATCAAATCATGTATGGCATAAATATGTCTCCAGAAGAAATAGTTTCTGAATTAAATAAATATATTATTGGACAAGATAAAGCTAAGAAAGCTGTAGCAATTGCTTTACGTAATCGTTGGCGTCGTCAAATGATTAAAGATGATATAAAAAATGAAATTTATCCAAGAAATATATTAATGATAGGACCTACAGGTGTTGGTAAAACAGAAATAGCAAGAAGATTAGCAAAATTAGTAGCGGCTCCATTTATAAAAGTAGAAGCTACAAAATTTACAGAAGTAGGTTATGTTGGAAAAGATGTAGATAGCATAATTAGAGATTTAACAGACTTTTCAATCAAGCAAACAAGAAATATAGAAATAGAAAAAGTCAAAAATATTGCTAAATTAGCAGCAGAAGAAAGAATTCTTGATATTTTAGTTCCTCCACCTAAAAATCTAGAATCAGAAGAAAATAAAGAAAATTCAGCAAGACAAACTTTTAGAAAAAGGTTAAGAGAAGGTAAAATAGATAATTTAGAAATTGATATAGAACTTTCTATGCCAGCACCAAATTTTGATATAATGGCTGCACCTGGAATGGAAGAAATGGCAGAACAATTAAAAGGTCTATTTTCTAATTTAAGTTCTAATAAGAAGAAAGCAAGGAAACTAAAAATTAAAGATGCTATTAAAATTCTTATAGAAGAAGAATCATTAAAAAATATTAATGAAGAAAATATTAGAATTATAGCTATTAAAAATGTAGAACAAAATGGTATAGTTTTTTTAGATGAAATAGATAAAATAGCAACCAAAAATGAATATTCTGGTGTAGATGTATCTAGGCAAGGAGTACAAAGAGATTTATTACCTTTGATAGAAGGTACAACGGTTAATACGAAATATGGTTCTGTAAAAACTGATAATATCCTATTTATAGCATCTGGAGCTTTTCATTTATCTAAACCAACAGATTTAATCCCTGAATTACAAGGTAGATTTCCAATAAAAGTTAAATTAGAACATCTATCAGTAAAAGATTTTTATGATATTTTATCTTCTACTAGTGCATCATTAATTAAACAATATTCTGCTCTATTAGCTACTGAAGAAATAAAATTAATTTTTACTGAAGATGGAATTAACAGATTAGCAGAAATTGCTTTTTTAATGAATGAAAATACAGAAAATATTGGTGCGCGTAGATTATATTCAATAATGGAAACTTTATTAGAAGATATATCATTCAATTCTATTAATAAAAAAGGTTTTTCTATTAATATAGACAAAAAATATGTAGATTCACAATTAGTCAATATACCAATTTTTGATGATTTAAAAAATTATATTCTATAATTAATTTTAGATAAATTAAGTACAATAATTGTAAACTGTACTTAATTTATTATTAAATAAATATTATAATACAAAAGATACTAAAGAATTGGCACATAAATCTTTATATATATTATCTAATTGTGTACGAGATGTAGCAAATATTGTAACAGTTAATCCTATATATTTAGCAGATTTACTTAATTGAAAATCTATATTAGATAAATCAAATTTTGGATCATAATTTTTAATTATAGAATATATTTCTTTCTTAAATTGTTCACAATTTTTTCCAATTATTTTTAAAGGAAAATTACAAGGATACACAATTAAAGAATTATTATTTATATTATGAATATTCATTTAATTTTATAAAGTAATTAGTCGATTAAATGGAAAATTTTTTTTTAGTAAAACTAAGATTTTATCTAATAAGCCAGCTTTTTCAACATGATGTAATGATACCAGTGGCATAGTAAGCAAATTTTTATTATTTAAAGAAAATTTAATTTGTCCAACTATATCTCCTTTATTTATAGGACTTAATATAGGATCTATATATTCTATTGTAGATTTAATATCATATAACTTAGCTCTAGGTACAGAAATCCATAAAGCATCATTACTTCCAACAGATAATTTACTATTATTTCCATCCCAAACATTTATCTTTACTATTTCTTGATTTTTTTCAAAAATTAAAGCAGTATCAAAATTTTGAAAACTCCAATTTAATATCTTTAAACTTTCTTCTGCTCTAGTAGATTCACTACTAGCACCTAATAAAACTACTAAAATTCTGCGATTATCTTTTAAAGCAGTAGAAATCATACAATATCCAGCAGAATCAGTATGTCCAGTTTTCATACCATCTATAGAATTATCAGCCCATAATAATCTATTTCTATTTAACTGTGTAATGTTATTATAAGTAAAACTTTTTTGATTATAATAATGAAAAAAATGTGGATATTTTTTTATTAATAAAACTGATAATTTAGCTAAATCTTGTGCAGTAGAAATATGTTTTTTATCAGGTAATCCTGTAGAATTAGCAAAATTGGTATTTATCATTCCAATATTTTCAGCTTCTTTATTCATTAATGCAATAAATGATGCTTCATCTCCACAAATAGCTTCTGTTAAAGCAACTGTAGCATCATTACCTGATTGTACAATCATACCTTGTAATAAATCATTAACCCTTACATTTGTATTTGGTTCAATAAACATTCGAGAACCACCTGTACGCCAAGCTGTTTCTGAAATATTAATTAATTGATCTAGTTTAATTCTTTTATCCTCTAATGCATGAAATATTAAATACGCAGTCATTATTTTTGTTAAAGAGGCTGGCTCCATTTTTACATTAGAATTTGATTCTGCTAAAACTTGTCCACTATTTACATCTATAGCAATCCAAGATTTTGCTGATACTTTAGGAACAGGATATATAGCAGTTTTTGAGACTGGGATATTATTTAAATTTTCTATATCTAAAAATGAAGTTGCATAAACATTACTTGTATTACTTAAAAGTAATATAAAAAAATAAGATACAAATAGATAAATAGATTTATTAATGGTTATATTTTTCATTATAGATATAAAATTTAAAGATTATTTAACAGAATTTATTTAATATTCAATATTGAAATTAAAATATTTATAAATATATTTTTTAATGTAATTAATTTTCCATGAAAAAAATGTGAAGCATTAGGAATTAAATTAATAGATATATCATGTATTTTTGCCCAATTTAATATTTCATCAAATGGTACAATATTATCATTATAACCATGTATTAAAAAAGTTTTCTCAGGTAAAATAATTTCTTTGTGTACATAACGAGTAGCAGCTGAACTTACTAAAACCAAACCATTACATTGAATATCTTTGTTTTTTATATATGAATAAAGTTGCGCTGCAATTGAAGCTCCAAAAGAAAATCCTCCTAAAATAATTGGTATTTTTTTTAAATTTGGATAATACTCAATAATTTGACAAATCAAATCAATCATATCTTCAACTTCACCTAAGCCATTATCAAATTTACCTTCAGAAAATCCTACTCCACGAAAATTTGGACGAAATACTGCTAAATCGTAATTTAAACAAACTCTTGACATTGTTGATATTACTTTATTATCTCTTGTACCACCATGCATAGGATGTGGATGTAATAATACAGTATATCCAATAGGTGCATTCTTAGGCATTTCTATCAAGGTATCAATGTAACCTGCTTTTCCATAAAATTTTTTATTTTCAATAATATTAGGCATTTAAAACTCAATCATAAGTAAATTTCTTGATGCAATATGAATATTCTAATAATTTATTATTATATTATAAAGCACATTGATATTATTTATTATAATACATATGAAATTTAAATTTAAAAAGTTTAATATTCTTATTATAATATACATCTTAAACTATATATATAAAATATATATCATTAAATGCAATATTCCAATCTATCTTTTATTATTATTTTAAAAATAATCTTAATAAATTTTAATTAGATTTTTTGGTTAAAATATAAAAAAAATACAATAATCACATTATTTGTATAATATCTTTAAAGATCTCTATCAAATATTTAATCACCTTAATTGATTTAAGAAAAATAATAGTACCACTATAGATAAAGTTTTATAAATTAATACAAAAACATAATATTAACAAATTTTGATAACAATATAGTTATTCTTGAAATATGATTATACTTTTAGATTTAGGAAACACTAGAATAAAAATTGGATGGATTGTTAAAAACAATAAAAAAATATATCGTGAAAAAGAAGTTATTATATTTAATAATAACGATTATTTATCTATAAGAAAATGGATATTTTCCTTAACAAAAAAACCTACACATATATTTGGCTCCAATGTTGCAGGTAATGCTATTGGTAAAATTATTAATAATGAATTTAAAAAAATTGGTTGTAATATTCATTGGTTAGTTCCTAGTTATAAAAAATATAAATTGCTAAATAAATATTTAACACCATCACAGTTAGGAACAGATAGATGGTGTAGTATGTTGGGCATAGTAAATAAATTATCAGTACCTCATCCACCTTTATTGATAATAAGTTTTGGAACAGCAACTACAATAGATAGTATTGATGCTATTAATAATTTTATTGGAGGATTAATTATACCTGGTATAAATACAATGAAAATAAGTTTAAATAAGGCAACTAATTTACCTATTATTTGTCAATCTAATATTCTCAATTTTCCTAAAAATACAAATCAAGCTATCAGTTCTGGAATAATTTTTTCACATTCAGGTACTATAATTAGGCAATGGATAAATATGATAGAGCAGTTTCATGAACCACCTACTATATATGTTACTGGTGGTCTATGGCCAGAAATTAAAAAAGAATTAATTACTCAATTTAAAATTATTAATAAATTATTTAATAAAAACATTAAAATTATTTATAAAGAAAGAGCTGTGCTAGATGGGTTATATATCATTGCAGAGAAATATATATAAATAATGATTTATATGATTTTATCAATTTAAATATTTTTTAGTAGCTTTGACATTTAATTTGTGTGACTTATTTTTTATTAAATGTGAATATTTTGCATAATTTAATATTATATCAGCTAAATAAATGACATAAAAAACATGCAATATTGCAATTTTTGCTAGGTATTTAGTTATACTATATTCTCCGTAGTGTAAATTTTTTATAAAAATTTTACTAATTTTATTTAAATTTACACTTAATTATATAAAATTAATAATAAAAATACCTTCTTCAGAAGGTATTTTTATTCTCAATTTTTATTATGTAATTAAGTGCAAAATCTATATATTTTTAGATATATTAATATGTAAATCTATAAGCTGTTCTTTTTCAACTTCTGATGGTGCTTGTGTTAATAAACATTGAGCTCTTTGTGTTTTAGGAAATGCTATGACTTCTCTTATTGATTCTGCATTTACCATAATAGATACTAATCTATCCAAACCAAATGCTATACCTCCATGTGGTGGAGCACCATATTTTAATGCTTCTAGTAAAAAACCAAATTTATAATGAGCTTCTTCATTACTAATACCTAATATATTGAATATTTTTCTTTGCATTTCTTCATGATGAATACGTATAGAGCCACCTCCAATTTCCCAACCATTAATAACTAGATCATAAGATTTAGATAAAATACTATCTGGTTTAATATCTCTTAATTCATCTATACTCTGTTTAGGACTAGTAAAAGGGTGATGTATTGATGTATATTTATTTTTGTTTTCATCAAATTCAAACATAGGAAAATCAATTACCCAAAGAGGACAAAATTGATCTTTGAAAATATTATTTCTTTTACTAAAATCACTAATACCTATTTTTAATCTTAATGCACCCATATAAGAGTTTACAATACTTTCTTTATCAGCACCAAAAAATACTATATCATTATTTTTAGCATCAATTTTTGTAAAAATTTGATTTAATTCTTCAATTGAGAGATTTTTTACTATAGGAGACTGAAGACCTTCATAGCCCTTTTTAATATCGTTAATTTTAATATAAGCTAAACCTTTAGCTCCATAAGACATCACATAATTAGTATAAAATTCAATTTCTTTTCTTGAAAAAATAGCCCCTTGTGGAACTTTCAAAGCAACTACTTTACCATTGTTTAATGCTATATCTGAAAAAATTTTTAATGATGATGTCTTTGTGATTTCTGTAATATTTATTAATTCAAGATTAATTCTTAAATCAGGTTTATCAGTACCATATTTATCTATAGACTCTTTCCATGTAATAGTAGGAAATTTATTAGGTAAATTTACATTAATAATAGTTTTGAAAATATGAATAATCATATTTTCAAATAAATTACGTATTTCTTCTTCATTAATAAATGACATTTCACAATCGATCTGTGTAAATTCAGGCTGTCTATCTGCTCTAAGATCTTCATCTCTAAAACATTTTACTATCTGATAATATCTATCAAATCCTGAAATCATCAAAAGTTGTTTAAATAATTGAGGTGATTGTGGTAATGCATAAAAATTACCTATATTTATTCTAGATGGAATTAAATAATCTCTAGCACCTTCAGGCGTGCTCTTTGTCAAAAAAGGGGTTTCTATATCTATGAAATTTAGTTTATCTAAAAATTTGCGAATTTCCATAGTAACTTGATATCTCGTTCTTAAATTTTTTTGCATCTTACTACTACGTAAATCAAGATATCTATATGATAAACGTGTATTTTCTAATATATTATTATCGTCTATATTAAAAGGAGGTGTTATAGAAACATTTAGTATATTTAATTCATGGCATAATATTTCAACTTCACCTGATTCAATTTCCTTATTATAAGATTCAATTGGCCTTAAATTTACTATACCTAATACATTTATGCAATATTCATTTCGTAATTGAGATGCTTTTTGAAAAATGAATTTATTTTCAGGAGAAAAAACAAGTTGTACAATACCTGTATGATCTCGTAAATCTATAAAAATTACTCCACCATGATCACGACGACGATTTACCCAACCACATAAAGAAACATTTTTTCCTATGTGACTAGTACGAATAAGACCATTATAAAATGTACGCATCAAAAAATCCCTTATTAATTTATTTCATATAAAAATACATTGTAGATAGAAGTTTCTACTAGATTATCAGATTTAAAATTTATTTGGTATAACTGTACCCATTGATATTATGTATTTTAATGCTTGATCAACGTTAATATTAACATCTATAACATCACTACTTTTTACCATAACAAAAAAACCAGAAGTTGGATTAGGAGTTGTTGGAATATATACGTTAATATATTTATTATTATTCAAAAATTTAGATATATTTTCTGATGTATTACCAGTTAAAAAAGCTAAAACCCAATATTGACTCTTTGGAGGATATTCCAATAAAATCACTTTTCTAAATGCCTGACTATTAGGAGATAAAATAGCATTACTTATTTGTTTAGTAGTACTATATATACTATTAACTAATGGTATATAACTTAATATCTTATCAAAATAAAAATATAAATTTTTAAAAATTAAATTTGTTTTTAATAATCCTGTCAAATATATTATAGTTAATAAAATCATTATTTTAAATCCAGGAATATAAAATCCTATAACATTTGTAGAAGAGATAAAATATGTGATTTTATCTTCTACTATGCTAATTAATATATTGATTATCCAAATTGTTATACATATAGGAATCCAAACTAATAAACCTTTAATTAAATTTTTTTTAAAAAACATACTATACCTAAAATATTTTTACACTAAAAAATAATATATTAAAAACATAAATTTTTATGTAATTTCATTATTAATACATCAAATATATCTAAATAAATAAATTTATTATATAAATATTTATTATATTTTTAAAAAACATCTGATAGAATAAAATATTGTATATTTCAAATATTAATAATATAAATATTTAAATATATATAAATTAAATTTTCATTAAACTAATTTCAACATTATTTTTTTCTTATATTATTATATATGGCAAATTATACAATATCAGAAAGAGCTAAAAATTTAACAAGCTCAGCTATTCGTGAAATATTAAAGGTCACAGAAAAACAAGAAATTATATCATTTGCAGGTGGATTACCATCACCACATGGTTTCCCTGTAGATGAGTTAAAATATGCTTTTAATAAAGTTTTATCAGAAGAAGGTAAAATAGCATTACAATATGGTACTACAGAAGGATATTCAAAATTAAGAGAATGGATTGTAAATCATTTTAATAATTCTGGTTCAAATATTAGTATTGATAATGTAATGATTGTATCAGGATCACAACAAGCTTTAGATTTGTTAGGTAAAACATTAATTGATGAAAACAGTGATATTTTAGTAGAAAGTCCTACATATTTAGGTGCATTGCAATCTTTAAGTCTATATAATCCAAATTTTATTACTATAGAAACGGATGAAGGTGGTTTGATACCAGAAAGAATTTCTTCATCCATTACAAATAATACTCGTTTTTTATATGCTTTGCCAAATTTTCAAAATCCAACTGGCAGAACATTAAGTTTATCTAGAAGAATAAAATTGATTGAATTTGCTAGTGACTTAAAATTATCTATTATAGAAGATGATCCCTATGGAGAACTAAGATATTCAGGAAAAGATATACCTAGTTTATTAACTTTATCTAAAAATACAAATGCTAACATTATAAGATTAGGTTCTTTTTCTAAAATATTAGCTCCAGGATTACGTATAGGATATATCATCGCAGACAAAGATTTAATTAAAAAATTAGTACAAGCAAAACAAGCCACTGATTTACATACATCTACAATTACACAAATGGTTGTTTATGAAACTATAAAAAACGGTTTCTTAAAAAGACATTTACCTAAAATTAGAGAAACATACAAAAAACAGGGATTATGTATGTTAGATACTATGGAAAAATCATTTCCAAAATCTGTGAATTGGACTAGACCTGAAGGTGGCATGTTTTTATGGGTAACATTGCCTAAAAATATAAATAGTAATGAATTATTAATAAAAGCAATAGAAAATAATATTGCTTTTGTTCCTGGAAATTCTTTTTATGCTAAAAATCCTGAATATAATAATATGAGACTAAGTTTTGCAACTGTATCAGAAGAAAAAATTCAAAAAGGTATCAATATATTAGGAAATATAATAAAAAATTATTTAAATATATAAATTATGTAAATATATAATTAATAAAAGTATTATTTTTTTATCTTCTATATTATGAACAAATTAAAAATAAATACTTTAGGTAAATATATACAATTATGTAGACTAGATAATCCAATAGGAATATGGCTAGCATTGTTACCTTGTATTGCATCACTGATTCAAGCTAGTGATGGTATTCCAAATTTAAATAGATTGTTTATATTTTCTTTAGGTGCAATTATGTTAAGAAGTATTGGTTGTACCATTAATGATATATTTGATAGAAATTTTGATTGTAATGTAGAACGTACAAAAAATAGACCTATAGCTAATAGTACTATAAGTGTAATAAATGCTATTTATTTTTTAATACTTCAATGTATATTTTGTATACCTTTGATATTTTTTATTAATAAAAATTGTCTTTTATTATCTATATTATTAATACCATTAATAATATTTTATCCTTTATGTAAAAGAATTACATATTGGCCTCAATTGATTCTTGGAATTTGTTTTAATTTTGGAATATTGATGGCTTGGATAGATACTAGAAACAATTTATCACTTTCAGCAATTTTTATGTGGTTAGGATCTATATTTTGGCAAATAGGATATGATACTATATATGCTTATTCAGATATTAAAGATGACCTAAAAATAGGAATAAAATCTACAGCTATTTTATTTAAAGAATCAGGCAAAAAATATATAAGTATTTTTTATATATTAACTATAATCATGTGGACTATAAATGGAATATTGTTATCCTATAATAGATTGTATTTTTTAGGAATATTAATTATATCTATACACTTTATATGGCAAGTTTTTTCTTTTAATATAAATTTAACGTTTAATGATGATAAATATAAAAATATAAAAATATTTCGTTCTAATTTACTCATAGGAGTAATTGTTACTATAGTAAGTTATTTAGGATTATTTTAATTTTTTATAAAACAATGTTCATTTTTTGGAAATTTATTTTTTCTAACATCTTCTGAAAAGTTAAAAATTGCTTCTTTAATTTTTATACTTAAATTTTCATATTTTTGTACAAATTTAGGATTAAAATCCATATTTAATCCTAAAATATCAGCAGCTACAAGTACCTGTCCATCACAATAAGGAGATGCTCCTATACCTATTACAGGTATTTTCAATTGTTCTGCTATACGTCTACTTATATTTTCAAAAGTGCATTCTACTATTAGTGCAATAGCACCTGAATTTTCTAATTCCAAAGCATCTTGAAAAATTTTATCTTCTTCATATTGATTATTACCTTGACATTTGAAACCGCCATAACTATTAAAATATTGAGGCATTAAACCAATATGACCAAATACTGGTATACCACGCTCAGTTAGAAATTGTATAGTTTTCGACATCTCTATACCTCCTTCTAATTTAACAGCATTAGCACCTGTTAAAGATATTATTTTAGATGCAGATTCAAAAGCTTGAGATTTAGATGATTGATATGACCCAAAAGGTAAATCTACAACTACAAATGCTTTCTTTGAGCTATTAACTACAGCTTTACCATGATTTATCATCATATCTAATGTAACTGATAAAGTATTATCGTACCCATACAATATCATACCAAGAGAATCTCCTACTAATATTACATCAACATAATCATCTATTAATTTTGCCATTATAGCTGTATATGATGATACAGCTACTAATCTTCTAATGCCTTTAGAATTTTTTATAAAATCTTTATTTTTTCTTATTTTTAAATTCATTATAGAATAATTTTATGTTAAAAAGGAATATCATCATCCATATCTAAAATACCCATATCACTACTACTGGATAATGATTTATTCAATGGCTTGTTAATTTTATTATTTTTAGATTCATTGAAATTGCTATTGTCTTCTCGACTACCTAACATTTGCATATTTTCTGCAATTATTTCTGTACTATACCTATCAATACCACTTTCTTTATCTTGCCATTTACGTGTTTTTAATCTTCCTTCTATATATACAGATTTTCCTTTTTTTAGGAACTCTCCAGCTATTTCTGCTAATCTATTATACATAACGATTCTATGCCATTCAGTTTCTTCTTTACGTTCACCGCTTGATTTATCTTTCCACTGATAAGTAGTTGCAATAGAAATATTACATATAGACATTCCGTCTGGACTATATCTAAGTTCTGGATCACGACCTAAATTTCCTAATAATATTACTTTATTAACTGATGCCATCTTTACCTCAATGTGGAAATATAAATAAATTTATGTAAATATTAATATTATACCAAATAATTTTTATTAGAACACAATATATATATTAAAATATATATATATATTAGGAAAGATAATGGACATAATTGATATACATGAAGTTTGTACAAATAATCTAAAAAATGTTAGCATCAAAATACCTAAAAATAAATTCATAGTAATTACTGGAGTATCTGGATCAGGGAAATCATCACTAGCATTTAATACAATATATGCAGAAAGTCAAAGAAGATATATAGAAAGTATTTCATTATATGCAAGAAAATTTTTAAAATTACTAACGAACCCAAAATATTTATCTATAAAAGGACTATCTCCTGCAATAGCAGTTGAACAAAATGGTTTTTTCAAAAATTCTAGATCAACAGTATCTACTATAACAGAAATTAAAGAATACCTAAAATTACTATATTCTAAGATAGGCATATTGATATGTATGAAACATAACATATCATTGTCAATATTTAATGTAGAACAAATTACTAATAATATATTGACAATGCCATATGATAGAAAAATAGCTATAATAGCCCCATTTGCAAAAAACATTAATATAAATGATTTATATATTCATTGTAATGATTTTATTGCTAAAGGGTTTATGCGCTTTATGATAAATGGTGTAATTATTGATGATCTTAATATATTAAAAAAAAGTTATGATAAAGATATAAAATCTCAAAAATTTAGTTTAGAAATTGTTATAGATAGATTATATAATAAATATGAAAATAAGCAACGTATCGCAGAAAGTATAGAAATTGCAATTAATATTTCAAAAAATATTGTTAAAGTGTTCGATCTTGATTCACAAGAAGAAATTGTATTTACTACACAATATATGTGTCCTAAATGTCAATTAAATTTACCAATCATAAAATCAAAAATATTTAGTACATGTATTAAATGTTATGGATCAGGTTTTATTAAAAAATTTAATCCAAATTTATTAATATCATCTGAAGATTTAAGTATTGCAAATGGGGCTATAAAAGTATGGGATATGAACAATGTATTTATTAAAGATTTAATAAATAGTTTAGCTAAACATTATAGTTTTAATATTCATAGTAAATATAAAGATATTCCTGATCATATTAAAAATAAAATTTTTTGGGGCTCAAAGAATGAAAAAATATCTTTTACATATACAGATATTAATGGGCATCAATACATGGAATATAAATCATATGAAGGATTAATACCAAATTTACAAAGACAAGTATTAGAAGGTAATAATATTTACTTAGAAAAATTTTATGAAAACCAAAAATGTCACAATTGCAATTCTCATCAATTTAAATCATTAAATTTAGATGTATTTATATTTTCTAATAACCAAAAATTTAGTATTAATACAGTAGAAAATCTTTCTATAGAAGAACTTCTAGAATGGTGTAAATGGATTAATATTAATCCATCTCAAAAACAAATTGTAGATACTATTACATTAAAAATTATTAATAAATTATCTATGCTTATTAATATGGGTTTAGGATATTTATCATTAAATAGACCAATGAATACCTTATCTTTAGGAGAACAACAACGCATAAAATTAACAAATCAAATGTCCATAGGTCTAAGTGGTATTACATATATTTTAGATGAACCATCTATTGGTTTACATAAACAAGATATAGATAAATTAATATCTGGAATACAATATTTAAAAAGTCTTGGAAATACTATTATAGTAATAGAATATGATAAAGATATAATTATGCATGCAGATTGGATAATAGAAATGGGCCCTGGAGCTGGTGTAAATGGAGGAAATATTTTAGCAAATGGTACTTATAATGAAATTATCAAAAATCCAGCATCTATTATTAAAAAATATATAAATACTTCTTTAAAAAAAAATAGAAAATCAAAAATAATAAATAAAAAAACACAAAATCTAATACTATTAAATGCTACAGGTAATAATTTAAAAGATATTGATATTAAGATTCCTATAGGTTATTTAACATGTGTTACAGGAATATCTGGATCTGGTAAATCATCATTAATTATAGACACATTATCTAATGCTATATCAAATATTATTTATAATACTTCGAAAAAATCTCTACATTATTCTCAATTACATGGTGTAGAATTTTTTAATCATATTATTGTAATTAATCAAGAAAATATAGGAAAAAATGCAAATAGTAATGTTATTACTTATATTGGGATATTTGATATCGTTAGAAATTTATTTGCAAATACAAATGAATCTCGTAAAAGAGGTTATAAAAGTAGTAGATTTAGTTTCAATTTACAAGGTGGTAGGTGTGAATTTTGTACTGGACATGGTAAGTTAAAAATAAAAATGGATTTTTTAGCAGATATTTATCAAATTTGTGATTACTGTAATGGTAATAGATTTAATAAAGAAACTTTAGAAATTAAATATAAAGGGTTAAATATAAGTGAAATACTAAATTTAACTATATCAGAATCTATAGAAATTTTTAAAAATATACCTGAAATTTTTGTAAAAATTTCTATAATGCATGAAATTGGTTTATCACATATAAAATTAGGGCAAGATATAAATTTTTTATCTATGGGAGAACTACATAGACTTAAACTAACTATAGGTTTCACAAAATATCACATAAATGAAAATGGTAAAAATTTATATGTTATAGATGAACCAACTATTGGATTGCATTTTCAAGATATAGAAAAATTAATTAACATATTTGAGAAATTAATTAATTTAGGCCATACAATAGTTATAATTGAAAATAATATTTCAATTATAACTGTTTCAGATTGGATAATAGAATTAGGACCTGGTGCGAATACAGAAGGAGGTTATATTATGTTTCAAGGTGTTTTTAAAGAACTAAAAAAATCACAAAGTGATACTGCAAAATATATATCTAAATAGTACTAGTAATTAAAATTGTGTTTATAATATCTTTATTAGATACACTTTTTATAATGGAACTTCCAATTTCTGGTAATAAAACAAAATTTATTTCACCATTTGTATTTTTTTTGTCAACTTTCATTGCATGTAACCATTTTTCTATATCTATTTTTGGCGCTAATATAGGGCAATTAATATTTTTAATCATAGATCTAATACGTTCTACGTCTGATCTTTTTAAATTTAAAATATTAGATGATAATTCTGCTGCTTGTATCATTCCACAAGCTACTGCTTCACCATGCAACCATTTACCATATCCTAAAACAGATTCTATAGCATGTCCAAAAGTATGTCCAAAATTTAAAATTGCTCTTAAATTATTTTCTTTTTCATCCTTGCTTACAACAAAAGATTTTAATTCACAAGATCTTTTTATAGCATATATTAAATGATTTTGATCTAAATTTATTAAATTTTTTATATGATTTTCACACCATTCCCAAAAATTTTTATCTATAATTAATCCATATTTAATCATTTCTGCTAAACCAGCTGAAATTTCTCTTTTTGGCAAGGTATTTAAAACATCTATATCTATTTCTACAGAAATAGGTTGATAAAAAGAACCTATCATATTTTTTCCTAAAATATGATTAACAGCAGTTTTACCACCAACAGAAGAGTCTATTTGTGCCAATAAAGTTGTTGGTATTTGTATAAATCTAATTCCTCTCATATATACTGAAGCTGCAAATCCTGTAATATCTCCAATAACTCCACCGCCAAAAGCAATTAATAAAGATTTACGGTCAAAATTATTTTTTAATAAATTATCAAATATAATATTCAATGTATGTAAATTTTTATACTCTTCACCTTCAGGCAAACATATTTCGATAATAGGTTTATGAATACTTTTTAAAGAAGATTTAATAATATCTATATACATAGAACTTATAGTATTATTAGTAATAATAGCTATACTTGTTGTATCTATTGGGATAGATTCATTTATGTGTTTTAATCTGCCACTGCTTATATTTATGTTATAACAACTACTTTTAGTGTTTACTTTCACAATATTCATTTTATCCTCTTATGTTCGTATAATAATATCAATAATGAATTGATAATATTTTCAATAGAATTTATAGATGTATCAATTACTAAATCAGCAGTTTTTAAATATAAAGGTTCTCGCAATTTCAACATTTTTTCAATCGTAATATAAGGATCTTTAGTAGATAATAATGGCCTATTATTATCTTTATAAGTTCTTTTAAATAATTCATTTATATTAGTTTTAAAATAAACGACAATTCCACTTTTCATTAATGATATACGATTTTTTTCTGATAAAATTATTCCACCACCAGTAGCTATAATTGTATTTTTACAATTTAAACATTCATTTAAAACACAAGATTCTTGTTCTCTAAATCCAACCTCTCCTACAATTTCAAATATTGTAGGTATATTTAAACCAGACTTTAGTTCAATTAAATGATCTAAATCTAAAAATTTTCTATTTAAATTTTTTGCTAAATGTTTTCCTATAGTTGTTTTACCAGATCCCATCATACCAATAAGAAATATTGGATCATTATATGATAATTTTTGAATATTTTTATAATTATTACAATTCAAGATTAATTTTCCTTATTTCCTATATTAAAATATGAACTATTCATATGTATTTAATAAGTTTCAAAATAATAAATGTAATAAAATGTTACACTTAATAAATTATTACCTATATAAGATATCTTAAGATTACACAATGCGAAATATAAATGAATATAAAAATAAAAACTTGTATGAAAAAAATAACAAAAAATTTTTTTCTTTAATACTAAAATTATTAGTATTTTTTATAGGATTAATATTTTGTGCTATATCATTACTTAGTATTGCTATAACTATGACATGGTCAAAACTACCAAATTTAAATGCCTTAACTGATTATAAACCAAGATTGCCGTTAAGAATTTATACTGCTGATCATATTTTATTAGGAGAATTTGGTGAAGAACGTCGTAATTTATTAAAATATAATGAAATACCAGATATTATGAAATTAGCAGTGCTTGCAGCTGAAGATGATCGTTTTTACAGTCATAAAGGTATTGATTGGTTTGGAGTAATTAGAGCTGGTTTAGCTAATATTAGTCATATGGCTAAAATCCAAGGAGCTAGCACAATTACTATGCAAGTTGCAAGAAATTTCTATTTGTCATCTGAAAAAACATATTCTAGGAAATTTTATGAATTTATGTTGACATTTAAAATTGAATCAGAATTAACTAAAGATCAAATTTTAGAATTGTATATGAATCAAATATATTTAGGTCACCGTTCATACGGCTTTGCTGCAGCTGCAATTACTTATTTTGGCAAATCAATAAATGAAATTAATGTAGCTGAAGCTGCCTTATTAGCAGGGATACCAAAAGCACCATCAATATTTAATCCTTTTTCCAATTATAAACGATCTACTAATAGACAAAAATATATTTTAGGAAGAATGTTATTATTAAATTACATAAACAAAGATGAATATAATAATGCTCTACAAGAAAAAATTTGTTTAAAAGATAGTAAATACTATACAGATGATCAAAGTTCTTTTTATAATAAAGATTTATTACATGGAGAATATGCAGCAGAGTTAGTTAGGCAACTATTATTTAATATATATAAAAACGATTTATATTCAAGTGGCATAAATGTATATACTACTATTAAATCTAAAGATCAAATTGCTGCTTATAAAGCAGTTAGGGATGGGGTTATTTCTTATACAAAAAAATTAACATATTTAGGTGAAGAAGATTATATAGACTTACCAGTAAATATTGAATCTGATATAAAAAATTTTCAGCAACTTATTTCAAAAAAATTTCAAAATTTAGTTGAATTGGATGGTATTATCCCAGCTATTATTTTATATGTATCTGATCAAAAAATTATATTAACAAAAAATGGGAAAGATAGAATAAATATAAATGATCAATCAAATATAAGTTATATTAAAAATTGTATAATAAATAAAAGTATTAGAAGAGGATCTATAGTATATATATATAGAAATATATTAAATAATTGGGAGATTATAAATTTTCCTAAAGTACAAGCAGCTCTAGTATCTATGTCTCCTAATAATGGTGCCATATTTTCATTAGTAGGTGGTTTCGATTTTTATTTATCTAAATTCAATCATGTCACACAAGCTTGGAGACAAGCTGGATCGAGTATTAAACCATTTATCTATGCTGCGGCTTTAGAAAAAGGTGTAAAGCCATCAACTAGAATATCTGATCAACCATTTATTATGACTGCAGAAGAAACAGGTTCTAAAGCTTGGAATCCAAAAAATTATGGTAATAAATATGAAGATAAGGTTACAATGCGACAAAGCTTATATAAGTCTAAGAATATGGCATCTATTAGAATATTAGAATTTATAGGTCCAGAATTTGCAAAAGAATATTTAGCTAAATTCGGTTTTGATAAAAATAAACATCCTGCTCTTTTACCGTTAGCATTAGGTGCTGGTTCTGTTACTCCATTGCAGCTAGTAAATGCATTTTCTATATTTGCAAATGGAGGGTATCTTGTTTCTCCTTATTTAATAGATAAAGTAACAGATAATGATGGTAATATATTAATGCAATGTCAACCCATAAAAGCTGGAGATAATGATATACTTAGCATAGATAAAAGAGTAGCTTATATAATGGACGATATGTTAAAAGGAGTCGCTACTAAAGGTACAGCTCGTAAAACTAATATTGAATTAAAAAGACATGATATAGCAGGCAAGACTGGTACAACAAATAATTCATTTGATGCATGGTTTGCAGGTTATAATCAAAGCATATCAGCCACTACTTGGGTAGGATTTGATAACTTAGTTTCACTTGGAGATAAGGAAACTGGTGGTGCTATTGCTATGCCAATTTGGATTAATTATATGAAAGAAGCTTTGAAAGGAGTTCCTGAAGATCATATAAGAGAGGTACCAGAAGGAATAGAACTAGATGAAGATGGAGACTTTTTTCTACCAGAAATACCTACAGTTAATGAAATTAATGATAAATCTACATCTAATAATGATACAGAAATTTTAAGTAGTTTTTTAGATAATTTTACAAAATTAGAATAACTATTATTGTTATAATAATGATAATATATGGAAAGTAGATTATTTAACTATTATTTTTATGGATAATGTTATGCTGAAGAATATTTATATAATCTATATTTATATTATATTTTTTGCTATTTTTTAGTTATAAAAAAGATTTATTAATAAATTTATATGTATAACAAAAAATATTCAAATGTAAATCAATCATTCTAATTTTTATCAATTAATTATGACAAATATAAATCAAAAAATAACACCAGTTGGATTTCCTCATTTTCATTATATAAATGAAGACTTATATGTAGAAAATATTCCACTAAAAATATTATCGGAAAAATTAGATACTCCATTATATGTATATTCTAGAGCATCTATTAGGGAATCTTGGAATAAATATGCGAAAGCTATAAAAGACAAAAATGTATTAATATGTTATGGTATGAAAGCTAATTCTAATATCTCTATAGTTAAAGAACTAGGTTTTTTAGGAGCAGGTTTTGATATTGTATCAGGTGGTGAATTAAAAAAAGTAATAGCTGCTGGAATTAATACAAATAAAGTAGTTTTTTCTGGTGTAGGTAAGAAATCTTGGGAAATAAAAATAGCTTTAGAATATGGTATTAAATGTTTTAATATAGAATCAGAAAGTGAACTTAGAAAAATATCAAAAATTTCAAATATTTTGAATAAAAATGCTAATATTTCTATTAGAATTAATCCAAATGTAGATGCTAATACTCATCCTTATATATCTACAGGTCTAAAAGAAAATAAATTTGGTATAGATATAGAAGAAAGTTTAGCATTATATAAATTAGCTAGTACATTACCTAATATTAAAATAGTTGGAATAGACTGTCATATTGGATCTCAAATCACAGAATTAGCTCCTTATATAGATACAATTAATAAGATAATCAATTTTGCCAAAAAGTTACATAAAATAAATATCAATATTGAACATATAGATTTGGGTGGTGGCTTAGGAATTAAATATCATAATAACGATAAAATTTTTAATATAGAAGAACTTTTAGTTTTTTTTGCTGCTAAGCTCAAAGAAAATAACTTGCATAATATACAAATTATATTAGAACCTGGTCGTTCATTAGTAGGTAATTCTGGTATATTATTAAGCAAAGTAGAGTATATTAAAACTACTTTAACAAAAAATTTTGCTATTATTGATGCAGCTATGAATGATATAATGAGACCTGCTTTGTATCAAGCGTATCATGGTATTTTACCAGTATATAATAAAAATAATAATAAACAATACTATGATATAGTAGGTCCTGTCTGTGAAAGTGCTGATTGGATTGCTAAAAATAGATTATTGTCTTCTTTGAAAGAAGGTGATTTAATTGCTATAGAGTCAGCAGGTGCATATTGTATGACTATGGCTAGCAATTATAATTCCAGACCTAAAGCAGCAGAAATAATTGTAGATAAGGATAAATATTACATAATACGTCAACGTGAAAGTATTGAAGAAATAATTCAAAAAGAATTACTTATCCCTATTGAATAAATAATATTTTTTTATGGGTTTCATTTTCAGTGTCATTATTAAATAATACTATATTTTTTAAATCAGAAAGTAAAATAGAAAATTTACCAAAAGATTGTTTACCAGAAATTTGTTTTGTTGGAAGATCTAATGTTGGAAAATCAACTATTATTAATACTTTAACTAATAAGAAGAAATTAGCTTTTTCTAGTAAATTACCAGGTAGAACAAGATTAATTAATTTATTTAAAGTAAATGATTTAAAAAATTATACATTATGCTATTTAGTAGATTTACCGGGATATGGTTATGCTTCTGTTTCAAATAATATAAAACAAAATTGGACAAATATATTAAATAGTTATATACATAGAAATTCGATACTGTGTATAGTATTAATATTAGATATTAGGCGAGGATTAACAGATTTAGATAAATTATTAATTAATTATATTAATAATTCTAATTGTTTTAAATTAGTTTTAATAAATAAAATTGATAAATTATCTCATGAAAAAAGAATTTCTAAAATAAAAAATATAAAACAGCAATTAATAAAACTAAATTTATTTGATACTTTAGAGTTTTCTTCCACTAAAAAAATAGGTATAGACAATACTAATCAATATTTAGAAAAAATTATACTTAAAAAATTAAATAAAATTTGATTTTTTTAAGTTATATTAATTAGTTATATTAATTTTACATAAAATTAATATAACTATTGTTAATTACAAGTTATCTATCCACTAGCTCAATAATTGCCATTGGAGCATTATCTCCATTACGAAATCCAGCTTTTAATACTCTAGTATAACCACCACTTCTATTTAAACATCTAATACCAATAGTATTAAATAGCTTTAATACTGCTGCACGATCCCTTAATCTCGCAAAAGCTAATCGTTTATTAGCTACTGTAGGATTTTTTGATAAAGTAATTAAAGGCTCAATTATGCGCCTCAATTCCTTAGCTTTTGGTAATGTAGTATTTATAATCTCATGTGTTATTAATGATACAGCCATATTACGAAACATAGCAATACGATGACTACTAGTACGATTTAGTTTACGCAAACCTTTACCATGACGCATATTATATCCCTTTCCTTGAATCTATACTTTAATCTATTATTAAATAGATTATTGAATGTTTCGGATCTTCTATTGATAAATAAATTTATTAATTATCACGGCCCGATATTATATATTTTATAAAATAATTTAAAAATCATCTATAATTTTAGGAGGCCAATTATCTAATTTTGTAGAAAGCGACAGACCTCTAGAAGCTAATACTTCTTTAATTTCATTTAATGATTTACGTCCTAAGTTAGGAGTTTTTAATAATTCATTATCTGTTTTTTGTATTAAGTCACCAATATAATGAATATTCTCTGTTTTAAGACAATTAGCTGATCTCACTGTTAATTCTAAATCATCAACTGGACGCAATAAAATTGGATCAATTTGTGGAGCTCCAATATGATTTTCAGATTCTATTTTTTCATTAGTACCTTGTAGACTTGCAAAAACAGAAATTTGATCTATAAGAATTCTAGCAGCATTACGTATACAATCTTCAGGAGATATTGCTCCATTAGTTTCTACTTCCATTACTAATTTATCTAAGTCAGTACGTTGTTCAACTCTAGCACTTTCTACTTTATAGCTAACACGACGTACTGGACTAAAAGAAGCATCTAGTAATATCTTTCCAATTCCATTTTTAGAAATATTATTATCTTCAGATAATACACGTATATTACCAGGTTTATAACCTTTACCCTTTTCTACTTTAATTTGCATATTAAAGTCATTATTTTGAGTTATATTACAAATTAAATGATTAGGATTAATAATTTCTACATCATGAGGTAATTCTATATCACTAGCTAATAATGGACCAATTTTATTTTTTTTAACTTGTAATATAACTTCATTTTTATTATATATTTTAAACACGATACCTTTTAAATTTAAAATGATATCTACAACATCTTCTCTAATTCCTGGGATAGTAGAATATTCATGTAAAACATTTGAAATTTGAATTTCGGTAGGTGCATAACCATCCATTGACGATAATAATATACGACGTAAAACATTACCCAACGTATGCCCATAACCACGCTCAAAAGGTTCCATAATAATTCTTGCATGATTTAAGCCAATGGGTTCTATATTTATTAAACGTGGCTTTAAAAATCCATGATTAGACATGTAAAAAATTCCTATTTAATTTCACTATATAATTTATTATTAAGATTCAATATTAAAAAATTAAATGATTTATTAATTTAATATAGCTGTAAATATTAAATATACGGCTAAAATGAATCAACTAATTTATACTTAACGTGAATATAATTCTACAATCATAGATTCATTAATATCTTGTGCAACATCAGAACGATCTGGTGCAGATTTAAAAATACCTTTAAGTTTATCTATATCCAAATCAATCCATTGTGGAACACCAATACTTTTTAATAAATTAATTGACTCTATTATTCTCGTTTGATTTTTAGATTTTTCTCTAACAGATATTATATCACCAGGTTTCACATTAATAGAGGCAATATTCACTACTTTACCATTTAATTCTATTGATTTATGGCTTACTAATTGACGAGCTTCTGCTCTAGTTGAACCAAAACCCATTCGATATACAACATTATCTAAACGTGATTCTAATAGTTTAATTAAATTTTCACCAGTATTACCTTTGATACGATCAGATTCTTCAAAGTATTTATGAAACTGTTTTTCTAAAATACCGTACATTCTTTTGAGTTTTTGTTTTTCTCGTAATTGTGTACCATAATCTGAAATTCTAGTACCTGATGTTCTACCATGTTGTCCAGGTTTTGAATCTAATTTGCATTTAGAATCAAAAGAACGACGAGAGCTTTTAAGAAAAAGATCAGTACCTTCTCTTCTAGCTAATTTACATTTAGGTCCAATATAACGTGCCATTTTATTATTCCTTATATACGACGGCGCTTAGGTGGCCTACAACCATTGTGAGGAATTGGAGTTACATCTGAAATACTAGATATTTTTATACCTAATGCATTTAGAGCTCTAATTGAAGATTCACGTCCTGGACCTGGTCCTTTTATGCGAACATCAAGGTTTTTCATTCCAAACTCTAAAGCAATACGACCAGCAGATTCAGAAGCAACTTGAGCTGCAAATGGTGTAGATTTTCTAGATCCCTTAAATCCTGCACCACCTGATGTTGCCCATGATAATGTATTACCTTGTCTATCTGTTATAGTAATAATAGTATTATTAAAAGACGCATGTATATGCGCTATACCATCAGATACAACTTTTTTTATTTTTTTGCGGACTTTAGATCCACTTGTAGCAACTTTAACCATATTTTTTATTCCTTAGCTTACTTTTTCAAAGAAGCTGCAGCACGACGAGGTCCTTTGCGAGTTCTAGCATTAGTACGTGTACGTTGACCACGAACTGGCAAACCACGTTTATGCCTGACTCCACGGTAAGTACCTAAATCAATCAACCTTTTTATTGATAACTGTACTTCTCTTCGTAAATCACCTTCTACTGTAAATAAATTTACTTGTTCACGAATTTTTTCTAATTCTATATCAGTCAGATCTTGTATTTTTTTTGATAAAGATACACCTGCTTTATTACAAATTTGACGAGCACGTGCTCGACCTATACCAAAAATTGATGTTAATCCTATCTCAGCATGTTGCTGTGGCGGAATATTAATGCCTGCAATACGGGCCATAATTGTTCCTTAGTTCCTTAATAAATAATCTAATTAACCTTGACGTTGTTTATGTCTAGGATCTGTACAAATAATTCGTACAGTTCTATTGCGTTTAATAACTTTACAGTTTCGGCATATACGCTTAACTGATGCCATAACTTTCATAATTAACTCCTATTAATAGCCAAACATACTATCTATTTAGCTCTAAATATAATTCGAGCCCTAGTAAGATCATAAGGTGTTAATTCTACTGTAACCTTATCACCTGGCAAAATTCTAATATAATGCATACGCATCTTACCAGAAATATGTCCTAAAACTATATGGCCATTTTCTAATTTAACACGAAAATTCGCATTTGGAAGATTTTCAATAATCTCTCCTTGCATTTGTATTACATCATCTTTAGACATTATATTACTTTCATTATTTCTTAGTTAAATATGAATCTTTATTTATTTTTTTAATTAAAGATTCATATTGGGTTGACATAATATGTGTTTGAATTTGAGTCATAAAATCCATAGTCACTACTACAATAATTAATAATGATGTTCCACTAAAATTGAATGGAACATGCCAATACATAACTAATAATTCTGGTATTAAGCATACTATAGCAATATAAATAGCACCTGACAAAGTAAGCCTAGTTAAAATTTTATCAATATATCTAGCTGTATATTCTCCAGGCCTTATACCAGGGATAAAAGCTCCGCTTTTTTTTAAATTATCAGAAGTTTCTTTACTATTAAAAACTATAGCAGTATAAAAAAAACAAAAGAATATGATAGCAATAGTATAAAGAAAAAGATATATAGGTTGACGTGGTGCTAATATTGTTGCCAAATATGATAACATTGAATTATTACCATTAGAAAACCAACTGGACACTGTACTTGGAAATAAGATTATAGAAGAAGCAAAAATAGGGGGTATGACACCTGCCATATTTAACTTTAAAGGCAAATGAGAGCTTTGTCCACCATAAATTTTATTTCCCATTTGACGTTTTGCGTAATTTATATTTATTTTTCTTTGTGCTAGTTCAACAAAAACAACAAATAAAGTTACAGATATAATTAATAATAATATTAAAAAAGATGAAGTCATAGAAATCATGCTACTACTAACCATATCTAATAATGCTGTTATTGCTGAAGGTAATTCAGATACTATACCAGCAAATATTATTACAGAAATTCCATTACCAATAGCTTTCTCAGTTATTTGTTCACCTAGCCACATTAAAAACATGGTACCAGCTACTAATGTAAAAACGGTTGTTAATTCAAATAGAAAACCAGGATTTATTACCAGATCTTTTTGAGATTCTAACACTATAGATATACCTATAGATTGAATAGTAGCTAAAATAACTGTAAAATATCTAGTGTATTGCGTTAATTGCTTACGACCAATTTCACCATCTTTTTTTAAAGCTTCCAATGAAGGCAAAACTACTGACATAAGCTGAACAATAATAGATGCAGAAATATATGGCATAATACCTAAAGCAAATATAGAAAATCTAGATAAAGCACCACCAGAAAACATATTAAATAAACCTAGAATGCCATCTCTATTATTTATGAACAGGTTAGCCAAAGCATCAGGATTTATTCCAGGAACTGGAATATGAGAACCTAATCTATAAACAATTAACGATAAAAGTAAAAATATTATTCTTTTAACTAAATCATTATTTTTATTTGAATATAATCCATTACCCATAGATGCTTTTGCCTTTTTCACCACTAGCTACACTCCAAAATTCAAACTACCGATCCACCAGCTGCTTCTATTGAAGCACGAGCACCAGCAGTAAGAGACATTCCTTTTATCTTTAAACTACGATTTATAGTACTACCACCAGTATTAATAATTTTAACAGATTTAATTATTTGAGAAATAATACCTGCTAGCTTCAAATCATTAATATCTATTTCATCTTTATTTAAAGATAATAACTCTGAAATACGAACTTCATCAACAAATTTATTACTTTTAGAAGTAAAACCTCTTTTAGGTAATCTTCTTTGTAACGGCATTTGTCCACCTTCAAATCCAACTTTATGAAATCCACCAGCCCTAGATGTTTGTCCTTTATGACCACGGCCAGATGTTTTTCCTAAACCAGAACCAATACCTCTTCCAACTCTGCGTTTATTATGTTTGCTACCTAAAGCTGGAGATAAAGAATTCAATTTAAATAATGACATATAATTATATCCATAAATCTAAAAAATTTGAATTAAATAGTTAATTTTACGAATCATACCACGTGTTTCAGGAGTATTTTTGAGTATACTAATACTATTTAAACGATGTAATCCCAAACTTATAGCAGTTTCTCTATGAGATTTTTTTGTACCTATAAGGGAACGTATCAATTTAATTTTAATTTGATCATTAGACATAATATTCATTAACCTAAAATATCTTCAATACTTTTACCACGTTTAGCAGCTACTTCGCTTGGAGTAATAGATGATTTCAATCCTTTAAAAGTAGCTCTGACTAAATTATAAGGATTACTAGAACCTAAACTTTTAGCTACAACATTACGGATACCCATAACTTCAAAAATTGCTCTCATAGGACCACCAGCTATTACTCCTGAACCTTCAGAAGCAGGAGAAATTAATACTTTTGATGCACCATGCTTACCAACCACTGTATGATGTAAAGTACCATTTAATAAAGAAACTTTAAACATATCTCTCCTAGCTTTATCCATTGCTTTCTGAACTGCAGATGGTACTTCTCTAGCTTTACCTTTACCCATGCCAATACGTCCATCTCCATCTCCAACAACAGTTAAAGCAGCGAAGCTCATAGTACGTCCACCTTTAACTACCTTACTGACACGATTTACAGTAATCATTTTTTCACGTAAACCATCATCGTTATCTTTTTCTGTACTATTTTTACCTTGCATTTTAGCCATTTTTTATTCCTTACTTTTAAAACTTTAAACCAGCTTCACGAGCTGCATTTGCTAAGGCTTCTATTCGACCGTGATAACGAAAACCAGAACGATCGAATATTACACTACTAAGGCCCAAAGCAATAGCTTTTTCTGCTATTAATTTACCTACTATTGTAGCAGCATATTTATTACCACCTCGACCAGTTTTATCTATTAATTGATCTTTTACTTTAGATTCTAAAGTAGATGCACTAACTAAAATACGATCACCTTTAGGTGTAATTATATTTGCATATATGTGCAAATTAGAACGAAATATAGATAAACGATTAACATTATTAAGCTCAGCTATCTTGCGACGTGTTTGCACAGAACGACGTAAACGTGAATCTTTCTTATTCATAAATCTTCCTTCTAAATAAACATCACATTATTTTCTTTATTTTTTCTTAGTTTCTTTAATAATCACATGTTCATCAGAATACCTTACTCCTTTCCCTTTATATTGTTCAGGAGGACGATATGCTCTTATTTTTGCAGCAGCTTGGCCTACTACCTGTTTATCAGCACCTTTTAAAATAATTTCTGTCTGCGATGGACATTCAGCAACTATTCCAACAGGTAGTTGATAATTTATATCATGAGAATAACCAAGTTGAAGTTTAATAGAATTACCTAATATAGTTGCACGAAAACCAACTCCTACTAATAATAATTTTCTTTCAAAGCCTTTGCTTACACCTTTTACCATATTACTAATTAATGCACTTAAAGTACCAGACATTGCTATAGCATGTTGTAAATTATTTTTAGGTTTTACAAAAATTTTATTATTTTCAAAAGTTACATTTACTAAATTAGTCAAATTTTGTTTTAAAGAACCTTTATTTCCCTGAACAATTATTTGATATTGGTTTAATTCTATAGTAACACCATCAGGCACGATAACTGGATATTTAGCGATACGTGACATTCAAATTTCTCCTAAGACACGTAACACAAAATTTCACCACCAACATTATTAGATCTAGCTTTACGATCAGTCATTACTCCTAATGACGTTGATACAATAGCTACACCTAAACCATTCATCACTTGAGGAATTTTTGCGCTACTTTTATACACACGTAATCCAGGACGAGACACACGATCTATACGTTCAATAACTGGACGACCTGCATAATATTTTAATTGTAATTCTAAATAATTTTTAGAATTTATATTGCTAACTTTATAATTATCAATATAACCTTCTTCTTTTAATACAGAAGCAATAGCAACTTTTAATTTAGAAGAAGGCATATTCACAACAATTTTATCAGCGTGTTGTGCATTACGGATACGAGTCAACATATCAGCAATTGGATCACTCATACTCATATTATTAGTTTCCTTACCAGCTTGCTTTAGTAATACCAGGGATTTCACCCTTCATTGCCATTTCACGTAATTTATGTCTACATAGACCAAATTTACGAAATACACCACGTGCACGTCCAGTAACAATACATCTATTGCGTTGACGTGTTGGATTAGCATTACGTGGTAATTTTTGAAGTTCTAATCTAGCAGCATAACGTTCTTCAAGAGTTTTTGATTGATTATCAATTATTGATTTTAAATAATTGCGTTTATTTAAAAATTTTTTAACTAATGTAGCACGTTTAATATCGCGATTTATTAAAGACAATTTAGCCACTTTATATTTCCTTTAATTACGAAATGGGAATTTAAAAGCTACTAATAAAGCTTTAGCTTCTTCATCTGTTTTAGCTGTAGTATTAATACTAATATTAAGACCACGTAAAACATCTATTTTATCATATTCAATTTCAGGAAAAATAATTTGTTCTTTAATACCCATATTATAATTTCCTCTTCCATCGAATGATTTACTAGAAATTCCTCTAAAATCTCTTACTCTTGGTAAAGCAATAGATACCAAACGATCTAAAAATTCGTACATTCGTACTCCACGTAATGTAACCATACAACCTATTGGATAATTTTCGCGTATTTTAAATCCAGCTATAGCTTTTTTAGTTTTTGTAATAACAGGTTTTTGACCTGAAATTTTTGTTAAATCAATTAAAGCATTTTCTACATGCTTTTTATCAGTTACAGCTTCTGAAACACCCATATTTAAAGTAATTTTATAAATACGAGGCACTTCCATAATACTTTTATATTTAAATTGTTTTTTTAATTCATCTACAATTTTATTTTTATAAAGCTCTTGTAAACGAGACATCATTATAGCCCTTATATTATACTTTATCAGCACTAATTAAAGTACCGTTAGATCGAAATACTCGAACTTTGTTGCCATCTATATTCTTAATAATAACTTTATCTATTTTCTTAGTTTCTGTATTAAAAATAGCAACATTAGAAATATGTATTGGTAATGGTTTACTAATGACCCCACCTTTATTATTATTCATAGGGTTAGGTTTAACATGTTTTTTAACAAAATTAATTCCTTCTACTAGAACATAATTATTCTTTATTACTGCAGAAATGATACCTCGTTTTGTTCTATCCTTTCCTGATATGATTATAACTTCATCACCTTTTTTTATTTTATTCATAACAAGTTTCCTAAAGAACTTCAGGTGCTAAAGAGACTATCTTCATAAAGCGTTCTGTACGTAATTCTCTTGTTACAGGACCAAATATACGAGTACCAACTGGTTCAAGTTTCGCATTAAGTAATACAGCAGCATTGCTACTGAAACGAATTAAAGAACCATCTTTACGTCGAATACCTTTAGCTGTACGTACAACAACAGCATTATAAATCTCACCTTTTTTTACACGTCCACGCGGAATTGCATCCTTAACGGTAACCTTAATAATATCTCCAATACTGGCATATCGGCGCTTTGATCCTCCAAGCACCTTGATACACATCACATGACGTGCACCAGTATTATCTGCTACGTCTAATGTAGTCTGCATTTGAATCATGATTTTTTCCTGTCCCAACTTAGTAAAAAATTTTACCAGTTTTGGCCCCGTAAAGCGTCAAAAAATAGACACTATGAGTTGAAATTTAAAGAATCAATGCTTATTTTTTTGAAAAAAATAAGCATTAATCATGTATTTTAAATATTAAAATATATAATTGCAAGTATTATATCAATAAACAATTACATCATTAAAACAAAATATTATAATATAACAATTATACTTTTTTATATTTGCTTTTAAAAATTAAATAACTTTTACTGCTTCTAATAATCTAACTACGACCCAAGATTTAGTACGTGATATAGGACGACATTCCATTATTTCTACTATATCACCTTCATTATATTGATTTTTTTCATCATGAGCTTTATATTTAGCAGAGCTTTTAACAAATTTGCCTAATGTTTTATGCTTTACTTTTCTCTCTATTTCTACTACAACAGATTTATTCATTTTATTACTAATTACTTTACCAGATAAAGTTCTTTTAGTTTTAATCAGATTACTGTTTTCTTTTTTAGAATTGTCAGTCATTTAAATCTTCCTTCTTTTTTGAGTCAAGATAGTATGAATACGAGCTATATCACGCCTAATTTTTTTAATTTGACTATTATTATTTAGTTGCTGCATTGCTTTCTGCATACGAATACTAAATTGAGCTCTTAGAAGACTTTCTAGTTCTTTTTTTAACCATACCTCATCTTTTTCACGAAGATCAATAGCTTTCATAATATATTATTCCTTTAAACACCAATACGACGTGAAACAAAAATAGTAGCAATAGGTAATTTTGCTGCTGCTAAACGAAAAGCTTCTTTAGCTAATTCTTCACTAACACCTTCCATTTCATAAAGAACTTTGCCTGGTTGTATTTCTGAAACCCAGTATTCTGGATTGCCCTTACCGTTACCCATTCTTACTTCAGCTGGTTTTTGAGAGATAGGCTTATCTGGAAATATTCTTATCCAAATCCTTCCACCTCTTTTTATGTGTCTATTTATAGCACGACGTGCTGATTCAATTTGTCTAGCAGTTAATCTACCACGTTCTGTAGCCTTTAATGCATATTCACCAAAAGCTACAGTAGCTCCTCTAGTAGCTAAACCAGTATTTCTACCTTTTTGTTCTTTTCGATATTTTCTGCGAGATGGTTGTAACATATTTACTCTCCTTCACGCGTAGAATTAATAGTATTATTTGTTGCAGATACTTTTTCACGATTTCTACGTACATTATTAGTATCGCTAGTTTTATTTTCATGACGAATATAATGTTTACGTGATTTACGTTCTTCTTCCTTAAAATTTAAATTATTAGATTCTAAAGAATCAAAAGTATTTACCATATCGCCTTTATAAATCCAAACTTTTATACCTATTACACCATAGGTAGTTTGAGCTTCAGCAGTACCATATTCAATATTAGCCTTTAAAGTATGTAAAGGCACTCTACCTTCTCGATACCATTCAGTCCTAGCTATTTCAATACCATTTAATCTACCAGAACTCATTATTTTAATACCTTGAGCACCCAAACGCATTGCAGATTGCATAGATCGCTTCATTGCACGTCTAAACATTATTCTTTTTTCTAATTGTTGTGCAATAGAATCAGCTATTAATTGAGCATCAATTTCAGGTTTTTTTACTTCTTCAATATTGACATGAACAGGAACACCCATTAACTGTTGTAAGTTATTTTTCAAAATTTCAATATCTTCACCTTTTTTACCTATTACAACACCAGGACGGGCAGAAAATATAGTGATTCTAGCATTTTTAGCTGGTCTCTCAATTAATATTTTACTAACTGAAGCGCCTTTTAATTTTTTTCTAAGATATTCACGAACACGAATATCACCAGTTAATTTTTCACTAAAAGCCTTATCGTTAGCAAACCAACGTGAAGACCAATTATGTGTCACTGGTAAACGAAATCCAGTTGGATAAATCTTTTGACCCATTTTGATTCCTTAATTTGCAACTTTAACTGTAATATGACAAGCTTGTTTTTCTATTCTATTGCCTCGACCTTTTGCTCTAGCTGAAAAACGTTTCATAGATTGAGCTTTATCAACATAAATAGTTTTTATATATAATTCATCAATATCTGCACCAATATTATGTTCAGCATTAGCTATAGCAGATTCAACAGCTTTTTTAAGTATTCCAGCAGCTTTTTTAGATGAAAATTTAAGTATATTTAAAGCATTAGCTACTGATTTACCTCTAATTAAATCTGCAACTAATCTTGTTTTTTGTGAGGAGATATGAACTCCACGTATATTAGCAATAGTTTCCATATGACTACCTTTTAGCTTTTTTATCAGCTGCATGTCCTTTAAATGTACGAGTCAAAGAAAATTCACCAAGTTTATGACCTACCATATTTTCATTTATATATATTGGAATTTGTTGACGTCCATTATGAACTGCTATTGTAAGACCTATAAATTCTGGTAATATAGTGGATCTTCTAGACCATGTTTTTATTGGTTTTTTGTTTTTTGTCGCAATTACTGACTCTACTTTTTTCATTAAATGAGAATCAACAAATGGACCTTTTTTGATCGAGCGTGACATTTTATTAACCTCTTATTTACGCTTACGTCGTTGAATAATCATATTACTAGTTAACTTATTACGGCGAGTTTTATAACCTTTAGTAGGAGTTCCCCATGGACTAACAGGTACTCTTGCTTCCCCAGTACGTCCTTCACCACCTCCATGAGGATGGTCAATTGGATTCATTGCTACACCTCTAACTGTTGGTCTAATACCCAACCATCTAATAGCACCAGCTTTACCAAATTTTCTTAAACTATGTTCCTCATGCCCAACTTCTCCAATTGTAGCTCGACAATTAACATGCACTAATCTAACTTCAGTTGATTTTAAACGTATTTGAGCATATGTTCCTTCTTTAGCTAATAAAACTGCTGAAGAACCTGCAGATCTAGCTAATTGAGCTCCTTTACCAGGTAACATTTCTATACAATGAATAGTAGTACCAACAGGAATATTGCGAATAGGTAATGCATTACCTATTCGAATTGGTGATTCACTACCTGAAACAACAGTATCTCCAACTTTTATTCCTTTAGGAGATATTATATATCTTCTTTCTCCATCTATATAGCACAATAAAGCTATATGAGCAGTACGATTAGGATCGTATTCTATCCTTTCTACTTTAGCTAATATTCCATCTTTATTACGTAGAAAATCTATTATTCTATAATGGCTTTTATGACCACCACCTCTATGTCTAACAGTAATATGACCATTATTGTTACGACCAGAAGTACGTATTTTTTTTTCTAAAAGTGGTGCGTAAGCTTTGCCTTTATATAAATTTTCATTAACTACTTTGATCATGCTACGACGACCAGGAGATGTAGGTTTAATTTTTATCAATGACATTTAAACCACCTCAGTAAAGTTAATTTCTTGGCCATTCATAAGTTTAACGTATGCTTTTTTTTGATCTTTGCGACGACCCATAAATTTACCAACACGTTTTAATTTGCCTTTTATGTTAATTACAGATACTGATTTTACTTGCACTTTAAATAACATTTCCACAGCATTTTTAATTTCTAATTTAGTTGCATCTGGAACAACTAAAAAAGCAAATTGTTTATTTTTTTCAGCTATTTGTGTAGCTTTTTCTGTAATTAAAGGAGAAATCATTATTTTCATTAAACGATCTATATTCATCCTAATATCTCCTCAAACTGTTTAATAGCCGCTTTTGTAATGACTATCTTTTCAAAACTAATTAAAGACAAAGGATCTATATATCTAGGTTCTATTGCTGCTATTTTAGGTAAATTTCTAGTAGCAAGATAAAGATTTTCATCTACATTATCAGTAATAATTAAAGCAGAATTTAAACCAAGAATACTTAATTTAGATACAGCAGATTTAGTTTTAGGAAGATCTACAATAAAAGAATCTACAAACAACATTCTATCTTCTTTATATAATTTAGATAAAATAGACTTTATTCCTAATTTATACATCTTTTTATTTAATTTTTTTGTAAAATTTTCATATGGGAAACTAGGAAAAGCACGACCACCACCTCTCCATATAGGGGAAGATGTCATACCAGCGCGAGCTTTACCAGTACCTTTTTGACGCCAAGGTTTTTTTGTACTGTGCTTAACATCTGCTCTATTTTTTTGAGCTCTATTACCAGAACGTGCATTTGATTGAAAAGATACAACAAGTTGGTGAATTAATGGTTCATTAAAATTAATATTAAATATAGAATCAGGAATATCAAAATCTAAAAAACCATTATCATTATTTATCATTTTGACATTCATTTAGATTCTCCCATTTTTTTGATAGCATGACGTACAATAATATTAGAATCTATATGACCAGGTACAGCACCTTTTACAAGTATTAGACCTCTTTTTGTATCTATTTTTATAATTTTTAAATTTTGAACAGTACAAGTAGTTGAACCTAAGTGTCCAGACATGCGTTTACCAGGTAATACTCTACCTGGATCTTGTGCTTGACCTATAGACCCAGGAACTCTATGAGAACGAGAATTACCATGAGAAGTTCTTTGTGCTCCAAAATTATGTCTTTTAATAGTACCAGCAAATCCTTTACCTATAGTAGTACCTGTTATATCTACTTGTTGACCAACACTAAAAATATCATCAATATTTAAAGTAGATCCTATTTTAGGCATTTCACTATTTTCATTTAAACGAAATTCTTTAACAAAATTACCGGCAGTAACACCAGCTTTAGCATAATGACCTATTAATGGTTTTGTCACTCTAGAAAGACGACGCTGACCATAAGATACTTGTACAGCAATATAACCATCTACATCTAGAGATTTAGATTGGATCACATGATTATTAGAAACATCTAATACAGTAACTGGAATAGACTCTCCATCATCTGTAAATATGCGTGTCATGCCTATCTTGCGACCCAACAGCCCTAACTTATAAAAAGTTTTAGCAGTAGGTTGATTTAACATTTTTACTCCATATTCGACTACGATTGGCCGAAATTAATTTAAATTATTAAACTATATTTTTTTTTGACAAAAAACATGTCAATTTGCAATTATCAGTTTTTTATATGTAAATATCAAGATAATTACTGCATAATTATTTATTATTGTAATGCAATTTCTACATCAACACCCGCTGGTAAATCTAACCTCATTAAAGCATCAACTGTTTTATCAGTAGGATCAACTATATCCATTAATCTTTGATGCGTTCTAATTTCAAACTGATCTCTAGATGTTTTATTTACATGTGGTGAACGTAATAGATCATATCTTCTTATTCTTGTTGGTATAGGTACAGGTCCTCTAACAACAGCGCCAGTACGCTTAGCTGTATCAACTATTTCTGTTGCTGATTGATCTATTAATTTATAATCAAATGCTTTTAAACGAATGCGAATCTTTTGATTCTTCATAAAATTTCCCAAAGAACAAATAACGAAGGAAAAATATAACCTTCGTTATTTTATATAATATATAAATATTTATACAATAATTTTAGATACTACACCAGCACCAACTGTACGACCACCTTCACGAATAGCAAATCTTAAGCCTTCTTCCATAGCTATTGGTGATAGTAACTTAACTTTGATACTAACATTATCACCAGGTAAAATCATTTCCATATCTTTAGGCAATTCAATAGTACCTGTAACATCAGTGGTTCTAAAATAGAATTGAGGGCGATATCCATTAAAACAAGGAGTATGTCTACCACCTTCTTCTTTAGATAATACATATACTTCAGCCGAAAATTCAGTATGTGGAGTAATTGAACCAGGCTTAGCTAAAACTTGACCTCGTTCTACGTCTTCACGTTTAGTACCCCTTAATAAAATACCAACATTATCTCCAGCTTGACCTTGATCTAATAATTTACGGAACATTTCAACGCCAGTACATATTGTTTTTATTGTATTTTTAATACCAACTATTTCTAATTCATCACCGACTTTAATTATACCTCTTTCAACCCTTCCAGTAACAACTGTACCTCTACCAGATATAGAAAATACATCTTCTACAGGCATAATAAAAGATCCATCAATAGCTCTCTCTGGAGTTGGAATGTAATTATCTAAAGCATCTGCTAAAGCAAAAATAGCCTTTTCACCTAATTCACCTTTATCACCCTCAAGTGCTAATTTAGCAGATCCTTTTATAATTGGAGTATCATCACCAGGAAAATCATACTTAGATAACAATTCTCGTACTTCCATTTCAACTAATTCTAATAATTCAGCATCATCAACCATATCTGCTTTATTAAGAAATACAACAATATAAGGAACACCTACCTGTCTTGATAATAAGATATGTTCACGAGTTTGAGGCATAGGACCATCTGCTGCAGAAACGACTAATATTGCACCATCCATTTGTGCTGCACCTGTTATCATATTTTTAACATAATCTGCATGTCCAGGACAATCAACATGAGCATAATGTCTATTTGCTGTTTCATATTCAACATGTGCTGTATTAATAGTAATGCCTCTAGCTTTTTCTTCAGGAGCTGCATCAATTTGAGCATAATTACGAGCTTCTCCACCAAATTTAGATGACAAGACTGTTGTAATTGCTGCTGTTAAAGTTGTTTTACCATGATCTACATGACCTATTGTACCCACATTTACATGTGGTTTGGTACGTTCAAATTTGCTTTTTGCCATATTCATATCCTTTTTAAAATAATTTTCATTAAATAAATGTAATTCTATTTGCCTCTAGAAGCAACAACTTCATCAGCTATATTTTTAGGTGCTTCTGAATATCTATTAAATTCCATAGTATAAGTAGCACGACCTTGGGTAAGGGAGCGCAAATTAGTAGCATAACCAAACATTTCAGATAATGGTACTTCTGCCTTTATAGTCTTACCTCCACCAATTATATCATCCATTCCTTGTATCATACCTCTACGAGATGATAAATCACCAATAACTGTCCCTGCATAATCTTCAGGGGTTTCTACTTCAACTGACATAGTTGGTTCTAATAATATTGGATTGGCTTTACGTAAACCTTCTTTAAAAGCCATAGATCCAGCCATTCTAAAAGCATTTTCATTAGAATCAACATCATGATATGATCCAAAAAATAAAGTTACTTGTACATCAACAACTGGATAGCCAGCAATTACACCTGATAATAAAGATTCTTGTATTCCTTTATCTACAGCGGGTATATATTCTTTAGGAACAACACCACCTTTTATAGCATCTATAAATTTATAACCACTACCAGGCTCTAATGGTTCAATTTTTAGAACTACATGACCATATTGTCCACGACCACCTGATTGTTTAATAAATTTACCTTCAACTTCATTACAAGTTTTACGTATAGTTTCACGATAAGCAACTTGAGGTTTTCCTACATTAGCTTCAACTCCAAATTCTCTTTTCATTCTATCTACAATTATTTCTAAATGTAATTCTCCCATTCCAGATATTACTGTTTGTCCTGATTCTTCATCAGTACGTACTTTAAAAGAAGGATCTTCTTGAGATAATCTAGATAAAGCTAATCCCATTTTTTCTTGATCAGATTTTGATTTAGGTTCTACAGCTTGAGATATAACAGGTTCTGGGAAATTCATACTTTCCAGTAAAATTGGACTATTTAAATCACATAAAGTTTCACCTGTTATAACATCTTTTAATCCTACTACCGCAGCAATATCTCCAGCTAAAATTTCTTTAATTTCCTCTCTATTATTAGCATGCATTTGCAATAAACGACCAATACGCTCTTTTTTACCTTTTAATGGATTTAAAACAAAATCACCAGATTTTAATACACCAGAATAAACACGTACAAACGTTAATTGTCCTACAAAAGGATCACTCATTAATTTAAATGCTAATGCAGACATTTTTTCATCATCAGAAGCTTTTCTACAAATATTATTATCATTAACATCTTTACCGCTAACTGGAGGAATATCTATTGGAGATGGTAGATAATCTATTACAGCATCAAGCATTCTTTGAACACCTTTGTTTTTAAAAGCTGATCCACATAACATAGGGTGAACTTCACCAGAAATAGTACGTATACGAATACCATAATTAATTTCTGATTCTGTAAGATTTCCTGTTTCAATATACTTGTTCATTAATTCTTCATTTGCTTCAGCTGCAGCTTCTAATAATTTTTCTCTCCATTCATCTGCTTGAGATTTTAATTTATCTGGTATTTCACCGTAGACAAATGATGTTCCATGAGTACTATCATCCCAAATAATAGATTGCATTTTAATTAAATCAACTACACCCTTAAAAGAATCTTCACTTCCTATAGGTATGACAATCGCAATTGGATTAGCATTCAAACGAATTTTTAAATGATCATAAACTCTAAAAAAATTAGCACCAGTTCTATCCATTTTATTAACAAATATTAAGCGCGGAACATGATACTTATTAGCTTGACGCCATACAGTTTCTGATTGAGGTTGAACTCCACCAACTGCACAATATACCATACAAGCACCATCCAAAACTCTCATAGAACGTTCAACTTCTATTGTAAAATCTACATGTCCTGGAGTATCAATAATATTAATTCTATGTTCTGGATAATTACCAGCCATCCCACGCCAAAAAGCTGTTGTTGCAGCAGATGTTATAGTAATACCTCTTTCTTGCTCTTGTTCCATCCAATCCATAGTTGCAGCACCATCATGCACTTCACCTATTTTATGGTTTATACCTGTATAAAATAAAATCCTTTCTGTTGTTGTAGTTTTTCCAGCATCTATATGAGCAGATATACCTATATTCCTATAATTCTCAATTGGAGTTTTTCGAGACATAATTAAATTACCCCTTACCATCTAAAATGACTAAATGCTTTGTTTGCTTCAGCCATTTTATGAGTATCTTCTCTTTTTTTAATAGAAGCACCTTTGCCCTCAGAAGCATCAATTAATTCTCCAGCTAAACGTAATATCATAGACTTTTCACCTCTTTTTTTAGCAGATTCTCTTAACCAACGCATTGCCAATGCTAAACGTCTAACTGGTCTAACTTCTACTGGAACTTGATAATTTGCACCACCAACTCTACGACTTTTAACTTCTACTATAGGTTTTATATTATTTATTGCTAAAGTAAATAACTCCATAGGATCTTTATTTATTTTAGATTTAATTTGTTCTAAAGCACCATATACTATGCGTTCGGCAACAGCTTTTTTTCCATCTAACATAACTACATTTACAAATTTAGCTAACTCAATACTTCTAAATTTTGGATCAGGCAAAATATCCCTTTTGGGAATTTCTCTTCTACGTGACATATAATAAAATCCTTTTAAGTGTTTATTCAGCTGAATATTAGAAAATAATATTCTGACTATTAAATAATAGTCACTTACATTTCTTGTATAAATATATTATAAACAAGTTAACACTAATTACATCTTTCATTTATAAAAAATGAAAGATGTAATTATTATTTTTTAGAACGTTTAGCTCCATATTTTGAACGCGCTTGTTTACGATCTTTTACACCTTGTAAATCTAAAGATCCGCGTACAATATGATATCTTACACCAGGTAAATCTTTAACTCGACCACCTCTTACTAATACTACTGAATGTTCTTGTAAATTATGACCTTCCCCACCTATATAAGATATTACTTCATACCCATTAGTTAAACGAACTTTAGCTACCTTACGCATAGCTGAGTTAGGTTTTTTAGGTGTTGTAGTATAAACTCTTGTACACACACCACGACGTTGTGGACAGTTTTCTAAAGCAGGGCTTTTATTGTTTATAAAATTCGATTCTCGTGGTTTACGAATTAATTGACTAATGGTAGGCATAACCTTTAAAATTCCTTTAACGTACCATATTAAGTTAATATTAACAGATCTAAATTAACTTTATTAAGAAAATTTATGAAAAAGACATACATGCAACTGCCCAATCTATTGCATGTAAGAAAGAGCAGAATTACAAGAGTCTCACTAAAGTAATAAAATAAGACTATCCGAATAATTTTATCATAAAGATAATTAATTGAATAGTCTTATAATTTATAAGATAATATATCAAAAATTAGTATTATAATTCATTAAAAATTGTATCTTTATTTGTAGATACTAAATTATTAAAAAGATTTTCTAATTTTTCATTAGGTATTTCCGATTCTTCAATGTTATTTTCTTCTTTTAATTTGCGACTTTTATGATATGCAAAACCAGTACCTGCAGGTATTAAACGACCAACAATAACATTTTCTTTTAAACCTCTTAATTCATCTTTCTTGCCCATTATAGCTGCTTCTGTGAGTACTCTGGTAGTTTCTTGGAATGCTGCTGCAGAAATAAAAGAATCTGTTGATAATGATGCTCTAGTAATACCTAATAAAATATTTTCAAAAGTTGCTGGAGTTAATCCTTTAGATATAACTTTATCATTTTCGTCTAAAAGATCAGATCTCTCAACCTGTTCTCCAGGTATAAAACAAGTATCTCCAGCAGAGATAATACGTACTCTTCTTAACATTTGTCGTACAATTACTTCTATATGTTTATCATTAATTTTAACACCTTGAAGTCTATAAACATCTTGTACATTATCTACAATATATGCTGCTAATGCTTCTATTCCTTTTAATCTTAAAATATCATGTGGATCAGCTGCGCCATCTACAATCATCTCTCCTTTATTAACTACTTGACCATCATGAACTAATACCTGCTTTTCTTTAGGGATAAGAAATTCATGACAGATCCCATCTAAATCAGTTATTAGTAATCTTTGTTTTCCTTTTGTATCTTTACCAAATGATACTGTACCTGTTACTTCAGCCAACATTCCAGTATCTTTAGAAGATCTAGCCTCAAATAATTCAGCAACTCTTGGTAAACCACCAGTAATATCACGACTTTTTTGTACATCTTGAGGAATGCGTGCTAAGACTTCTCCAACAGCTACACTTTGTCCATCTTTTACTGTAATTAATGCCCCTACAGGAAAAGTTATAATAACTGGATGATTTGTACCTACAATTTTTACTTCATCACCAATGCTATTCAATAGTGTTATTTGAGGACGCATAACAGTTTTATTGCTTCTAGTTTTAGGTGTAATTACAACTAATGTAGATAATCCTGTAACATCATCAACTTGTTTAGCAACAGTGACTCCTTCTTCTATATTATCAAAATGCACTACACCAGCATATTCTGATATAATAGGTCTAGTTAGAGGGTCCCATGAAACAATTTGTACACCAGCTTTAACCATTTCTCCATCACCAAAAAACAAAGTAGCACCATAAGGTACACGATGCCTTTCTCTTTCTCTGCCTAAATCATCTACTATAATTAATTCTCCAGATCTAGAAATAGATATACGCTCACCTTTTGAATTAGTAATATATCTCATAGAACTCGTAAAACATATCATACCATTTGATTTAGTTTCTATACTACTTACTATAATAGATCTAGATGCTGCTCCACCTATGTGAAAAGTTCTCATAGTTAATTGTGTACCTGGCTCACCTATAGATTGTGCTGCAATCACACCAACTGCTTCACCTATATTTACTATGTCTCCTTTTCCTAGATCTTGACCATAACAATTAGCACACAAACCTCTTCTTGTTTCACAAGTTAAAGGAGTTCTCACTTTTACTTCATCTATACCTAATTGATCAATAATATTTACTATATTATCATTAATTAATGTGCCAGCTGTAATTACTATTTGATTGGTATCTGGATTTACAATATCTATTGCTACAACACGACCTAATATCCTATCTCTTAAATGTTCTATTATTTCACCACCTTCAATCAGTGCTTTCATGTTATAGCCATTTGAAGTTTTACAATCTTGTTCAGTTACAACAAGATCCTGAGTAACATCTACTAATCTACGTGTTAAATAGCCAGAATTAGCAGTTTTTAATGCTGTATCAGCTAATCCTTTTCTTGCACCATGAGTAGAAATAAAATATTGTAAAACATTTAAACCTTCACGAAAATTAGCTGTAATAGGTGTTTCTATAATAGAACCATCTGGTTTTGCCATTAAGCCTCTCATGCCAGCCAATTGACGTATTTGTGCAGCTGAACTTCTAGCACCAGAATCAGCCATCATATAAATAGAATTAAAAGATTCTTGAACAGTTACATCCCCAAAGCGATTCTTAATTTGCTCTACAGCTAATTGATCCATCATAGCTCGACCAATTTTATCACTAGCTTTTCCCCAAATATCTACAACATTATTATATCTTTCTTGTGAAGTAACAAGACCTGAAGAATATTGCTTATCTATTTCTTTAACTTCCTGATTAGCTTCTGATAAAATGCTATGTTTGATATTTGGAATTATCATATCATTCATAGCAATTGAAATACCGCCTTTAGTAGATAAGGCAAACCCTGCTTCCATTAATTTATCAGCAAAAATAACTGTAGCTTCTAATCCACACTTTCTAAAAGATTGAATAATAAGTCGAGATATTTCTTTTTTCTTTAATGTTTTATTTATATAAGAAAAATCTAAATTTTTAGGTAAAATTTCAGATAATAAGGCACGACCTACTGTGGTTTCATAACGATTAAATATTTTATTATTTTCTTGATTTACAGAATTTTCTTCTAATCTAACTGTAATACGTGTTTGTAATTCAACTTCATTATTATCATAAGCCAATTTTACTTCATTAATATTAGCAAATAATATACCTTCTCCCTTAGCATTAATTTTTTCTCTGGTAGCATAATATAATCCAAGTACTATATCTTGTGAAGGCACAATAGAAGGCTCACCATTTGCAGGAAATAAAATATTATTTGATGCTAACATTAAAGTTCTAGCTTCTAACTGAGCTTCAATTGAAAGTGGTACGTGTACTGCCATTTGATCGCCATCAAAATCAGCATTAAATGCAGCACATACTAATGGATGTAACTGTATGGCTTTACCTTCTATTAAAATAGGTTCAAATGCCTGAATACCAAGCCTATGTAATGTAGGAGCTCTATTTAACATTACAGGATGTTCACGAATTACTTCTTCAAGAATATCCCATACAACTGGATCTTGGCTATCTACCATTTTTTTTGCTGCTTTAATTGTATTTGATAATCCAAGTTTTTCTAAACGATTAAATATAAAAGGTTTAAATAGTTCTAATGCCATTAATTTAGGTAAACCACATTGATGTAACTTTAGTTGAGGTCCAACTACAATTACAGATCTACCAGAATAATCTACCCTTTTGCCTAATAAATTTTGACGAAACCTACCACCTTTACCTTTTATCATATCTGATAAAGATTTAAGTTGTCTTTTATTAGCACCAGTCATAGCTTTACCACGACGACCGTTATCTAATAAAGAATCAACAGATTCTTGTAACATACGTTTTTCATTTCGTAAAATTATTTCTGGTGCTTTTAATTCTAATAATCTTTTTAATCTATTATTTCTATTAATAACTCTTCTATAAAGATCATTCAAATCTGATGTAGCAAATCTACCTCCATCTAAAGGTACTAGAGGTCTTAAATCTGGTGGTAATACTGGAAGTGCTTCCATTATCATCCATTCAGGTTTAATTCCAGATTTTTGAAATCCTTCAAGAACTTTCAAGCGTTTTGAAATTTTTTTAATTTTTGTTTCTGAATTTGTAGATTTTAATTCTTCTCTCAATAAAGTCACTTCTTTATCAATATCTATTGTACGTAATAGTTCTCTTACTGCTTCTGCTCCCATTAATGCAGTAAACTCATCTCCAAACTCTTCAATTTTTAATAAATAATCATCATCTGACATAATTTGACCACGTTTTAAAATAGTCATGCCAGGATCTATGATACACCAAGCTTCAAAATATAGAACCCTTTCTATATCACGTAAAGTCATATCTAAAACCATACCTAATCTGGATGGTAAACTTTTTAAAAACCATATATGAGCAACTGGACTTGCTAATTCAATATGCCCCATACGTTCTCTTCTAACTTTTGATAGAGTTACTTCTACTCCACATTTTTCACATATAACTCCACGATGTTTTAATCTTTTATATTTTCCACATAAACATTCATAATCTTTTATAGGTCCAAAAATTTTTGAACAAAATAATCCATCTCTTTCTGGTTTAAAAGTACGATAATTAATCGTTTCAGGTTTACGTACTTCTCCATAAGACCAAGAACGAATTTTTTCAGAAGATGCAATTCCTATTTTTATAGCATCAAATTGATCTTCTTGAGAAACTTGCCTAAAAAGGTCTAATAATGCTTTCATCAATTACGCTCCAAATCTATGTCTAAAGCTAAAGAACGAATTTCTTTTACTAAAACATTAAATGATTCTGGCATTCCAGCATCAATAAAATGATTTCCTTTTACTATATTTTCATACAATTTTGTACGCCCAGAAATATCATCTGATTTAACAGTTAACATCTCTTGTAAAGTATATGCTGCTCCATATGCCTCTAAAGCCCAAACTTCCATTTCACCAAAACGTTGACCACCAAACTGAGCTTTTCCTCCTAATGGTTGTTGAGTAACTAAAGAATAAGGACCAGTTGAACGAGCATGCATTTTATCATCTACCAAATGATGTAATTTAAGAAAGTGCATATATCCTATAGTAATTGGTCTTTCAAATTTTTCACCAGTTCTACCATCAAATAGCCAAGCTTGTGTTTTAGATTCAGTTAAAAGTAAATCATCAGCAATTTCTTTAGGATAAGCTAAAGATATCATATCATTGATTTCTTGCTCAGTAGCTCCATCAAAAACAGGTGTAGCAAATGGTACTCCACTTTGGAGATTATTTGCCATTTCAATGATTTCGGTATCATTCATATTTTTAATTTTTTCTAAAGATGATTTAGAACAATAAATAGTTTCTAAAAAGCTTCTGATATTATTAACATTTATATTCATTTTTAATAAATTAGAAATTCTATTTCCTATACCTTTAGAAGCCCATCCTAAATGCATTTCTAATACCTGACCTACATTCATTCTAGATGGAACACCTAAAGGATTTAATACTATATCTACAGGTGTTCCATCTGCCATATGAGGCATATCTTCAATAGGTACTATTTTAGATACAACTCCTTTATTTCCATGACGACCAGCCATTTTATCACCTGGTTGTAATCTACTTTTAACAGCTAAATAAACTTTAATCATTTTTAAAACACCTGGTGGTAATTCATCACCTTGTGTCAATTTTTTCTTTTTTTCCTCAAATAAAAGGTCAAACTCTTTTCTTTTATGTTCAAAAGAATCCTTAGCTTGTTCTAAAAATCTTGCATCATCGTCATTACTCATATTAATATCAAACCAATGCCATCTATCTAAATTAAGTAAATATTCTTTAGTAATTGTCATATTCTTACTTAATTTATTTGGACCACTATTAACTGGTTTACCAATAATTGTTTTCAGTATTCTATCAAATAAATCATTTTCAACTATTCTTAGTTGGTCATTTAAATCTTGACGATAACGGTTTAATTCACTATCAATAATTGATTGAGCTCTTTTATCTCGCTTAACACCTTCTCTAGTAAATACTTGAACATCAATAACAGTTCCTACCATACCAGAAGGCACCCTTAAAGAAGTATCTTTTACGTCTGAAGCTTTTTCACCAAAAATAGCTCTTAATAATTTTTCTTCTGGTGTCAGTTGTGTTTCTCCTTTAGGAGTTACTTTTCCAACTAATACATCTCCAGTTCTAACTTCTGATCCTATATAAGTGATACCAGAATCATCAAGTCTATTTAATTGTGTTTCTGATAAATTACTTATGTCTCTAGTAATTTCTTCAGGGCCTAATTTAGTATCACGTGCTACTACAGTTAATTCTTCTATATGTATAGAAGTATATCTATCATCAGATACTACTTTCTCAGATATTAATATAGAGTCCTCAAAATTGTAGCCATTCCAAGGCATAAAAGCTACTAACATATTTTGACCTAAAGCTAATTCACCAAGATCAGAAGAAGCTCCATCTGCTAATACATCACCAGCAATAATATGATCTCCTTTTTTTACTATAGGTCTTTGATTAATATTAGTATTTTGATTTGATCTAGTATATTTAATTAAATTATAAATATCTACACCTATTTCACCAGCAATATTTTCTATATCATTAACTTTTACAACTATTCTTTCAGCATCAACATATTCTACTATACCACCTCTTTTAGCTTGTACAGTAGTTCCAGAATCTACAGCTACAGTGCGTTCTACACCAGTTCCAACTAAAGGTTTTTCAGGCCTTAAACAAGGAACTGCTTGACGTTGCATATTAGCTCCCATTAATGCTCTATTAGCATCATCATGCTCTAAAAATGGAATAAGAGACGCAGCTACTGAAACTATTTGAGATGGTGCGATATCAACATAATCTATATTTATAGGAGAAGTTAACATAGTTTCTCCATTTTGGCGGCTAGCCACCAAATCATCTGTAAAAACACCATCTTTATCTAATGTAGCATTTGCTTGAGCTATAACATAGTGACTTTCTTCTATAGCAGATAAGTAATCAATTTGATTAGTAATTTTACCATCTACAACTTTTTTATAAGGAGTTTCTAAAAAACCATAATCATTTAATCTTGCATATAAAGCCATAGAATTTATTAGTCCTATATTAGGACCTTCTGGTGTTTCAATAGGACATACTCTACCATAATGTGTTGGATGAACATCTCTAACTTCAAATCCAGCCCTTTCACGAGTCAAACCACCAGGACCTAAAGCAGATACTCTCCTTTTATGTGTAATTTCAGATAAAGGATTAGTTTGATCCATAAATTGAGATAATTGACTTGAACCAAAAAATTCTTTAATAGCTGCAGATATCGGTTTAGAATTTATTAAATCATGTGGCATTAAATTATCTATTTCTGCTTGATTTAATTTATCCTTTACTGCTCTTTCTACTCTAACTAATCCAGATCTAAATTGATTCTCTGTTAATTCTCCAACACATCTTACTCTACGATTACCAAGATGATCGATATCATCAACCTGACCACGACCATTACGTAATTCCACTAAAAATTTTACAGTTCTTAAAATATCCTCATTAGTAAGAGTTAAAACATTATTTCCAATATCATGCTTACTAAATTTGCTATTTATCTTCATTCTTCCAACATGAGATAAATCATAAGTTTCTTCATTAAAAAATAATTTTTGAAATAAAAATTCTATAACTTCTTCTGTAGGAGGCTCTCCTGGCCGCATCATTCTATATATAGCAATTTTAGCAGAGACCTGATCTAAAGTATCATCAATTTTTAATGTTTGAGATATGTAAGGCCCTCGATCCAAATCATTAATATATATTGTGGAAATATTTTTAATTTTAGATGATCTTAAATTATATAAATTTTCTTCTGTAATTTCATCATTAGCTTTAATAATAATTTCGCCAGTTTCAATATCTATAATATCTTGTGATACTATTTTTCCAATTAAAAAATTATCTGGAACAAATACATTATCAATCCCTGATAAAGAAATATCTTTTAAATTTTTCGCATTAATTCTTTTATCTTGTTTTACTAAAATTGAACCATTTTTATCTAAAATATCAAATTTAGCTATTTCACCTTTCCATCTTTCTGGTATAAACTTCATCATAGCGCCATTATTTTTAATTTCAAATGTATCAAAATCAAAAAAATAGCTTAAAATTTCTTCTATAGTCATACCTATAGCTTTCAATAAGATAGTTATAGGCATTTTTCTGCGACGATCTATACGAAAAAATAATATATCTTTAGGATCAAATTCAAAATCTAACCAAGATCCTCTATAAGGGATTATGCGAGCAGAAAATAATAATTTTCCTGAACTATGAGTTTTGCCCTTATCATGTTCAAAAAATACACCTGGTGATCTATGTAATTGTGAAACAACTACTCTTTCTGTTCCATTAATAATAAATGAACCGTTTTCAGTCATTAATGGAATTTCACCCATATATACATATTGTTCTTTAATTTCTTTTATAACTTGTTTATTAGAATCTCGATCAAATATTATTAAACGTACCTTAGCTTTTAAAGGTGAAGCAAAAGTTAATCCACGTAATTGACATTCTTTTACATCAAATACAGCATTACCAAGCTCATATTGAACAAATTCTAATTTAGCAAAACCATTATGACTTACAATAGGAAATACTGACAAAAATGCAGCTTGCAACCCATGACAGGAACGATCTGGTGGATTAATATCTGATTGTAAAAAATTTTGATATGAATTTAATTGAGTAGCTAGCAGGTACGGTATTTTTTGAACTTCTTCACGTTTTGCAAAACTTTTACGAATACGTTTTTTTTCTGTATACGAGTAAGACATGGATACTCCAACCAGAGGTTGTATGGAAATTTTATTAATATAAATAAACAAAATAAGTAGAATTTAATTTTCTATTTATAAAAAATTTGAAATTTATATATTTTTAAAAGATAAAAGCCCGGAGAAAATTATCACCGGGCGAAAAGATACTATTTTTTATTTAATTTCAACTTTAGCGCCAGCATCTTCAAGCTTTTTCTTAGCTAAATCTGCATCTGCTTTTGATATACCTTCTTTAACTAATTTAGGTGCACTATCAACTAGATCTTTAGCTTCTTTTAAACCTAAACCTGTTAATTCACGTACTGCTTTGATAACACTAACTTTATTAGCACCTATTTCTAAAAGATTTACATTAAATTCAGTTTGTTCTTCTGCTACAGGTGCGCCACTACCAGTATTAGTAGTTGGAGCAGTTACTGCAACAGCTGCAGCTGCACTAACACCAAATTTTTCTTCTATATCTTTTATTAATTCAGATAGTTCTAATACAGTCATTTGACTAATAGCATCAAGAATTTCAGTTTTATTTAAAGACATTTTTTAAGGACTCCAAAATTGTACTATTATATAGTTATATAATAGTATATAAATTATTAAAATATAAGATAATATATAAATATGATAAATTATTTAGCATCTATCTTTGAATCACGTATAGCAGATAAACAACGTACAAAACTAGAAGGCACTTCATTAATAGTACGTACAAATTTCACTATTGGTGCTTGCATAGCACTTAATAATGTAGATATTAATTCTTCTTTAGAAGGCATACTAGATAATGCAATTATCTCTTCTTTAGTAAGTAAATGATTATTTAATGCACCTGATTTGATCACTAATTTATCATTATTTTTTGCAAATTTTGCGATAATTTTAGCAGCTGAAACTGGATCAGAACTGATACTATATATTAAAGGCCCAGTAAATTGATCAGATAAAATCTCAAAATCTGTACCCTTCACAGCAATAGAAGCTAAAGAATTTTTTAAAACTCGCAAATATACACCTGATGCACGAGCATCTTTACGCAAAGATGTAATAGAAGAAACTTCTAATCCTCTATATTCTGCTACTATTATCGATTGCGCTATCGCTATTTGTGCAGAAATTTCTTCAATTACAGCAGCTTTTTCCTGACGATTTAAACTCATGGAACAAATACTCCATCAAAACGCTATAGTTAATAAAAACATATTTTGCGCACCATAAAACGCGGCGCCTAGTTGGAGTCCTTTCAACAGAAACCATCTTGGAACGCCATCTACGTTGGATTCATTTATATTATATAATGATTTTAAGAATTATTACTACTCCAACGATTTTTGATAGCTATATCTTCAAAATACGAGATACAGATCAAAGATTATTAATTTAATTATTTAAAGAAGTCAAATCTATTTTAATACCAATACCCATAGTAGAAGATAAAGATATTTTACGCAAATAAACACCTTTTGCAGCAGTAGGACGATCCTTTTGTAAAGCATCAATTAATGCAGAAAAATTAACTTTTAAATCCTCAACACTAAAAGAAGACTTTCCAATACTAGCATGGATAATCCCAACTTTATCAGTACGATACTGTACTTGCCCAGATTTAGCATTTTTAACAGCACCAGCTACATCATTAGTTACAGTGCCAACTTTAGGGTTAGGCATTAACCCTTTTGGTCCTAAAATTTGACCTAAAGTACCAACAATCTTCATAGAATCAGGAGTTGCTATAAGTATATCAAAGTTTATATTTCCTGATTTAATCTCATTAGCTAAGTCTTCTAACCCAACTATATCAGCACCTGCATTTTTAGCTACTTCTACATTTATACCTTGTGTAAATACAGCAACTCTAACTATTTTACCACTACCAGATGGTAAAACAACAGAACCACGTACTATTTGATCAGATTTTTTAGGATCTACTCCAAGTTGTATAGCTACATCAATAGATTCATTAAATTTTGCTGTAGCAGTTTCCTTTACTAAAGATAATGCATCTTTAAGAGGATAAAGCGTATCTTTTTTTACTTTTTTAGATATTATATTAGTGCGTTTATTTATTACTGCCATTTTAAAGATCCTCCACAGTTACACCAATGCTACGAGCACTGCCTGCAATTGTGCGTACAGCAGATTCTAAATTAGCAGCTGTTAAATCAGGCTCTTTAAGTTTAGCAATTTCTTCTGCTTGAGATTTAGTAATTTTTCCAACCTTATCTGTATGTGGCTTAGCAGAACCTTTTTCAATTCCAGCAGCTTTCTTAATTAGTACAGTTGCTGGAGGAGTTTTTAAGATAAAAGTAAAACTTTTATCTGCAAAAGCAGTAATTACAACAGGTACTGGAATACCTTGTTCCATGTTTTGTGTTTTAGCATTAAAAGCTTTACAAAATTCCATAATGTTCAAACCTCTTTGTCCAAGAGCTGGACCAATAGGAGGTGATGGATTAGCTTTTCCAGCAGGTACTTGTAATTTTATAAAACCTATTATTTTCTTTGCCAATTTTATCTCCCTATGGGTAATTCGCTTAATTATTATTTATTAAGCTCCCCAAATTACTTTAAATATCAAACTTTCTCTACTTGATTAAACTCAAGTTCTACAGGTGTAGCTCTTCCAAAAATAGCTACAGAAACTCTCATTTTATTTTTTTCATAATTTACTTCTTCAATATTACCATTAAAATCGGCAAATGGACCGTCTTTAACCCTTATCATTTCTCCAATTTCAAATAATACTTTAGGCTTAGGTTTTTCAAAACCTTCTTCTATTTGAAGAAGAATTTTATTTACTTCCTTTTCTGAAATAGGAGAGGGACGGTTTCCAGATCCACCTAAAAATCCATTTACTTTATTTGTATTTTTTACCAAGTGCCATGTTTCATCTGTTAAAACCATTTCAATTAAAACATATCCAGGAAATATTTTGCGTTCTGAAATAGTTTTTTGACCATGTTTTACATCAATCACTTCTTCAGAAGGTATCAATATACGTCCAAACATATGGCCTAAATTATAACGGTCAATACGATCATTCAATAATTTTACGACATTTTTTTCCATGCTAGAACTAACATGAACAACATACCAACATTTCATCATTAATAAATCCTACTTCCAGCCTAATAAAAAAGCATAAATCAAAAAAGCAATAGCTTTATCAATAATCCAAATAAAAAAACCACTCAATATAGAAAATAGAAATACTAAAAATGCCATATGAATAATTTCTTTATTAGCAGGCCATATTACCTTTTTTAATTCTTCATAAGAAGCTATAAAAAAAGTTAATAAATTTTGACCAAAACTATTCAAAGATAATATAAATACAGATAAAGAAATCAAAGAAGAACAGAAAAATAATCTAACTATAAAATTATTATTTTTTAATAAAAAATAACTTAATATTGCAGCCAAAAACAGAGAACCAGAAATAAAATTCTTGATTTTATTAGACATTTTAAATAAAAGTTTCATTTGACCTCAAAATCTTACCAAAATAAATGGCAGGGGCAGTAGGAATTGAACCCACAACCTTCGGTTTTGGAGACCGACACTCTACCAATTGAGCTATGCCCCTAAAAAAGTTCTTAGAGAACTTGATATGATACATATCAATAATAATCATGTAAACATTTGTATAAAATAAATTTATACAAAATTTAATAAACTATTATTAATTATATTTAATGTTTATTCATTTTTTATGTAAAAATATATAAATATGATTAATATTTGTATATTAAAACTTAATTTTCATTATTTGATTTAATCAATATATTACATATCGTTAATATATAACGAAAACCATAAAAATTTGATTAATGGTGCCCATGACGCGGATCGAACGCGTGACCTCTCCCTTACCAAGGGAGTGCTCTACCACTGAGCCACATGGGCCAACGTCCCTGGAGCGGGTGAAGGGAATCGAACCCTCGTAATAAGCTTGGAAGGCTTCTGCTCTACCATTGAGCTACACCCGCAAAAATTAATATACAATTTTTCAAAATGGTGGAGGAGGTTGGATTCGAACCAACGTAGGCGTTAGCCAACAGATTTACAGTCTGCCCCCTTTAGCCACTCGGGCACCCCTCCAATAACAAACAAATTATTATTTTGAATAATTTTATACTATATGTCAAATTAAGATCATAAAAAATTTATTACAAAAAATAACATTTTAAATATTATACCTGTAAATATTTATTTTGCATATATATAAATACATTAAATTTTTTATATATTATTTTTTTCTTTAATATAAATTAAACATCTTTTTGATTCTAAATATGGAACATAAAGATTTTTTGTACCTATAAAATTCCAATTTTGCAGAGATTTTAAATCTTCTATTTCATGTTGAGGAAATAAACCTTTCATTGCTATTAAAGTACCATTTTGATTTAAATGTTTATGTGATAATAAAATAAAATTTTTAATAGAAGAAAAAGCTCTTGATATTACAATGTCACAATTTAATGGAGTTATACATTCTACTCTAGAATGTATAACTTTAATATTTTTGATAAGTAAACAATTTGCTACATATTTTATAAAACTAGTTTTTTTTTCTACTGAATCAATACAAATAATATTCCAATCATTATTCATAATTGCTAATATCATACCTGGCACACCGCAACCAGAACCAATATCAGCTAATTTTATATTTTTAGAATATATTTTTTTTAAAGATGGAATTACTGCTAAGCTATCTATTATGTGATAAATCAAAATTTTTTTTTTAGTTTTAATAGATGTTATATTATATACTTCATTCCATTCTAAAATATAATCTACATATTTTATTAGTTTTTCTTGTTGAGTTGCAGAAATATTTATTTTGAGTTTTATTGCTGCATTATTTAAAATATCAATGTATTCTTTACTCATATATTAATGTTCAAAAAATTTATATTTTTTTTAAAGATTTATATTTTTTCAAATAAATTAGTAAAACAGAAATAGCAGCAGGTGTAATACCAGAAATTCTGCTAGCTTGTCCAATAGTAGTCGGTTTGTAAAAATTCAGTTTTTGTCTAACCTCAATAGATAAATTTTTTATTTGATTAAAATTTATCTCTTTATCTATTTGGTAATTTTCATATATATTATTTTTGTTTATCTCTTTTAATTGATTATTAATATATCCTTCATAATTTGATTGAATTGTAATTTGTTCTGAAATATTATGATTATCTATAAAACCAGGTCCATAAATATATTCACTATTTTGATTCTTTAATTTCATCAATATTTCATATGTAATATTAGGTCTTTTCATTAAATCAAATAAAGAAGATGATTCAATGCTTTTAATATTTAATTTATTTAAAAAATTAGAATCTACTTGCGAAGTATCCAATTTTATATTTTTTAACCTTAATATTTCATTTTCTATGGATTCCTGTTTAATACAAAAAGATTCCCATTTAGAATCATTAATTAAACCAAACTTACGACCAATAGGAGTTAATCTTAAATCAGCATTATCTTCTCTTAAACTTAATCTATATTCTGCTCTAGAAGTAAACATTCTGTAAGGTTCAGTAACACCTTTATTAACTAAATCGTCTATCATAACTCCTATATAAGAATGTTTTCTATCAGGTACAAAAAATTCCTTTCTTAAAGATTTCATAGAAGCATTTAATCCAGCTATTAACCCCTGTGCAGCAGCTTCTTCATATCCAGTAGTACCGTTTATTTGACCTGCAAAGAATAAACCAGATACAATTTTGCTTTCTAAAGTTAAATTTAAATTTCTAGGATCATAATAATCATATTCTATAGCATAACCAGGTACTAAAATATTAGCTTCTTCCAAACCAGGTATTGATCTAATAAATTTTATTTGAGTATCTAAAGGTAAACTAGTAGATACTCCATTGGGATAAATAATATTAGAATTTAAACCTTCTGGCTCCAAAAAAACTTGATGAGAGTTTTTATCTTGAAATCGTTTTACTTTGTCTTCTATAGAAGGACAATAACGTGGACCAATACCTGAAATTGATCCATTAAACAAAGGAGATGTATTAAAAGAAGAACTAATAATTTCATGAGTAGTTTTATTAGTATGTGTAATCCAACAAGGTAATTGTTTAGGATGCATACTAATATCACCATTAAATGAAAATACTGGATATGGGTTATTATCTGATTCTTGCTTTTCTAGCAAAGAAAAATTTATTGATTTTTTATCAATCCTTGGAGGAGTTCCAGTTTTCAATCTTCCTTTCGTAAGACCTATATCGTTTAATTTATTAGCTAACATAATGGATGATGGATCTCCAATTCTACCACCATATTTTTTTTCAGAACCAATATGTATAACACCGTTAAGAAATGTACCTGTAGTTAAAACAACGCTTTTTGTTTGTATTTCTTCATTATCATCCGTTTTTATACAATAAATTTTATGATTTTTAATAATGATATCAATTACTGTTTTTTCTTTAATTTGTAATAATTGATTATTCATCAAATTGAAATAAATAAATTTACTATATAATTCTCTATCTATTTGAGCTCTAGTAGCTCTTACAGCTGGTCCTTTAGATTTATTTAATATTCTAAATTGTATACCTGCATGATCAGCAGCTATGGCCATAATACCACCTAAAGCATCGATTTCTTTTACTAAATGACCCTTACCAATACCTCCTATAGATGGATTACAAGACATTTGTCCTAGTGAACTAATTTTAGTGGTGAGTAATAAAGTTTTTGCTCCAGATTTAGAAGCAGCTAATGCAGCTTCAGTACCAGCATGTCCTCCACCTATTACAATAACATCAAAAATATTTGAATTCATTTTATAATATGTATATATATATATTAATTAATAATATGTATTGTTGATAACTTTAATAAAACATTAAAAACCCTATTAAATCATTGAATATAACTAATTTTTATAGTTTATAACTTATGTGTTGATAAACTATAAAAAGTTAATAAGTTTTTAATAAATTAAAAAATGTTAACTTATTAAGAAATCATCCAATGATTATTAACAATGTTTTATACAATGATTATTAACAATATTTTAAATTTATTTACCTATACAAAAACTAGAAAATATTTCTCCCAATAAATCTTCATTAGTAAATTTTCCAGTAATAGCATTAATATTATTTTGAGCTAATCTAATTTCTTCTGCAGATAATTCTAAAAAATTATCTTTTTTGATTAAATTATTATAAGCGTTATCTAAATGATAAATTGTATTTTTCAAACACTCAACATGTCTTTTTCTTGCTAACCAAGGTATTTCTTCTTGATCTTTTTCATTAGCTATTTGAGTAATTCTATTTTTTATATCTTCTAAACCTATAGATTTTTTTACTGAAACATATAAATTATATTTATTTGGTTTTATATTAAAATTTAAGTTTGTTTTTATTAAATCTATTTTATTAAAAACATTAATTGTTTTGTATTTAGGTAACTTTATTGTTTCTTTCAGGTTAATATTATTGATATTTTTAATATCGTGTATATTTAATATAATATCTGCCTTTTTAATTGCTAACATACTCCTTTTAATGCCTATTTTTTCTACGGGATCCTTTGTATCGTGTATGCCAGCTGTATCCATTAAATTAATCTGAAATCCATCTATATATATAGTTTTTGTAATAACATCTCTTGTAGTACCTGCAAAAGGAGTAACTATAGCGACCTCCTCGTCTATTAATTTGTTTAATAAACTGGATTTTCCTACATTAGGTTTTCCTATCAATGCAACATTAATACCTTCTCTTATTTTAAAACTAAATTTAGATTTATGAATTAAACCTTTAATTTCTTTTTTAATTTCTAGTATGTTATTCAAAATTTTATCTATATTTAAATATTCTATTTCTTCTTCTGAAAAATCTAAATTAGCTTCCATTATTACTTGAATATTGATTAAATTTTTTTGTATATTATCTAATATATAACTAAATTTACCTGATAAAGAAATATTAGCACTTTTAACTGCTATTTTAGACTTTGCATTTATTAAATCTGATATAGCTTCAGCTTGTGTTAAATCTATTTTTCCGTTTAAAAATGCTCTTTTTGTAAATTCTCCAGGATCTGCTAATCTCAAGTTTAGCTCTATTTTATTTTTTAATAAACATTCTAGTATTAATCTAGTCACATATATACCACCATGACATTGTAACTCTAAAACATCTTCTCCTGTGTAAGAATTAGGAGCTTTAAAAAAAATTACGATTCCCCTATCAATTATTTCATTTTTATCAAGAAAAGGTAAATAATATACTTTTCTAGGATACAATTCTTGTTTAAAAATATGTCCAATTATATTAATTAAATTTGGACCTGATATACGTATAACACCTATACTACCTTTGCCATTAGCAGTAGCTATAGCTACAATATTGTCATTATTATTCATTTTATGAAAAATTAATCAATGTATAGGATAATACTATTAGCAAGATATCCTATACATTAATTAGATATTTATGAGTGATATAAATTTTTAGTAATAAACCATTGTTGCATAATAGATATAGTATTATTTACACACCAATAAAGTACTAAACCTGATGGGAAAAAAAACATCATAAATCCAAATACAATTGGCATTATCATCATAATTTTAGCTTGTATAGGATCTGTTGGTGCTGGATTTAATTTTATTTGTAAAAACATTGTAAGCATCATTAATGATGGAAGTATAAAAAAAGGATCTTTAGCTGATAAATCGTTGATCCATAAAATCCATGGTGCTCCTTTCATTTCTACACTTGATAATAATACCCAATATAAAGCAATAAATACTGGTATTTGAATTAATGTTGGTAAACAACCCCCTAGAGGATTAATTTTTTCTGTCTTATATAAATCCATCAAAGCTATATTTAATTTTTGTTTATCTTCATTATATATTTCTTTTAAAGATTGAATTTTAGGAGCTATATCTTTCAACTTTGCCATAGATTTATAGCTTGCAGAAGATAAAGGAAAGAAAATTAACTTAATAAATATAGTAAGAAATACGATAGACCATCCCCAATTATTAAATATTTTATACATTAATGTAAGCAATAAGAATAAAGGTTTTGCTATTATAGTAAAAAAACCATAATCTACAACTAAATCTAATCCTTCAGATAATTGTGATAATGTATTTTGATCTTGTGGACCAATCCATAAATTAGATGTATTAGATATAGTATGATTTGGTAATACTTGTTCAAGATTTTCTATAACTCTTGCTACATAAGTATTTTTATATAAATCATTAATTTTGACTATTTCATTTTTATGATTAATACCTGGAGTTGGTATCAAAGCAGTAGTAAAATACTGTTGAACCATTGCAATCCATCCATTACTGCTTTCCTTAATATATTTTTGTTTATTTTTTGTAATATCATCAAAAGATATTTTTTGAAATTTTTCTTTATTAGAAAAAACAGCAAAACCAGTAAATGTTTTATAGAATTTAGAAATTCCATATGGCTCATTCCCATCTCTTTCTATTTGCAAATATAAAGAGGGATATATAGTTTCTTTATTGTTATTCGTCAATTTATGTATGACTTGTATATTGTAAGATTTTTCATTTATTAAAAAAATTTTTTTTAGTAAAACATTATTAACATTTGCTTCAAATACTAATTTTTTTTGATTGCCAAGAAATATTGAATCATCTTTATTAAATGTAAAATTTGTTTGATGATTAGGAAATTCTTCTTTAGCTTTATTACTAATAATTCCAGATTGTACTACATAAAAATTCTTATCATTTTTATCTAATAAAATTGTACCTTCATCTTTATTCATTAAAGATGGATATTTCAATAATTTGACTTTTATAATTTGAGCACCAAGACAATCTAAAGTAATATCTAGTAAGTCTGTTTTCACATTTATTAAATCACCTGTATCATACTTTTTTGTATCATGATAAATATTGGGTATTATTGTAGTAGAATCTGTAATAGAATTATTTGCTGTTTGTATATATTGATTTTGTTTATAATCATTTTGCCATTGATGCCATAATAACATTATGGAAAATGAAAAAATTATCCAAAGTATTAGTTTTTTTGTATCCATGATTTTAGTAATTGACATACAATTCACTATTAAAATTAATTTATAAAATTATTACTATTAATTTTTATGTGAAATAAAGTCTTTTCCTCCTTTAATATATGGATTGCATTTTAATATGCGTATTATAGTTAGAAAAATACCATACAAAATTCCATGATTTTTAATAGAATCAATAGCATAATTAGAACATGAAGGAATAAATCTACAATTTTGGCCAATTAATGGACTTATTATGTATTGGTATGTTTTAATTATTGATATTAAGACTTTTTTTATCATTTTTAATCCTTGAGAACTGATGAAAAAGTTCAATATTTATTATTTTTTTTATTTTCATTAGAGAATATTTTGGTATTTTCTTATATAAACGAAAAATATAATTTTTTTTAGGAATAAGAGCGCGATTTTTTCTAAAAAATTCCCTTATTATTCTTTTTAATGTATTTCTAATTATAGCTTTTTTAGCAAATTTTTTAGATATAATGATACCAAGCCTAGCTTCTATATGATAATTTTGCAGCTTATTTGATGCTATTATAATAAAAAAATTACCAAAATCTATTTTTTTACCATTTTTAAGAATAAAAACGAAATCTGAATTTTTTTTTAATCGCGCCTCGGCTGGAAGCGTGGCGCGTAACATCACTATTAATTTTAATTAATTATATGCTTATACAGAAAGACGTTTGCGGCCTTTAGCTCTTCTAGCATTTAGAATAGCACGACCAGCACGTGTTTTCATACGTATACGAAAACCGTGAGTTCTTTTTCTGCGTGTAACTGAAGGTTGATAAGTGCGTTTCATTGAGAACCTATACGAATAACAAAAAATATAAAATATCTATATAAAAGTATCATTATTACAATTATAAGATACGTAGTATTATTTAATGATTAATTATAAAATAATAAAAGCAAATATTCTAAACTAAACTAGAATTCTATATTTTTTATAGTTAATAGTTTTATTTATTGCAAATATTAGTATGAATTATATAACTTTGTTATAGGTTATATCAAATTTATTAAAATATAAAACTTTATATATGACGTAGTAATAATATATAATTTTTAAAAATTATGTAATATTAAAAAATTAATT